>CAITNU010000066.1 GCA_903893865.1 uncultured Microcaldota archaeon
GAACCCTTTTTTTGCAATTCAGATAGTCGTCGCAGCATAATTTTATTTTCTGCGCTTGCAACAGTTTTGCGAGTTCGCTCGATGACGTCTGGATTAACGCTGATGGAATCAATTCCGAACTCCACAAGCTTTTCCGCAGCCCACGCGTGCACCGAAGGAAGTTGGCCACAAATTCCTACGGGAACGTCGTATTTGTGACAACGTTCGATAACCAACTTTATCGAGCGCATTACCGACGGGTCACGCTCGTCAAAATATTTAGCAAAAATGCCTGAGTCCCTGTCTGCACCCAGAGTGAGTTGGCATAAATCGTTGCTCCCAATCGACATGAAGTCGACGCCGGCCTCGCAAAACTCTTCAGCCATTATAACGGTTGACGGCACTTCGCACATTATTCCGAGCTTGAAATCTTGATTCTGCGCTAGCCCGTTCTCTTCGCAGATTTGCTTGCACTTCTCGAATTCCTCGACAGTGCGCACGAACGGAATCATGAGCCACACGTTTTTGAGCCCGTACTCGTTGCGAACCTTCTTAATCGCCTCAATCTCCATTTTGAATACCGTGGGATCCATCACGTAACGGAAGCAGCCGCGGTAACCGATCATCGGGTTTTCTTCCTTGGGCTCGAATTCCTCTCCGCCCGGCAAGCCGCGGTACTCGTTCGTCTTGAAGTCGTTGGCGCGGTAAATAATCGGCCGCGGATCGAAAGCGCTCGCTATGCGCCGCAAATTTTCCGCAAGCATGTCGATGAATTCGGCCGAACGACCGTCTTTCGCGAGCTTGTTAGGGTGCACGCCTAAGCCGGCGATCATGAACTCGGCACGCAGCAAGCCGATTCCGTCAACGTCTTTCTGCGCCACGCGCTCGGCGACGTCGACGTCCGCGATGTTCACGTAAATCTTCGTGCCCGTCGTGTAACCGCCGCCTCCTGCGATGACGGTTGCTCCGCCAGCATTTGATGCGGCTGCAGCTGGCGCTTCGAGTGCGATGCGGCCGTCGTAGACCACTCCGCGCTTCGAGTCAACGGTAACAGTTTGCCCGTCTTTGAGGACTTGCGTGGCGTTTTTCGAGCCGACGATGCACGGAATCCCGAGTTCGCGGCTCACGATCGCCGCGTGGCACGTCATTCCGCCAGCGTCAGTGACTATCGCGCTCGCGCGCTTCATTGCCGGCACGTAGTCGGGACTCGTCATTTCAGTGACGAGGATGTCGCCCTTCGTTATTTTTGCGAGCTGGTTTTTGTCGGTGACGAGTTTCACGACGCCGCTCGCGATTCCCGGGGAAGCGCCGAGTCCCTTCAAAATCACTTTCGCATCCTTGGCTTCAGTCGCTTTCGCACCGCCCGCTTTGATTTCGACGTTCGTTGGCTTTGATTCCGAGGGCGGGATTGCGTTTTTGCTTTCGCTTTTGCTTCCGTCTTTTCCTTTTATCGTCGTAATCGCTCGGCTTTGCGTGATATACACGCGCCCTCGCTCTATCGCCCACTCGATGTCCTGCGGGTAAGCGTAATGCTTTTCAATCGCGCGGCCGAATTTCGCGATTTGCACTATGAAGTCGTCGCTCGTTTTTTGTTTTTCCTGAATCTCTTCCGGCACGTCCGCGTGATCTGTCTTGCCGTTCGGAAGGCGGATAATCATCATTTCCTGTTGCGCGATAAACTTGTCGGTAATGCGCAGCGTTTCCTTGTCAACGACGTAATTGTCTGGCGTAATTTGCCCGCTCACAATCGCTTCCCCGAGTCCGAAACCCGCTTCGATGATTATCTTCGAGCGATCGCCCGTGACGGGATCCGCCGTAAACATTACTCCGCTGGACTCGCTTTGAATCATTTTCTGGATGACGGCGCTGAGTCCGACTTTCACGTGCTCGAAACCGTTTTCAACGCGGTAATAAATCGCCCTCGCCTCGAACAAGCTCGCCCAGCAACGCCGCACCGCATCAACAACTTGCTCCGCTCCCTTCATGTTGAGAAACGTGGCCTGCTGGCCCGCGAAAGAAGCGTCGGGCAAATCTTCGGCAGTCGCGCTGCTGCGCACCGCAACGAGCATCTCCTGGTTTGCGCTCGGAATTCCCGTGACGCCGCACATTTTGTTATAAGCGCGAACTACGTCCGAACGAATGTCCTGCGGAACCGGCGCGCGCTCGATCGCGCGCTTTATCTCGTCACTCGCTTTCTGCAGCGCTTCCGCGTTTTGCACGTCGAGGTTGCGCAGCTTGCCTTCGATGAACGACTCGAGATTATTCTCCTTGATCGCGCGGTAATAAGCGCCTACGCTTACGACGAAGCCCGGCGGAACCGGCAGTCCCGCGCGAGTCATTTCCCCGAGGTTCGCTCCTTTCCCGCCTGCTTGCGCGAGATTCTCGCGTCCGAGTTCGTCAAACCAGTAAATGTTTTTCATTTCAGCCATTTTCGCGAAACACCTCTTTTAACCGAAAAAAAATTATCGCCTCTCGGCGTTTGAATCTAGCCTAACAAAATAAGGGCGCCTTCTTTTTTAAGAGGGACTACGCCTTACCAAAAACGAGTATTAAAGCTTTTTTCTTAACGCGTTTTCTTCGAGTAAATCGAGAGCAACGGAGCGAAACCGAGTTTTTCGTGGAACGCGCGCGACTTCGCGTTGACTTCGAAAACGTCGAGCATGACTTCCTTTATTCCGCGGCGCCGGCACTCGCGCTCGAACTCGGCGTAAAGCGCTTTGCCCACGCCTTTCCCGCGGCGCGGCGCGTCAACGAAACTCCACGAAACCCAAGCGAAGCGCTCGCTCCACGGTCCGTAATCAACTCCGAACGGCGTTTTCCGCGAAACCTCAAAACACAAGAACCCGACGGGCTCGCCAGGCTCGCCAGCCTCGCCTTCGGCGACTAGAACTTCGCGCTTGCGAATTGCCGCGCGCGCCTTCCTGCGGCGTTCCGCCAGCATTTTCTTCGTCGCGGGTTTTTTTTCTATCGCGAGAATCTCGCGGATGCCGCGCACGACGAAATTCAAGTCACGCGGCTTCGCGAGCCGCAAGCGAACAGTAAACACCATTTTTTTCATTCAACTCTTGTTAAGAAGCGCTTCTGTTTTGCGCAGCATTTCCTTCGCGTTCTTGAAAGTCGCTTTCTCGATCGCCGCTTCGAGCGGAAGCCAGACGAAGCGCGAGTGCTCGGACGACAAGCGAACGCTCGCGCCGGCGGGCGCTTCGCCGAGGAAGAACACGACGGTTTTCGAAATCAACCGGTTTTTTTCTCGGAAAAAATAATGCAGCGTTTCGCGGAATCCGTCGATGAGGCGCGCGTCCGCCAAACCCGTTTCCTCGCGCAGTTCGCGAAGCGCGGCTTGCTTTTCGTTTTCACCGCTTTCGATTCCGCCTTTCACATAATCCCAGTGCCCGTCGTCCCCGTACTCGAGGAGTAAGTATTCGCGCCTGCCTTCGCGCGTCCTGAAAACGATTATTCCCGCGCTCTTGCGGAAATCGGTTTTAGTTTTACCAGCCATGATAAGCCCTTACTTTCTTGTGCTTTTACTTTTTTTTGTTTTCGCGAGCTCGCCGAACTCGGCAAACAACGCCTGCGCCTCGTCTTGAGCGATGACCGCGCGCTCGAGCACGCGCTTGAACGCTAGACTGACTTTCCGTTTATCCCTAATGCCCGCGGTTTTACTGACGACGTCGGAAAAAAGTTTCTCTAGCGCCCTCCTTTTTTCAGGGGAAGTGGCTTTATAGATTTCGACGATTTCAGCTGATTCGCTTTCGCCGCGGCGGAACTCGTAAAGCATTACGGCGACGGCGTGCGAGAGATTCATAACGGCGTAATCGCCGCTCGTTGGAATGAAAGCGCAGAAATCGCACTCGCTTATCTCGTTTTGCGCTAGCCCGCTATCCTCGGGACCGAAGACGAGCGCGACCCTCTTGACTCTCGCATTCTTGGCTTTGTGCGCGGCTTGCGCGGCGCTCACGCAGTTCTTGAACTCAGCGGCGCGAAAACGCGAGGGAACGCCGGTTGTCGCAATCACCAAGTCAAACCCTTTAGTTGCGCCTGCAATTTCCTCGAACACGGATGCGCTCTCCGCGAGACGCCAAGCGTGCTTAGCGTACAACCGCGTCTGAAAACCCATTTTGCAGCGCGGCGAAACCAAGCGCAAGCCCGCGTTGAAGTTCGCGCAAGCGCGCGCGGCAGCGCCCACGTTGAGTTCGTGAATCGGGCGAACGAGAACGCAAGTCAACTCCTGCGGTTCTGGAAGTTTCGGCTTGTTTTTCTGCGTTGTTTTCTTTTGCATCGCGTTCAACCGTGTGAAACCTTTTTTAACGCTCCGTGGATAACGCTTTTCGTGGTTAAAAGAATTCGTTTGAAAGGCTGCCGCAGCTTCCGCACAGAATTTATTATCATCGCAGTCTTCGCCTTGCTTTGCGCGAACGTGAGTTTCGCGAACGCTTCGCTTTCAAGCAGCGCGGCGCAAGAGAAAGCAGGCGCAGTTCTCGGCGACGACGCGGGAGACGCGAACTCGCTTTCGCAACCGATGGAAGTCGGCTCGGATTCGTATTGGGTTTTCTTTTTCTCTATTTACTCGCCGAAACGCCTCCTCGTCGCGGTAAGCGATTCAAGCGGCGCCGTCGTGACCGACGAAGACAAGCTTTATCGCGTGGGAAACGCAGTCTACGATTACGCGGTAACCCAAGAGTTTTTGAAGGCGCACGGCTGGGGATTCGACGCAGTCGAACCCCTACTTAGTTCCGCCGCAGGCGCGGTTTCCGACAACCAACGCAAACTCGCCGACTTTTCAGCGCAAACGCAAGGATTGTACCCGAAACTCGAGCCCTCGTTCTCTAAAATCGACGGAGCGCTCTCGCGCTTAAGCGACCAAGCGCTCGCGGCAGACAGCGCGGCGCGCGACGGAAGCACGCTTGAAACGCAGTTCGCTTCCGATTATTCTTCTTCTTCGCTCAACGCCGTCTTCAAGCAGTACAACGCTTCACTGCGCTCGCTAGAATCGCTTTTCAACGCGCACGACGCTTACATCAAGGAAATCAACGACTTCAGTTTCGCGCTCTACAAGGCGAACGTTTCCGCAACCGACGCTTCAAGCATACAAAAGAATTTGGACGTTCTGCGCGACGATGGACTCACTGATTTGCGCAACAAGTTCGTCTCACAAAAACCCCAGCTGGAATTCGCGCGGCTGACAGCAAGCAGCGACAAGTGGGTTAACGACAGCATCGAATCGACGCTTTATCGCATAAACCGCCAAGCCGCCTTAGACGCGGTAAGCGAACTTTACGCTTCCGTCGAAGCTTTGCTTAAAAACGAGGACAACGTCATCGCGTGCGGTGTTTCCTCGCAAACAATAGCGCAGTTGCGCAAGGATTGGAACGACGCGCGCTATTTCCTGTCGAAGGAAACCGCCGCGGGATTCGTGAAAGCGATTGAGAAGGCGGCGCTCGTCAAAACGGAATTCGCCGAGATAAAGCGGACGTACGACTACTGCGGAACAACTCCGACGACGTCCACCACTCCAAAAACGCAGTCTACGGATTATTCGCCGTTGGTAGCCGCGATTCTTATAATTGCTTTGGCGATAGCGGCTTACGCTTACTATCGAAAGAAGCAGGAAGAACTCCAGGATTACGGCGGCCAGTAAACGCTTGCGGGCGCTTGGAATGAATTTGAACAACCCGTTTTCGATTATAGTTTTTTTCGCCGCCGTTATAATTCTATTTTTTATTTCTTCTGGTTGGTTGTTTTCTGACTGCGGTCCTTTTAGTATGATGCAAGACTGCAGACGCGGCCCGAGCCAGCAGGAAACGTGCTTGCAACAACTGGCTATGGCAGCAAATTGTTACACCGTCAGCGCTAGCTGGAATCCGCTAGGCGAAGTTTCAGGAGAAGCCGTACCAAAATGCAGGGAAATCAAAACCCCTATTGCCGCGTGCTCGAACAATTCTCCTCGAGGAAGTTACTCCACGCAAACCGAAAAATACTGTTGCGGACCGCAGCCAGCTTAGAAAGCGCCTTCAAATTTTCAGAACATCGTAGCACTTGCGCACCGCAGCGTAATTCTTCGCCGCTACGACTTCGTTGAACCGGCGCTTGATGGCTTTCTCGATGCTCTCAAGCGTGACGAGCCCGCTCGCCTTCGCGAACGCGCCGAGAATAATAGTGTTCACGAAAGGCGCGCCCAACATTTCTCTAGCTATAGAATAAGCGTCAACCGTCAAAACACGCGTTCCCTTCGGCGCAGCGAAATCGCCAGCGGCGCGCTTCGTGGCGATGATTGCTATCGTTCCGTTCTTTGTTCCACCAGCGAACGCCGCGTCCGCCAGCGTCTCGTCGAGAACAAGCAGATAATCAGGCTCGCGCACTTCCTCGTGCAATCGCACGCGCTCGCCTTCTTTCGCGTCAGCGATTCTGCAGAACGCCTTCACCGGCGCGCCGCTGCGCTCGGGACCGAACGCTGGAAACGATTGAGCGTTCTTCCCGTCGTTGAACGCTGCGTTCGCAAGAATTTCGCCGCTCGTCACCGCGCCTTGCCCGCCCCTGCCGTGAAAACGAATTTCAATCATTCTCAAAAACCAAACCAAACCGTCAGAAGTAAATGTTTTCGGCGGCGACAATTTTAATCCTTGCGTTGTCCGTCAAACGACGTCGAAGACGAGTTTGTCGATTTCGATTAACGGCATTTTCCTGATTTGCTCGAACGCGTCCCTAATCTTCTCAGCGCTGTCGGAGTAAAACGTCGCCACGTGCTGCTTTGCCTTCACTCTCGCGCCTTTCGCGACTTCGAGAACTATTCCCGCTTCCTTGTCGCTCGGCGCGCCGAGCACTCGCGCAACCCGAGAAAGCGTCTTGTTATCAACGTGCGCGACTACGCCGCTCTCGGCAGCAAACACTTTCTGCGAGTGCTGCGCGAGGCGCACGTCGCTCGGCCGAACGCGCGAATCGCCTCCCTGCGCTTCGATGATTTCCCGAAACTTTTCAAGCGCTTTCCCGCTGGCGAGTTGCTGCCTCGCCACTCTATAGCCTTCCTGACGCGTTATTCCTTTTACGGCAGCGAGAAGAACGCCGCTCAACGTGCACGCTTTCTCGATCAACGGCGGTTCTTCCTTTCCTTCGAGGAGTTCAAGCACGCGCCTCGCTTCAAGCGCTGGACCAACGCAATTCATCGCCGGCCCGCTCCCGTCAGTAATAACGCAAGAAACCTCCATGTCCAAATACTTTCCAAGCGCCTCGAACGCCTTCGCTAGATCGCGCGCTTCATCCACGCTCGCGATTTTCGCGCCGCGGCCGACTGGAATATCGAGCACGACGAACTTCGCGCCTTCAGCCTTTTTTTTCGCGAGAATGCTCGCGAGGAGAAGCGATTGCGGGTCCAAACGAAGCGGATTGCGGATTTTAATGAGCTTGTCGTCCGCAGCAGCAATATTCACGGCTCCGCCCCAAATCAAGCAGCCGCCGGTTTTGTTGATAACGCGTTCGGCTTCGCGCACGCTGAGATTCACGGGCGCGAATATTTCCATCGCATCCGCGCTCCCGCAAGCGCTGCTAATAGCGCGAGTAGCCGTTTTAGGAATCGTCAACCCCAAGGAAGCGATTATGGGCACGACGAGCATGGACGAGCGGTCGCCAGCCACGCCGCCTATGCTGTGTTCGGACACGACGGGTTTGCGTTTGCATTTGAGCACTCCGCCGCTCGCGAGAATCGCTTTCGTGAGAAAAACCGTTTCCTCCGTATTCAAACCCTTAGTGTAAACGCCGGCGATGAAGGCGGCGCTCTCGGCGGTGCTCAAGTGTTCCTCCATCAAATCGCCGATAATCGCCTTTATTTCGGCTTCCGCGAGCGTGCCGCCGTCGAGCTTCTTGTGAATGAAATCAAGCGAAGCCGGACGCCGAGCCAAATCCGTCTCGACATTTTGCCCGTCGCGCGCGCCGAGCGCGCGTGAGACTTCCGCGAACAAACCGATTTCACCTGGCGCGACGAGTTTTTTCGAGTAGTCCACCATTGCGACGACGGTCTTGCGTCCGACGGTTAAACGCACGCGATCCGAAACGTCGAAATCCAGTTGCCCGCCGTACTTCTCGTTCAACAATGCAACATTCAGCCCGGCTTCCACGTCGATTATCTTCGCTTTAAGCTTTACCAAAACCAATCACCCGAGAAACTTACAACCACCAAATCCAGTTCCCGTTTTCGTTTTTCGCTTTCGTTTTTTCGCGTTTGTTTTTGAATAATCCCGCGGCGCTTATTAATTGTTTTTAAATCCCGTGCGAAACACTTCGATAAACCGAATTTTTCTTGTTTTTAACCGTTTTTCCGTTGTTTTTCAACGCCGCCGCCGTTACTGCCGTTAACCGTCATTACCAGCAACGTTTTTAAATCGCCTGCGATTAACCTTTTTTGATAGTTTTAATTGATTTTAGGGAGGCGGTGCTGTAATGAAGAAAGGACAAGGAACTTTTGAATACATTCTGCTACTCGCAGGAATCCTGCTAATAGTAGTCCTCGCGATAGTCCTGCTTCGCGGAGGACTGTTCGGAGGCACCTCGAATACCGTTCAAGTTAATTCTTGCAGAAACCAGTTGGCGCAGTCCGGCTGCTACTATGCCAACGGCTCTTGGAACCCAGTCGGTGCAGCCGCGCCTTCCATTGCCGCGTGCGCTCCCCTCTATACGGTTCAAGCGGGTAATTGTCCTGCGACTGCTGCAACTGGAGCGGCTAATGGCACAGGATATTGCTGCGGTGCGGCACCAGTTTAGGTAATTCCCGTTATTTTTTGTTTTTCTTTTTCCCTTTTCTTTTCAAAGCCTAGTCACCAGTGGGTTTTCCAACCGCTCGAAAAAGCTTTTTTAAGCGCGCGCGAATAGCCTTAATTGCCATTCAAAGTTTTCAAGGCGTTTTCGAAGCATTCCGAGGCGATTGTTTTGGACGACAAGGGACAGGCCGCAGTCGAATACATTCTCTTAGTAGCGTTAGGCTTGTTCCTCATGATAATCGCATTCACGCTCGCGTTCTACGTCAAACAATTCACTGATGTAACGCTCAGCGACATTGCCGCGACTCGCAACGAAACCATTTCCATGCTATTCGGCTAAACCGCGCGCATCCCCGCTCTTCTCCTCCGTTTGCTTTTAATTCAAACGCGCGCTACTTTTCCTATGCCTGAATCATTAGCCGGTTTAGCTTCGCTCGCGGTTCTCGCGCTCGCCTCGATTGCGGCGGCGCACCACGACTACCGCTCACGACGCATTCCCAACGCCATTCCTTGGCTCGCGCTCGCCTTCAGCCTCGCTTTCGCGCTGCTCGCTCGCGCGCCGCCGTTGTATTACGCGCTCGTTCTCGTCGCGTTCGCCTTCGCGCTATTGCTTTATTTCGTCGGCGCTTGGGCCGGGGGGGACGCAAAATTCTTTACCGCGTGCCTTGCGCTGCTTGCGCTCGCGCGATTCCCAACGCAAATCGCGGACGTGCTTTTGCTGCCTGCAGGCGTTTTCTTGCTCGCCGCGGCGCTTACGGCGCCTTTCGCGTTGTTTGCGAGGCGCGAGCGCGCGTGGCGAGAACGCCGCGTGCTCGCGGGCGCGTTTGTTGCGAGCGTGAAAGACGCTGTTGGCGGCGCGTTGCTTGCGGGCTTGGTGCACGCGCTCGGCGTAATCGCGTTTTCTTGGAGCCTTGACGGAATCGTTTCTTCGCTTGCTGCGGGGGCGGCAGGCGTTTTCGCTGCGTCGTTCGTGTTGCGCGCCGCGTTTTTCGCAGCGGGGCTCTTAAAAGAAAAAATTCCTTTGCAGCAAGTGCGCGAAGGAATCGTGCCGGCGCAAACTCTTTACTTGGACTCGAACGACGCGCTTCGCTCGTGGGGTTGGCGGGACTCGCTTCGTTCGGCACTGCACGGCGGAAAATCAAGTTTTAAGCCTCGCGGCAGGGTTTTGTGCGACGCGCGGCGCGCAGCGGGACTCACGGCGCTCGAAGCGCGGGAACTGAAAAAGGTTTTAAAGTCGCGCGGCGTTGGATTCTTGCTCGCGGCAGATGCGCTGCCTTTCGCGCCGCAAGTCGGCGCAGCGGCTTTCGCGCTCGCGCTACTGCGTTTCGTTTCGCTGGTTTGACGGTTTTTTCGATTTCAGTTTGGTTTCTTGATTTCGCGCGGGGGATAAACTTGATTTTTTCGAGCGATGCAAAAAGAAAAGCGCAGTTGAGCGTCGAATTCTTTCTCGTCCTGTCGATAATAATCGCGTTCAGCATGATTTTGTACAACATTTCGCGAAACGAAGTCGCGAGAACAAAAGCGCTCGACGCGGCAGTGATTTCGAAAAGCTCGCTCGACTCGCTCACGCAAGCGACCGATTTCGCGGCGTTGAGCGGCAACGGAAGCGCGTTGAACTTAAGCGTCTTCGTTCCGCCGGGAGCGTATTGTTTTTACTACAATACTACGCGCAAAGCGTACTTTTGCATCATCGCGAACGTAACCCCGACAACTGCGGGGCAGGTCGGGCAACAATCGTCGGACCAGCAAATGCTTTACATCTACGGCGCACGCTCGGCTTCAACGCTCCCGAAAAACTTCGATACGCTTTGCGCTAGCACCATCCAGCAAGGCGGGTTGAGCGCGGGTTGGTGGGAGTTGCGCGCGCAAAGCAACGGCGATTACGTCAACGTCTCGTGCGCGCGCAGGTGAACAACGCGCCGCGAAAGCGCATGCGAGGCGTAAAATCGTTCAATCGTTTTCAAAAGGTGTTTTTCGTTGGTTTCGTTTTCCCGCGGCCAAGCAAGCATGGAATACGTTTTCATTCTATCCCTCGTTTTAGGCTTCGTTGTGGCGTTGATGATTACAGGCATACGCGAAAGCGAGTTGAACATGGCTACGGGCTCCGCCCGTGCTGCAGCCGTTTACTGGACTGCAGGCAATTCGTCGTTTTACTTGACTTCGCTTAACCACATTCAATCTTGGCGCAGCGTCAACTTTTCGCCCGTGATTTACTCGTGGGCGGGCGGCACAAACAATGGAAGACTCCAACCGCTTCCAAGCGATTTGAAAAAGCAGATGATAACCGCGGTGCAAAAAACAGTGGCGCCCCTCGCGCCTACGCCGGCAACGTATTGTTTTCAATCAACTAATTTCGATTACTGCATCGTCGACTCGATACCGTGAAAAAACGCTGAAAAAAATCTGAACACGCCTAACACTCGAAAAACGAACGCTCGAAAATCGCTGAGAGGATTGCCGCGCTTGCCAACGAAACAATTGAAAGCGAAAGCAAAACCGAACCACTTCAACAACGCTGCGGCGGCGCCGCAGCGCTTGCAACAGCTCCTGCAGGTTTTGCTTTTAATCATGCTCGCATCCAGCGTGGCGCTCTCTTTTTCCGCGCCAGCTGCGGCGTGGCTCGCGCTCGCGATTTTCGCAATCGCCGCGTTCGCCGTCGCTTTGCGCTTGCCTGAAAGCGAACGCCGCGCAGGCCTCGCGCTCGCCGTCTTGCTTTTCGCTTTGTCCGCATTCTTCGTTTTCTTCGCCTCGCTCGGCGGCGAACTCTACCAAAAAATTTTTCTCGTTCCGCTTTTCATCGCCGTTTTTCTCGCATTCTTCATCGCTGCTCGCCGCTTTCTCTTCTCCGCGCCAGCCAAAGCGCGCGTGCTCGCTTGCACTAAAAACTGGGTTGTAGTGCGCGTTGAACGCGGTTCGCTCGCGAGCGAAGCCGCGCCCGGAGTCTACGCAGCTCGCTGCGCAGAGCGCCGCGCGGGCAACGCGCGCAGTCTCAAGGAAGACGATTTGGTTCTCGTGCGGTTTCAAGCGAAAGGCTTGCTCGGACGACTCGGCGTTGGCGAACGCGAGGCGGTAATCGATTGAACCCCGCCAAAAATCAAGAACAAAAAAATCCGTTAAACGCCGCGAACCACCAACAACGGTTAGCGTTGTTTTGCGCCGCGCTATCGCTCGCGTGCCTAGCCGCAATCGCGTTATTCGTTCGCTCGACTCCGCCCATCGAAAGCGACGTCGCTCTTCTCAGCTCGCAGGACGAAGGCTCCTTCATCGCAGCAACAGGCAAACTCGCGGCGCCGCGTTACAGCGCGAGCAGCGGAAGCTTCAGCGGAATGCTCTGCCAAAGCGCCTGCATTTCCTTCTTCATCTCGCCGCAACTCGCTAACGAAATAACGAGCTCGAGAATCGATTTGCGAACACTGCGCTCCGGCGCGAGACTCCGAGTCGAAGGCATTTTACGCGAAGACGCGCGCGGACTGGAAATCGAAGTTGAAACGCCGAACGGACTCGAACTGCTATCGAGCTAACGCGTTCCGAACTAGCGCGTTCCGAGTTGATTGTTTTTGGATTTCTTTGCAGTTCTTTTCGCTTTCTTCTCGGGCTTCGCCGCGGGCGTTTCCGGCGCGCTTCCGTTCGTGCACACGAACAACGTTCTAGCCGCGTTCGCATCCATCGATTTTGGTGCGTTCAGCACGCCGATCGCAGCAAGCGTATTCGCAGTCGCGCTATCGTTTTCGCACCTCGCGTTCGAAACGATTCCCGCGCTGTTTCTCGCGCTGCCCGCTCAAAACCAGTCAGTTGTCGCGTTGCCAGCGCAGCGACTCGTCCTGCAAGGCCGCGCAGAACACGCGCTTTTTCTGATAAGCCGCTCGCTCTTCCTCGCGCTCCTCGCGAGCTTGTGCCTCGCGCCCCTAGCGCTTTTCGCGCTGCCAACGCTTTTCGCAGCAGCGAAACCGTTTTCCGCGCTAGCGTTGATTGCGATAGTCGCGCTCGCGGTAGCGCGCGAGCGGGGCGGCGAGCACGATGCGCGCGATGGGAGCGAAACGCTTGCTGGACGCGCCGAGCGCGCCGGGCTAGCGAGACGTGCGAAGCGCGTCGCGCTCGCAATCGGCGTTTTCGTTTTAAGCGGCGCGGTTGGCTTCGCGGCGCTAACGCTGCCCGTCTGCCGTCAGCCGTTGTTTCCGCTGCTTGCCGGACTTTTCGGCGTGCCTGCAGTGCTTTTTTCTTTCGGCGCGAAACCGGAGAAACTAAAAACCGAAGTGGATGACGGCGGAAACGCGTTTTCGTTGCAGGCGGCCAAGCCCGTTGATTGGCGGCTCGTGCTCGCGGGCGTTCTAGTCGGCGCGTTGAGCGTGCTTTTCCCCGCGCTCAGCCCCGCGTTGTTGTGCGGCGCGATCTTCTTTTTCCTCGAGTCCGACGCGGAAGCGTTTCTCGAAGCCAGCAGCGCGCTCGTTGCAGCAAAAATGTTTTTCGATTTCGCGGGCGTGTTCGCAATAGGCAAAGCGCGTTCGGGCGCGGCCGCGTTCGCGCTCGAAGCGTTCGCTTCGCAACGCGCTGCGGCGTCGCTCGCGGACTACGCGCTCGTTTGCGTCGCAGCGCTCGCCGCGCTCGCGCTCGGACTCGCGCTGCTGTTGGCGTTGCGCAAGCGCTTCGCCGCGTTTTTCCTGCGCGTTTCCGGAAACGCTTTTTCCGCTTCGCTCTTGGTTTTAGTAGCGCTCGGCTCGCTTGCGTTTTCCGGTTGGGGCGGACTCCTCGTTCTCGCTGCGGCAGGCGCAGCCGGCTGCGTCGCGCCGTTGCTTGGATTGAAGCGGAGTTACGCTATGGGCGCGTTGTTCGTTCCGTCGATTTTGTTCTCTCTCGGCGCCACGGGCGGCGTTGCGCAGTTGTTTTATTAATCAGCGCGGTAACGCAGTAGGCGGTTTTACGCAATAGGCGATTCTGCTTGACTGAATTGACGAAAGAAAAAAATGGGAAACACAAGGCTCAGGTTTCCGTCGAACTCTTCCTAGGCATGACGTTCTTCCTGTTAGTGCTTTACTGGATGAACCACTTCGTCGCGACTCAACGCGACGCAAGCACCACGCTCGTCGACCAGGAAAAACTCGTTGCCGCCTCGCTCGCGCAAATAGCGAACTCGGTTTGCGCGTCGAACACTTCCGTTGATTACGTTCTGCCTTGCATTTACCTTGAAGGACGCGACGTGAATTACTCGCTTGGCGCGGGCGGCGATAACGTCATTCGCATTATTCCCGAACGGGCGGGCGCGCTTTCGGCGCAGCAGGCCGCGTTATGCAATTTTTCTGCTGTAGCCGTGAAGGCGCGCTGCGTGACCGCAAACGGCGAAAAAAATGCGGGAATTGTTTGCGTGAACGCTTCCTCAGAAGGAGGCGTCCGGCGCGTTGGCGTTTCAAGCGGAGAGTGCGAATAATGGTTTTACGACAAACGGAAAGACGAAACGAAAAGCGCGGGGCCGCTCGGCGGGCGCAGTTGTTGAGCGTTGATTTTCTCGTCGCAGTCTCGATTCTCGCGGTGTGCGTGGGCGCGATTATGCAGTTCAACGAATTCTCGCATTCGCGCGCCGAACTCGCGGCGTTTCTCGCGAACAACAAGGCGGAATCGATAGCCGCACTCATTCACGATGAAGGTTTTCAAGCGGTTCCGCCAAACACTGAATACTGCGCCCGCCACGTGTTTTTAGAAGGCGGCGTGCAGCAAATCCAGGAAGTATTTGGCGATTGCTCCGGTTTTTCTTGCAGCAGCCGCGGTGTTTTCTCCGCGAGACGCCTCGAATCCTGCGTTCCTTCGCCTACCGCAACGCCAGTGCCTTCGCCCGTCGCATGCGTTTTGGAGGTTAGAGCTTGTTAACGCCGCTGAAGCGATTTGCAATCAAGCGCAGTCGCGCGTTCATCTTCACTATCGACGCGCTTTTCGCTCTCGCGCTCGTTTCAACGCTCGTCACGCTGTTCGCTTTCGCTTACCTCCCGCCCGCCAGAAACGAAAAATTTTTCGAGCTCGAACAACTCGGCTTCGACTCGCTCGCGCTCGAATACAACGAAACGAATTCAGTACAGCTCAGCAACGCTGAATTCTTTGCTTTGACTAGATTTCAACGCTTCGGCAACGCGAGCGACGCGGAAAACGCGGGCGCGAACACCATCGCGAGAGCGCGGTTTTACCACTACCCGTCGTTGTGCAATTGCGAGGCGTTTCCCTGTATTACGTCACGGGACGACGGAAACCTATCTGCCAGCGATCTCGGTTCTAGCAACGAAAACTATTCTGAAGTTTGGGTGACGCCCTAAATGTTTTCAAAAATTTCTTTTCCAAAAACGTTTTCGCGCAAACGCGCGTTCACGTCAACGCTAATCGCGGTCCTCGCAATCGTCTTCATCAGCGGCATCGCGGCGGTGCTAATCGCTTCGTCGGCCCAGCAGCGCGCGCTCCTCTCGTCCTTCGAATCGCGCAAAGTAGCCAACCACTTCGCAAACTCGGTTTCGTTCCTCAACGCTTCCTTCCGCGACGCTTTGCTCGACTACGAATTCGCGAGCACGGGGTGCGGTGGCTCAGGAGCGCCGAACTTTGAGGATTTAAGCGACGGCTATCTGTCGGCGGCGGCGCGCGAACTCAATTCAAGCGGGGTATACACGAGCTACTCGAATCTGGTCACTCAAACTAGCGAACCTGATGAAGTAATGCCGGGGTTCGATGAGGCATTCGTCACTAATGCGACGTTCGACTTATTCGTCAATTATGGCAGTGCAAGAAAAAACGAGTCCGTCTTCCTCGAACAAAGAATAGACGTGAACAACACGGGCGCAGGCGAGTGGACGGCGAACGTCAGCGGATTCGAAATAACGGTTACGTGCTAATGCGTTTTATTGCGCCGAACCCCACGTTTTCGCGTTTCCTTTTCTGCAGCGCGGTTTCGGAATCGTTTGGAAGCGCGGGCTTGGGAATCGCTTTTAAATGAGCGTGCGCTTAAAATTTAAGGGTTAAAACGGAAGCACGCCTAAGTAAACTAAAGGTGTTTTTACGGACTCGTTCAAATCGGTTGTCGCGCTTGCGGGCTTAATAGTCGTGCTAATGCTCGCCTACTCGATCCTGCCAAAACCAGAAACGAAAACAACCAGCAACGACGCCTACACGCTGTTGTTGAACGACTTGGCGCAGCAAGGCATCGCTCGAGACGAGATTCAAATCTTCAACTTTACTGGCAGCGGCGGCGTGTGGACTACGGACGTAATCGTAACGCGCGCGCCGCACTCGAAATGCCCGACTTCTGAAAAACGCTCTTACTCCGACGTTCTTTCGTTCAAGTACCGGCCAGAACAATTAATCAAAGACTGTGCCGAGCGCTCGCCGATTGTGCTGCGCGAAGAAGCGATAATCGATTCGGGCGTTATCCCGCAAACAGCCGGCGCGGATTACGCGTGCGCTTTCTCCGCCGAGGAAATCGCGCACTACGACAACGACGAGGCGCTCGCTTACTGCCCGCTAGTTTCGTCCGCCGACCTCTTGTCTTTCGCCCAAGACGTTCCAACCGGGTCGTGGGCAATCCAGTGGAACAAGAACGACGCGACGATTTTCGTCGCCTTGGATGCGTACGGAAACGTGCTGAAAACATCTTAACCGCTTGCCAGCTCGCCATCAATTCTCCAAAACGTTTTACTCAGCCGCGCCGCCGTGTCCAAGCAACCGACTTTTTAATTTAACTTGCGTAGGCTAAACAGTGGTTTTAATGGGTTTCGTCCGCCTCGGCTGCAAGCCAAACGAAAACGACTTGGTCGCGGAATACTACTTCGAGCCGGCGCGAGGCGTTACGCCGAAATACGCTTGCGAACAACTCGCCGCGGAAAGCTCTATCGGAACGTGGACGGCAATCGCGACTCTCAAACCGCGAACTGCAGCGCGCCTCGCACCAAAAATTTTTCACCTCAAACGGCGCGGCGCGGGCTTCGTCGCGCGCATCGCTTACCCAGACGAGCTTTTCGAAGCGGGTAGCGCGCCGCAGTTGATGAGCGCGATAGCCGGAAACGTTTTCGGCATGCGCGTGGTCGATTCGCTTCGCCTGAACGATTTTACTTTGACGAAAACGCTGATCAACGCCTTCAAGGGCCCGCAACTCGGCATTTCAGGAGTCCGTAAAATGCTTCGCGTTCCGCGCCGCCCATTGTGTGGCACGATAATCAAACCGAAAGTCGGCTTGAACGAGCGAGAACACGCCGGCGTTGCTTACGATTGCTGGGTTAACGGACTCGACCTCGTGAAAGACGATGAGAATCTCACGAGCATGCGATTCAATAATTTCGAGAAACGGCTCGCAGCCACGCTTGAAGCAATGGACCGCGCACAAAGCGAAACTGGCGAACGCAAGCTGTACGTCTGCAACGTCTCTGCGGAAACGAACGAGATGCTGCGCCGCGCACAACTCGTGAAAGACAACGGCGGAAACGTGACGATGATCGATATCCTCACGTGCGGATGGAGCGCGTTGCAAACGCTGCGCGACGCGAACCTGCGGCTCGTTATTCACGCGCACCGCGCGGGGCACGCTGCGCTCACGCGCAACCCGCGCCACGGAATCAGCATGCTCGCCATCGCAAAACTCTCTCGCCTAATCGGAGTCGACTCGCTGCACGTCGGCGCGATTTACGGGAAAATGGAAGGCAACGCAAGCGAAGTCCTCGAACTCGTAAAAGAAATTCAGAGCCCGCGAGTTGCGAAAGACGAAGCGCAAGGCGCGCTCGAGCAAAACTGGTTCGGGCTCGCGCCTGTTTTCGCCGTCGCGAGCGGCGGATTGCACCCAGGCGTGCTCCCGCAAGTCGTTGCCGCGATGGGCAACGACGTGTTTCTTCAGGCGGGAGGCGGAGTCAGTGGGCATCCGGACGGCGTCGCTGCAGGCGCGAGGGCAACCCGACAGGCCATTGATGCCGTAAGCGCTGGAGTTCCTTTGCGTGAATACGCTTTTGAGCACGTCGAGTTAAAGCGCGCGCTGGAAAAGTGGGAAACAACCTCGCCTAAGAGCGGGAAATAAGCGAGTATTATATACTAATTTGATACGAATTTAGTTTATGGCCAGACTGAGATGTATTGTATTTTTTGTTGTTTTCATTTTACTATACTCTGTTAATTTTATTCGCGCTGAAAGTTTTGGTCCTCTGCATCCAACGTTTTTGAATTATTTCGGCAGCCCAATTTCAACTTACGGATCGCCTTCAAACTCGATTGATAATGCTATATTTGACCAATCGACATATTGGCGTTTTATAGGCGAAGGAAACTATGGCGCTGATTTTTCTTTGCCCATTCAACAAGGTGTTCCTAATTGTATAACTATTTATACAGTAAGTTCTGGTAATAAAGAAATTTTTTTAAAAACTAATTCTGAAAATTATGTTTTTGTTTATTCTGTTGAACCTGGTAACGGCGAGCTATTCCACTCAGGCTCACTGTGTGGCTCAAATTATCTTCAACAAGATAATTCAATAATAGTTAGCGTTCGTTTAAATGAACGAGGCGCTACTCACTACCTTCACGACGTCGCCATTTCTTATACGGTATTCGCTCCATCTCCAAGCCCATCACCCAGTCCAAATCCAGCACCTAGCTCAAGTCCGTCATCTAATCCGTCGCCGTCTGCAGACGCTTCAACGACTCCGACTCCAATTGCGAGCGCGGCACCAACGCCGACAGTGACTGCAACGCCTACGGAAACGCCGTCTATAACGCCAACTCCGACGTCCAGTGCCACGCCGACTGCAAGTGCGAGCGCGACAACGAGCGCAAGCGCAACGCCTTGCGCTACTCCTTCGGCAACGATTACGCCGACGACGACTGCAACGCCAACGGTTTGGGTGACGCTAACGCCTATGCCCTCACTGGCTTCGCTTACGACGTCGCCTTGCGCGACTCCGCGCGCCTCGCCTTCAGCTTTCGCTGCGTCTCGCGTCGCTGTGGACATTCGTTGCGCGAACGAGTTTGAAATCGGAACGCAGCGCGTCGTCGTTTTCGTGGACGGTTCGCCAGCGCACGGCGTCTTGTGGCTCGACGACGGCGCGGGAAGCAGGTTCGAACGCTTTCTGGAAACGGACGGTTCGACGCAATTCTTTTTCTCTACGCCAGGCGAGTGGACGCTCGGCTTCGCCGACGCAACGAAAAAAGTTCGCGTGAAAGAGAAAAACGTTTTCGCTGCACCAACTCTCGCGGAATTAAGCGGCTCAAAAGGAGGAGCGAACGGAGCGGGAGGCGCGGGAACGGGCGCATCAAACGCGTTGACCGGATTCTTCAACTGGGGCGTGAGTCCCGAGTGGATTGCCGTAGCGGTGCTGTTCTTAGCGCTCGCGGGCGTCGCGTACTATCGCATTTATTATTCCGCGTCAAGACTCCGCAAATCGTTCGACGGAAAAAGAGTGCGCTTGGAATTAAGCGCCGGGCGAGGCGATTTGAACGGCGTGATTTTAGTCGATTACGCGCCCGAGGAAGCGGTCGCCGCCTCGTTTTCCGAAAAACCGAGCGTTAGCGAAACTGTTACGGGAAAAGTGTTCAAGTGGCGGCGCGAAACGCTGGCCGCGGGAGAAGCGTGGGTAATCGAATACGATTTGCGCGAAGTTGACGGCGAGCGGCTGAAGAAAGCGGAAGCTTTCTGCGATTCCGGCGGCAAGCGCTTGAACCTATTTTCTTGAAAAGCGCTTTGCGCGAACCGCTGTGAGCGGGGACGGGCAGGCGTAAACTGCGAGCGCGCGGCGATCGTGCGTAGAGCGCGGGTTTTTTATTTAAGCTACGGGTAACGAGTTCAGGTGATTGAATTGAACCGTTTAGCCGTCGTTTTCGCCTTCGTTGCTTTGACTATTGTTTTCGCCGGATGCGTCCAGGAAAAACAGTGGCCCGCTTCGCCAACGCCGTTCGTTGCAAGCGTTACGCCGAGCACTGCGGCTTCGCTTACGCCGACTCCGACTGCTACAAGAACGCCAACGCCTACAGCGACTGCGCAAACACCGACGCCTTCGCCGAGCCCTTCACCAGCGCCTTCGACTACCGCGCCGTCCTGCATTTTGACTGCAACCCCTAACTCGTTCGTCGGCCCAATAACTAACGTAGTTTTGGCTGCTGCATTCAAAAACCTGCCTTCGAGCGCAACTACGGCCACGCTTAAGTGCTTCAGCGGCGACGTCGGCCAAAGCGTCTCAATCGGTTCGCAAGGCGGCGCGTTCCGCTCTTGCGTTTACCCGCTCGCGCCGTTAGGCGGAACGACTTACGAAGCCAGCGCGAACGCGGGAGGCGCTTCTTGCACGGCGTCGCTCACGAACGGATACAACGCGTCGGCCGCACCGATTATTTCGAGCGTTGCGGCAACTGCGAGCACAAACAACGCGACGATTACGTGGACCACTGATGTGGCGAGCGACGGCAAAGTAGAGTATGGCTTGAATGCGTCTTACGGTTTGAACTCGACTTTGAATTCATCGTTGTTGACGAGTCACGTGGTTGTGTTGACGGGGCTCGCTGCTTCAACAACGTTTTACTACCGCGTTTGGAGTTGCAATTCGTTGAACGTTTGCGCCTCCGCCACGAGTTCCACCGGCGTTTTTAGTACTACTGCGCCGTCGCCGACTCCGACTTGGTCTTTTACGGCGCTGCCTTCGAGTTTTACCGCAACTTTGAATGCAGGCAATAACTGGAATACGACGCAATCCATTACTTTCTTGAACACGGGAAACCAGGCGTTGAGCGGAATAGTTTGCTCCGTTAATGACACTTCAATTGCTTCCGCACCGTCTTGCCCGTCGACGTTGGTTGTGAACGGTTCGTTCGCCGCGGGGTTCACTATTCAAAACACTACGAGTATCAACGGCATTTACGGCTTGACGCTTACTTTCCAAGCAACGAATGCGACTGCGCAGACCTCCTCAGGCACAGTAACAATAACGTGAACTGCCGAGTTGTTTTCAAGCGCAGCTGGCGAAATACCGACGAGAACATTAAAGTTGTCATCTAATTTTTCGGCGTGTTTTATTCTTCGTGCCTTGCGGGCGGCTTCGTGAACAAATAGTACTTCGCTTCGCCTTCCAGCTCGTGAATGATGCGCTCGACGATCAAATCCTCGATGTGGCGCAAGTGCGGAACGCGGCCGCGCACGTCCTCAAAAGACTCGAACTTCTTGCGGTCGCGCGCCTCGAGAATCGCGGCCAAATGCTTTTTCCCAACGCTCGGAATGTGCTCGAGAGTGTGCGCGCGAATGTTGATCGCGCCAGCTCGGTTGAAAAAGTCAACGAAAAACGCTTCGCGCTCCTTAACCATCTTCTTGATTACGAGCCTGGCCTCGTTTTGCGCGCTCGACGTCAAATCGCGCCACTGCACGCGTCCCTTCACGTGGTCGATTTTTTCTCTTTCCCCGCCGCCGATGTAAACGCGTTCCTCCGCCTTGAGTTTCGCCTCTGGCTTCGGCACGACTTCAAGCAGCGTAAAAAAAGTTTCGCCGACGATTTGCGCGACGGGCTCGCGCTGCGCTTCGCCTGATTTCCCGTAAGGCAAGTAGTCTAACACTAGCGCGTACTCTTCCCGCCGCTCCATTTTCCTTCAACCCGTCCTTCAACAGCTTCAGCCAACCCTTTTAATCCGTTTTTTCCAGTAAGTGTTTGTTCAACCGCATTAAAAAAAGCTTTGAGAGGACACTAAAACTCGGGTTTCACGCTTTCGCGCTTTCCCAGCAGCGCGCCTCACTTTTTCGGCGAGTACTCCTTGATTATCTTCAAAACCTGCTTCGCTTGCTCGGGCGTAGCGCCGCTCTTCTCGCCGCCCGCAAGAATCGCGCGCACCTCGTTTTCAAAACGAGGCATGTTGTTCAAGAGGCTCGCGATTTGCGTTTCGCTCAAGAAACCGAGGCCCGCGAGTTCCTTTGCCATCTCGCGTCCGTCCTTTTCGCCGAGAGCGGCGAATTCCTCGAAGTAAGCGAGCGTATTCTGCTGTTCGTAGCCGAGCGGTCCATCCTTCCTCCGCTTTTCGAGGAGAGCGCGCGCTTCAGGCAACGCGATTATTTTTTCTTCCTTGGCGTCCATTCCGAAACCACCGCTAGCCGTTTGCATTTCGTCTTGTGCAGCTTACGCCGGCGTCAAGTGCGCGTTCGCCACAACGAGTTTCTTCGTTTTTCCGCCGTCCTTGAAGACGATTTCAAAGCACGAACCGCGCTTCGCCGCTACCGAACCGATTTTGTTGTTGAAGCGCAGCGTGTTCGGCTTGCCCGCTTGAACGCTCGGGTTCACGCGAATGCGCACGCGCGCTCCCACGGCGTACGAACGCAATCTCGCTGCCGCGCTTAAACGTCCTAGAGAACGCACGTTCCTGCTGCGTTTGACTATTCCGCCGTGACTCTTCTTCATTCGAAAAAACCCCAGAAAATCCGCGCGCGACGCAATAAACCCGCGGGATTGAGGTTAGTATAGGAAAAACGGCTTATATAAACGTTTTTAAACCCCAACATGCGAAACATTTATAAATCAATGCGAAAAGCGGGTTTAAAAAGGGAAGGCACGGCGTGGAGCGTTGCGGAGTGTCACGAGGAGTCGCGGCGAAGCGCGACGCATCTGCGCTAGGCGGGTGATTGCGTATGGCGAGAAAGAGATACCGGGTTAACACGAATTTTAAAGTCGAGAATATCGTCGCGAGCGCGAACTTGGACGTGGAACTCGATTTGTTCAACATAGCGATGAAAGTCGACAACGTCGAGTACGAACCGGAACAGTTTCCCGGCGCCATAATGCGCTTGAAGGACATGGGAACTACGCTGCTCTTATTCAAGAACGGTAAAGTCATTTGCAGCGGCGCCAAAAGCGAAAAGCAAATCGGGAGAAGCGTCAAGCGAGCCGCCGAGCTCCTCCGCAACTACATGAAGCCGCACCCGAAAGAGTGAAAACGCCGTTTAGCGTAAAGCGAGCTTTTTTTTAAGCCGTAAAGCATAGTAGTACTTATGAAAACAAACCGCCCGCATTTTTTGGTTCCCGCAATCGCATTATTTTTATTTCTGGCTTTTTTAGTTTCGCGCGTTAGCGCCGCTTTGCCCGCCTGCTCCGACGACTCGGTTTGCGTGTATTCAGGCCAAACGGCGATGGATTATCTCGCCCAACTCGAAAAAGAACCCGCAGTAGTTTCTGAAGAAGCAGCTTCAACCGCGCTGACAACAGTCCGCGAAATAACTAGCTCGATGCCGGAGTCTACAATCGATTCGAAGCAATTCGAAACACTATATAACGGACGCTGGTGCAAGGGACTCGAAGACAACAGCATCGAACCATACGAGATTGCTTCCGGCCAGCCCCAACTCTCGTGGGAACAAGTAATAGTGATGGTTTCCAAGAAGACGGGCGTAAAACCACAATACTTGTGCACGTTGCTTTGGATGGAAAGTCGCGGAGACGCTTACGACGTTGGACTCGACGGCGAGTGCGGCGCTTTTCAAACAATGCCTCAATACTACCAGAATTACGAGGATTATTGCTCATCCTATCGAAGTTCTTATGCTTTCGTGGGCAAGACGTGCGAGCGCGACAAGTGGGGCAATTATCCTTTCAACGCCTACCCCAAGGCCGAACTCCATTACGACGACTCTTCAAACTGCTTCCACCCGCTGAATTCGGCGACAGCCGGCGCGATGGAGTTAGCAGCAAAACTCAAGGAAGCTGGCGGCGACGTGCGCGAGGCATTCCGCAGATACAACGGTTCGGGACCTGCCGCGGTAGCTTACGCCGACAAGGCGTACAACCATCTGCAAAACATTGTTAACGACGCGCCAGTCGCGCTAGTGGGATGAAAACGTTGCTCTTAGTCGAGCGCGTTTCTGAATTAAGGAGATTTTCATGACACTCAAAATAGTCGGTTTCGCGGGAAGCTTGCGGACGGCGTCCTACAACAAGAAACTCTTGCGCGTTGCAGCTGCGAAAGCGAACGCGCTCGGCGTTGCGTTCGAGGAAATCGATTTGAGCGGCGTTCCGCTCTACAACGAGGACGTTGAACGTGTGGGTTTTCCAGTCGCAGTCCAAAAAATGCGCGAAGCAATTGCCGCAGCCGACGGCGTAATCGTTGCGACTCCCGAATACAATTACTCGGTTTCCTGCGTGACCAAAAACGCGATCGACTGGGCTTCGCGCAACCCGAACGTTTTCACGGGAAAAACAGTCGCAATCATGGGCGCTTCCGCCGGCGGTTTCGCGACTGTCCGCGCGCAAGCCGCTATTCGCCCGATTCTCGCGAGCGTAGATGCGTTAGTCCTGCCAACGCCCGAAGTGCGCGTTTCGAAAGCTGGTGACGCGTTCGACGCCGACGGGGCGCTGAAGGACGCGGCGCTCGACGGCGCCGTCGGAAAACTCGTTGCGCGACTGGTTTCCGAAATTCAGATTCGCAAAGCCGGAAAATGAGCGGAACGAGTCGGCGAGGGCAAGCGTTATATTTCTAGTTCGCGTTTCTTTTCACGGGATGCTTAGAGGTGGTTTGTTTTGGCTAAGAAAGTGATTGTTTACTCCACGCCGACGTGCCCGTACTGCCACATGGCTAAAGACTATTTGAAGGAAAACAAAATCGCGTTTAAGGATATCGACGTTTCCGACGACAGCGCTGCGGCGCAGGCGATGATTGACAAGAGCGGGCAAATGGGCGTGCCGGTAATCGACATCGACGGCAGAATAATAATCGGCTTCGACAGGGAAGCGCTCGCCGCAGCCCTCGGATTGAAATGAATTGCAACGTTTTTCGCGGCGGATGCGTTCTGCACGGCGTTATTTTCTTTTAGTTAACCAACGGTAATTGTTTTGTCAAGCTTGAATATTGCGGTTTTAGGCGAAGACGCGCAAGCGCGAGCTGCGGCGGCAGCGCAAATCGCGAAAAAAAGCACGGTAGACGATTTAGGCTTTTACCACACCGTATTCCAAGGAAAAATCGTTAACGTCGTAGAAAGCGCTGCTTACCCGCAAAAACCAAGCGCGCTCCTGCAAGCGATAACCCTCGCTGACTGGAGCGTCGTAGTGGCGCAGCGCGCTTCGCCCAGCCTCGGCGAAATAATCGTTGCTCTCGACTTCCTGCAAGCGAAAGCGGTTTTCGCGAGCGACTCGCTCGACTTCGCACCGCTTCTAGCGAACACGCGCAATTTGCGCGAAAGCAAAACGTTTGCGGATTTCAACGAAGCCAAAAATTTTCTTTTAACGCAGGAAAGCGCGGCTTCAAGCGAAGGAAGCGCGGTAACGCTAGTCGACCACTGCTTCGAAGTCAAAGGCGTGGGCACTATAGCGCTCGGCTTCGTCGCGCGCGGAACGGCGCGAGTGCACGACGAATTCGTTTGCCACCCGTCCGGCAAGCGAATGCAAGTGCGCAGCATTCAAATGAACGACGC
>CAITNU010000067.1 GCA_903893865.1 uncultured Microcaldota archaeon
GCGCTGAGTTCGGGACTCTTGATTTCGTAAGAGGCGGTGCTCTTCTGCAATTGCGTGTACACCACGCACTCCTCGAGCGGCACTTCGCCTGCCTTTAGCTTCGCTATCGTCTCGCGCACGAGTTCGACTGCTTTCCGCACGTCTCCCTCGCTGAGCAGAATGCGCAAGACTTCGCGCTGCGTGTTGCGCGCGATTCGCGACCAATCGCGGCGAACGAGTTCGAAACCGCGAATCTTGATTTTTCCCTCGCGGTTGATCAACGCGTATTTTTTCTTGGCTCCGCGCTCGCCTTTGCCGCCTTCCTGTTTTTTCGCGACGAAGATGCCGCGCGGATAAAAGTCTTCCAGCTCGAGCTCCATTTTTTCCGGCAGCGTTGCGTTTACGCTCTTCTGGAATTCCTTTACTTTTTCTTCGCCGCCTTTCGGGTAAAGCAACATCAAAGAATCAGTGTTGTGTAACACTATTTGCCCGCAGGCATCTACGAACGTGTGGTTGTCTTCGACGCTCAAATCGTAAACCCAGCCGACGTATTTTTCTTGTGTTATCCTTGTTTTGACTCGCTCGTTGTACTTATCTGACGTCTTGATTGCATATGCCGTCTTTTTCTCGCGATAATGAATAGAGTGGTTTATGCCGAGTTGTCTGAGCAGCACACTTAAACCGCTTACTAATGCAGTTGATTGAGTGGTGTAAGAAAAGTTTTTCTTCTTGTATTCGTCAGAGTAGCCGAGTCGCTTGTTCACGCTTCTGCTGCCGTCTCCTTCCAACAACTTGTTCAAGAATATGCGCTTGTACTCGTTCGGAACGTTGTAGATGAATTCTGGTAGTTTTTTTCCAGTGCTTTTTTGCCCGCAAAACATTTTGAAGAAAACGGCGCTGAGTGCGTTCATCATTTGAAGCTTGTGCGTGTGGTCTTCGTAGTCCGTCGTTTTTTCAGATCCGTCTTCGGTGACGTAATGCAAATGGCGTTTTTTCTTGGTTGAACGGATGACGCTAATTTTGACGTTGGAAAACAGTTTTTCGTAATCCTTTTTGAGTTCTTCAAGCCATTTTTCTTCTCCAGCTATGCTTGCGCCAGTGCGGGAAGACGTGGTTTCTATCGTCGAGGAACTGCCTTCGGCGCAGTAAGCCGCAAGCAGCCTGCACAAAGATTCGAATTCTGGCGTGTCCGTCTTGATGATTTTCTTTACTTTGACTGGTTTCGTGTCTTTCATCCAGTTGAACCAAACGCTTTCCTCGTCGCACTTGACGTTCTTGATTTTCGTTTGGCCCTTGTAAACGATGTTTTGGGAATAGTCTTTCAACGCGTCAAAAACATTTATTTCTTTTACCTCGTTTTCATTCGGCAGCATCCGCGCTTGAGCGAGCTTGAATTTCGGCGCTTGTTCCGCTTTTATTTCGACGAGTCCATCGTGCGTGTCGGCCATCAGCGAGTGGTCTTCGGTTACTCGCGTTTCCCCGAACTTTTGGTTGATGCGGTAAATCCGTTTGTCCGTCTTGTGCCGGATTACTTCGATTACGTTCTTCCACTCCGTTTTCTTGGTGGCGGGATTTACGCTCAAACACTTCCAGCCGTTCGCGCGGACGACTTCTTTTTCCCCGAATTTTTCCGTCGCACTTTTTCGTTCTTCGAAAAATTCTTCAATGTTTTTGACGTGTAAAAACCCGTTTTCGTCAAGCAACACGACGAGTCGGTCCGAAGTAACGCTGTCCCCGTACAACACCTTAAAACCGTTTTCCTCTGCCTTCTTCATGGTTTCTTGAATGTATTGCCTGCCCCAAGCGGTCACACTCTCAGCAGCCTCGCGCGAATACCAGCGCGAGCGCGAGTAACCGAGGTAACCGTAAAACGAGTTCGCGATGATTTTCAACGCCCACTGGCGCGCGTCCAACTGCGAATACTCTTTAGACGTTTTATCCAGCACCTTCATTTTCTTTTTTAGCGCGACGCGCTCGTCGATTACTTTGTTCAGCGTTTCGGGAATGATTCCGCGCCGCTTCGCGCAAAAACGGTGTCCTTGAGGCGAAACAAAAGACTCCTTCTCAGAACAACAATTGCAGTTCAGCGTCGCGAGATCAACGTTGTGGCTAATGATTATCGACGGATACAGCGAGCGAAAATCGAGGACCGCGATGTTCTCGTAAACACCAGCCTCAGGCGTCGCCACGAAAGCGCCTTGAATCGGGTTCGCGGCGCGACGCGCCGCTTCGCTGCCTTCCGGCTTGTTCGGCACGATTTCGTTTCGGCTGAACGCCTCGCGCACGAGCAGCGCTTCCACGAGCTGCCCCGTAGTAGCGCGCGAGGAATCCGCGAAAGGAACGCCGCTGACGCGCGACAGCGCTAGCTCGAGCGGGAGAAAATGAAGCGCGAGTTCGAGGCAAGCGATGCTGTCGCTCTTGCAGTATTCAGCCATGCGGTCGACTTCGCTCGTAGCACCGGCGTCCCACACCTTCCACATTCCCGGCTTGTCGAAGCCTGGCTTTTTCTTGCCTAAAATTTCTTCGTAGGCGCGTTCGAGCGTTAGGCGAGGCAAGCGAATCGCACCAATCGTGTTGAGAAAAGAAACGGCGGCGAAAACGTCGTAATGCACTCTGCCGGGAATCGCGGTCACGCTGCGCAAGCCCAAGCGTTTCGTGCGCGCTTCGCGCTTGCTTCTGCCGAGGAATAATTTCGCTTTCGTTTGGTGCGCGCGCTCCGTGAGGAAAGGCACGTCAAAAACGTCGCCGTTGTACGTGCACAACAAGTCGGGACTGCGTTCGTGAACCGCTTCGCCGAAGGCTTCAAGCATTTCCTTCTCGTTTTTGTGTTTTTCGACGAACTCAGCGGAAAACTTTTTGTCGCGCGAAATAACCGCGGCATCTATTTTCCCGTCGAGTTGCTGCGCGAAGCTGATCATCGTGCATTCGTCGCGCTTCGCGTCAGTCACGCCGCGCGGGTTTCGCACTTCGATGTCGAACGCTAGCACGCGCAGCTTCGGGTCGACGCCTTGTTCCGTGCCGGGCGCGTTGCGCACGCTTTTTATTTCGCGCGTCGCGACGTCGATTTCCGTTTCAACCCAAGAACTCGGGTAAATCGCCTTGTCGTAGAGATAGCGCCGCACGAACGGAATGTCCGCCTCGAAAACTCGGCCCGCGCCGCTAACTGCGAAAGCCTCGCGCAAGGCAGGCACTTGGCTCGGGTGCTCGCACACGATGCGGAGAACCTCCGTTTTTTCGCCGTTAACGAGAATGCGCGTTTCCTCGATTCGCTTTGCCTTCACCGCGCTAAATGCGCCCGCGCCACCGCGCGCTTGCGCGTGCACGGCTTCGCAGCGTTTCTTGGCTTCAGCGATTCCGCCTGGCGACGGCAGCAAATAAAAGTACGGCTCGAACGATGAGTCGAACGCGCGAACGGTTTTCCCGTTCTCGTCCTTGAAAATCAACCGCACGCCCGGCCCGCTCTTGCCGTCCGCGTTCAGGCGTTGCACGAAGTCGGCGTCGAACAAAAACAGTTTTTTCTTTTCGAGAGGCATACGC
>CAITNU010000068.1 GCA_903893865.1 uncultured Microcaldota archaeon
ACTGGAGTGAGCAAGCGGTCAGCGGTAACATTGCTTCGATTCGCGAGCAGTGCGGACCGCAGTTTGAAATTGCTTCTTATTATCGCGTCGAATTTGACTCACCGTCTTCCTTCATAATCGCTTGGGTTAATGAGAAAGACCAACGCGTTGATTGCTCCTTCTTGAAAAGCAAAATTCCTGCGCCTAGCGCTTCGCCTACTGAATCACCAAGTGCGGAGCCCAGCATTCAACCAACAGTCACACCTACTGAAACACCTATCCCTACGCCAGCTTGTCCTAGTCCACCGCCTAGTAGCGAGTATAATTTTGGGTCCATGCAAGGACAAAAAACTATTTTTGTCGAACCAGGTCAGGCATCAGAAGCTAAACTATACTTTTTCGGTGTTTATGGAAGTCACGATATGCACGTCGAATTACGTGCTCCAACACCGTCTAACGGTTTTTCATTAGAATTAATTCCTTCCGTGCACAACGCGACATACAATATTTCTGGGACTTTAGTTGGCGTCGAGGAAAATGTTGTAGCTCAACTGACTACCGAGTGTTCGTTGCCTAAGCAAAAACCAGAAAACCCGCCTGACGGCGTCGAGTATATTCAATTGGGCGGGATTAACGGTTTCATTCCAGCTAAAGTAGTTACGGTTAGAGTTTCTGCTCCGCAGAATGCTCAACCCAGTAACGGTTTCTCGTTAACGATACACGGAATTGCGACGTGGTTCGACGTTGGTGAACGAGGTCCCATAACGGCTAATCAAGCCCGAGATTTCTCTTTCAACGTGATTATTGGTTCATCACCCACCCCAACTCCGACGCCTGCTGGCGCTTTCGAGGTGACTCTTGAGGAACCTGAAGTTGGCGCCAGCGTTCCTGAAGGCGACAACGTGTTCGAATTCTCGGCGTCTGGAAAGTCGCCCTTGTCGTGCACGTTGATGATAGATGGAAACGCGATAGCGGAAAACCTCACGGCTTACAAAGACCTGCCGCTCAGGGTTCATGCGAACGTCTCGGCAGGCGAAAGGTCGTGGTCTGTAGAATGTGTTGATTCAGATGGCGTGAAAGTGAAGAGCGAAGAACGCCCGTTAACCGTAACCACGGGCACGTCCTGTATTTTGAACGCGAGCCCGAATTCGTTTATTGGTCCGATTAGCGGAGTCGTTCTCGCTGCGGCTTTCAGTAACCTGCCTTCGAACGCGACGAGCGCTACGCTGAAGTGTTCCGCGAGCGACCCAGGGCAAAGCGTTTCAATCGGCTCGCAAGGCGGCGCGTTTCGCACTTGCGTTTATCCCCAAGCGCCAGTTGGAGGAACTACTTACACTGCAAGCGCGAGCGTGGGAAGCATTTCTTGCACCGCGTCGCTGACGAACGGCTACAACGCTTATACGCCGCCCGTAATTTCGAGCGTTGCAGCAAGTGTTACGACGTCTAATGCAACTGTTTCTTGGATTACAGACGTTGCTTGCGGAAGCAACGTCGTAGAATACGGTTTAACGACTAGTTACGGCTTTAACGCCACGAATTCGAGCGCACCCGCGGGAACGACGCACGTCATGTTCTTGAGCGGGTTCAGCGCTAACACGCATTATCACTACCGTGTTTGGAGTTGTTCAATTAACAATAGCTTGTGTTCCGTGTCAAACGATTACTCGTTCACCACGACAACGGCACCCACTTCGACTCCGAGCTCAAGTCCCTTACCATCGCCTACACCATCACCGCCGCCCTAGAGAAAGCCAAAGTAGATAGCACGCTAACGCCGCAATTTAGAAAAATCAGCAACAGCCGCAGTTTTACTTGCAGACGCCGGCGCTTTGCTTCAGCGTTTGCGCGAAGTGCGGACTGCGAAGCCAAACGCCGATCTCGTCGTCAGGCTTCGTCTTCGCATCCGTCAAAAAAACAAGCGTTTGGTCGTCGGCGACTACTAGCCGCGTCGGCAGCGCGCCCTCGTGAAGCGTGTGAGCGATTTTGGCGGCTTCTCCGGCAAGCGCGCTTTTCTCCGAAACGAGGTGAATTTTGACTCCTCGGCTGCGCGCCTTGTCGAGCTCGCGTTCGTGCGCGCGCAGCTTGCGCGCCATTCCTTCGGCGGTAGACGCGATAACGACGTCTTTGCGCGCGTTCGCAATCATGCTCGCCATTTTAGAGTAAATCGCTTCGCGTCCG
>CAITNU010000069.1 GCA_903893865.1 uncultured Microcaldota archaeon
GAAGCGGGGTGCCGCGTCGTTTGCGTAAGCGACTCGAAAGGCGCGATTCACGACGAGAGCGGGCTTGATTACGACAAGCTCATGCGCGTCAAGCATGAAAAAGGCACTGTCACGGCGTACGAAAGTGCTGGCGCTAAGAAAATCGACGGCGCGGCGCTATTCGGCTTGCCCGTAACCGTACTAATTCCAGGCGCGCGGCCGGACGTCGTAAACGAATCGAACAAGAACGCCGTCCGCTGCAAGCTCTTCGTCGAGGCGGCGAACATTCCGGTTAGCGAGAAAATCGAGGAAGAGTTTTGGAAGCGCGGCGTCATTTTCATTCCAGACTTCGTCGCGAACGCAGGCGGCGTCATCAGCTCGTACGTCGAATTCATCGACGGAACCGAACAACAAATGTTCAAGACGGTTGAACAAAAAATCGTGAAGAACACGCGCCTAGTCATGGAGGAAGCGCTGCGCACGAAGCTGAACCCGCGCGATGTCGCGCGCCGCATCGCGCGAGAACGCGTCATGGCAAAGAAAAAATGAGCGCCGCAGCACGCCGCGGTCATCGCGGGTTGCTGTGGCGGCCGAACGAAGAAGAGTCAAAAATATAAGACCCGCCGATTGGTTGCCGCATTGGCTTCGCCGCTCGCCTATAAACAACAGTTTCTTCAAAAGGCACTTTTCGTATGGTGAGCATCTTCCGAACGTCGTCCACAACCGCGTTATCGTTCTTGGTAACAAACACTTTGTGCTTAGTTGGAACGAGTTTCTCGAGTTTTTTCTGAAGCAAAACGGAAGACACGAACAAAGACGAAGGAACCTTCTTAATCGCGGGCCGTTTCACGTTAAACAAAATCAGTTTTTGTATCTTCTGTTTTGCGGAACCTGACATTTGAGGCGATAAAAATTCTTGCGCGGAAACGAAACAAACGCCTTTGCAGCGAGCGGGCACGTGCATTCGAATCCGCCTCATTTCGCGTTTTCAACGAGATCGCGCAAGTGCTTGTGCAAACGCGGGTTAGCAGCAATAACGTTGCGCAACTCCGGACGCCACTTTTTGCCGTTGAAGTCGGTAACGATTCCGCCAGCTTCGCTGACTAGCAGCGCGCCCGCCGCGAGGTCCCAAGGCTTCGGCATGGACGCGCGAACGCAAGCGTGAATCCTCCCGCACGCAACGTACGCCAAATCCAGCGCGGCGCTACCGAACCAACGCAAGTGCTTGCTCGCCTCAGCGATGCGCGAGAACACTCGCTCCTGCCCAGCGTTGATGAATTGGCGCGGCGCGCCGAGACTGATGAGCGCGTCCTCGAAATCGCGTTCGCGAGCAACGCGAATGCGCGAGCGCTCGAGAAAGGCGCCGCGGCCGCGCATCGCGAAAAACATTTCGTTGAGCGCCGGAGCGAATACAACGCCTACGAGCAGCTTGTCCTTGTGCGCGAGCCCGAGGCTCACCGCCCAGTAAGGATTGTGGCTGACGTAGTTCGTCGTGCCGTCCAACGGGTCGATTAACCACAAATAATCGCTGTCCCGCTTGATGTATCCCTTCTCTTCACTCAAAATACTGTGGTCGGGAAACGCCGAGTGAATTCCTTCTATGAGCTCCATTTCCGAAGCGAGGTCGGCGCTCGTCACGAACTCGTGCTTCTCGCGGTAGCCGGGCTTGAAACCGACTTTCTCGGTTCCCCACTCGTCAAGCACGATTCCTCCGGCTGCGCGCGCGAGTTTCTTCGCCACGAAAAGCTCGCGCTTGTAACCGCGAATACTGTGCTCTAAATCCAAAGCCATGACGCGAAAACACCAAATTTTTTTCAATTAAGTTCAGATAAAATTTCGTTGCATGCCTTAATTACTTTTTCGAAACGCGGGAAACGCGTTCATAAACGTGCTTCATCTCGAGCGCGTCGATTTCGTTGTTCGGCGACTCGCTTACGATTACCCCGCCGCACTTTCGTTCAGCCAAGGCTTGCGCGAGGGGCGCGAACGGTGGCGCGCCGTGGTCGATAGTGAGATGGTTTATTTCCCCCTTTTCCGAATAGCGGACGTTCGAAAAATGGCAGTGCAGCGAACGAAGCGCCTTCGCGCCGAGCGAGCGCTCGAGCGCGTCGAAAATCTTTTCGTAATCAGCGCTCGTTTTCAGTGCGTTGCCGCGAGCGAGATGGTGAGCGAAGTCGATGCATGGGTTGAAATCTTCGAGAGCGAATTCGCTGCACAACTCGCACAGTTCGTCGAGCGAGCCCCAAGCAGTGGGTTTGCCCGTGAGCTCGGGAGCAAAAACGATGCGCAGTCGTTCCTCCCGTTTTTTGCGCAATAATTCCTTGAATTCCTCTCGCATCTCCGCTAGCGCCTGCGCTGCTGGCTTCTTCAAGAAATATCCTGCGTGAAACACGACGCGTCCGCCGTGTTCGCTGCTGGCGCCTCCGGGCGCCCCCGCTTTCGCAGCGTCGCTGAGCATTCGAGCGCTTTCGAGAATGAGGTGCTTCGAGTACGCTTTCTTTTTCGGCTCGTCGCTGAGCAAATTCAGAAAATACGGGGCGTGACACGAAAGCGAAATCCCGTTTTCGCGGGCGGTTTCGCCGACGCGCTGCGCTAGCGCCGCGTTATAGCGAACGCCCCTCACGAATTCCCATTCGAGCGCGTCGAGCCCGAGCTGGCGCACCTCGCGAATTCCGGCGTCGGTGCCGACTGCTTTTCCAGACAACGGCGTTCCCGCAGTTGAAAAAAACATCATAGATATCTCCGTATTATCGTGTTGCTAACTTTCAAAGCGTAAGCCCTACCTTCGGGCCCCAACCTTTCAGCGGGTTTGACGACGCCGGTATGATAGGCAGCAGCCAGGCGCCGTTCTTTCTCTCGCATCGGCAGTCGAGCCCAGCCGTTGTTTCTCTCAAAACGCGTTTCAAGCCGTCGCAAGTGGTTAACCATCCCGAGAATATTATCCCTAGGCTTTAACGGGTCTATTTTCAACCCGTGAATTTCCTTCAGGTCCTTCAGCGTCTTCGAATTCAAGCCGCCCAGGCCGTAGTCGAAAGTTCCGTCTGGGTTTTTCACGCGCATGTTTGGAATCCAAAAATGATTTTCTACCCAAATAATCGCCTTACCCAAACGGGCGTACTCAGTCATGCCTGCCTTCGCAAACTCTTCATCAACCATTCGCTCGTACGGAGCTTGGTGCGTAAACAGTTGGCTGAAGCAAAATTTCGCCGCGTGAGGCAGATACGGAATTTTTTCGCGGTTCGCAACAGCGAGGGAACCAACGGTTATCACGACGGCAGCGGTAGCGGCAATACCGGTTTTTCGCCATCGACCCGCCAAAAAAATTCACTTCGTGGAAACTATTTTTATCACGTCGCCGTTCTGCAGAACGTAGTCGTGCGCGAGACGCATTTTCGAGCGAGCGTTAATCGCGTAAAGCAAGTGCTTCGCGAGATCCGTATGAATCGCTTCCGCGAGCTGAAGCGGTGTGCTGCCTTTCGGAAGAAGAACGGCGTCCGGCAACGCGTTACCGAAATGGTCGGCGTAATGCTTCTCATCCTCGACGGGAAAAACAACGATGAAACCAAGAGTCTTGAAAACAACGGTTTCGAGAAGCCGCTGGACTCCGGTTCCGCCCCATTTGCGAATAACGCTCTCGTCGATTTTCGTCAACGCGTGCTGCAGGCGCTCGTCGAGGTCAGGTACGAGCACTCGAATGTCTGGCTTCTCCGCCGCGGAGTCGTATTCAATCCAACCTTTCTCGCGAGCCCGCTGCAAGGCGAGTTCCGCGTCAGCGGCAACCGGCACAACGTCGCGGCCCTCGAACTCGCGAGCGAGCTTTTCGACTCCTTCCTCAGCTGCAGGCAAATCGATTTTGTTTGCCGCGATTACAATCGGCTTCGTCCGACGGCGCAAGGCGCGGGCGAGCTCAAGCAAGTGCGCTTCAGTCTTCCATTCCGCCGTGTTTTCGCTGAACGATAGCTCGGTCGCGCAGTGCTTCAGCAAATCGCGGCTCACGCGAATTCCGCTGAGAAGTTGCGCGAAATCGTCGAACGATTTGCCTTTTGCTTTCGCGAGGTTTCGCTTCAAAACGTCCATAATCCAGTAATCGATTTCGCGCTCGATCATTTGCACGTCGCGAACCGCATCGTGCGTTCCCGGCGCGCAAGCGTTCCCGCCGTCGTCGGTCGCGCCTGCAGCGTCCGCCACGCAAACGAGCGCGTCCGCCGCGTTCAAATCATTCAAAAACTGGTTTCCTTTCCCGCGGCCTTCGTGCGCTCCCTCTACGAGTCCCGCAACGTCGACGACGTTTATCGGCACGAGGCGAACGCCGTTCGTGCACGAGCCGAAGCGCGGCTTGCACGTCACGCCGAGTTCTGCGCATGCGCAGTGCACGCGCACGAAAGCGACGCCCTTATTCGGGTCTATCGTCGTGAACGGATACGAGGCGACGGCGGCGTGTCCGTGCGTGAGCGCGTTGAACAACGACGATTTGCCGGTCGACGGCTTGCCGACGATGCCTATTAACATAACTTTATTTACGGTTGCAAGACTAAAATAAGGTTATGCCTCATTCTGCAGTTGTTTCCGAAAAGCAGGATGCGCAAGCGCAGGACAAACAAGCGCAAGCCAAGCAGGCGCAGGCGTTATGGACGACGAAGCACTCTCCGCACGCCGTGAACGAAATCGCAGGAAACGACGAAGCGAAGGAAAACGTTAAGAAATGGGCTTTCGACTGGCAACGCGGAAAAAAAGGCAAACCGTTGCTAATCTTCGGACCAACCGGATGCGGAAAAACAGCTCTTGCGCGAGCGCTCGCAGCTGAAATGAAGTGGACTCTCGTGGAATCAAACGCGAGCACGGACCGCGGCGGAGGCGATTTCGCGAAACTCGCTTCGAGCTCGAGTTCCAACGACTTGTACGGAGGAACGCGCCTGCTGTTCATAGACGAAATCGACGCTGTATTCGACCGAGTGGCGCGAGGCGAAGGAGGAAAGGCGCTCGCAACAGCGCTCGTTCCAGTGCTCGAAGAACGCGCTTTTCCGGTTATCCTCGCAGCTGAAAACGCTTGGGAACCCAAACTCGCGCCTCTGCGGCCGTATTGCTCGCTCGTAGAATTCAAGCGCGTGAATTGGCGCGCGATGGCGAAAACGCTCGGCCGAATCGCAGAAAGCGAGAAGTGCGCCTCGCGTCTCTCGCCAGAAAAAATCGAGGAAATCGCGCGCACCGCAGGCGGCGATTTGCGCGCGGCAATAAACGATTTGCAGGTTTACTGCAACGCCGATACGACAGATTCTGGGACAACTGGCGCCGCGGCGCCGAGCGAGCGCGACAGGCAGGAAAAAATATTCGAGACGCTGCGCCAGATTTTTCACGCGAAGAGTTTCGGCGACGCGCTTCGCGCGTCGGACGCGAGCGGCGAGGATTTGGATCGACTCGTGCTGTGGGTAGAAGAAAACGTTGCCCGCGAGTACGAGAACGCGGACGAAGTCGCTGCGGCGTTCGACTCGATTTCTAAAGCAACGCGGTTCCAGTCGCGCATCAGGCGCTCGCAAAACTGGTCGCTACTGAAATACGTGCGCGCGCTGGCGTTCGCGGGAGTTGCGGCGGCGCGGCGCGAATCCAAGCCGCACTTTGTTTCCTATGCGTTTCCTTCCGTGCTGAAATCCATGGGCGAATCGAAAAAGAATCGCGCGCTGCTCAAGAGCGGAATCCAAAAAATCGAGGCTTCGCTGCACTGCTCTAAAAAACAGGCGCTTGAAACCGCGCTTGTCTTCGCGAAAGCGCGTGGCTTCACCTCGTTTTTCGGTTTTACGGCTGAAGAAGCCGAGTTATTTTCTTCCTTTGAAGAACTTTAGCGCTAAAAGCGCGAAGAAAACCGCGATAATAATAAGCAGAATCCACCACGTGCTCAGTTGCTGGTACAACTGCACGAAGAACTCGCTGACTTCGGAAGTAAGCGGTTTTTCGCGCTCGTAACTAATAGTCCACTTTCCAACTATGGGCCCCTGCCACACTAGTTTGTTGCGCTCCGGCTGCGAAACGCCTGGGTTTGGAACGACGCTCACGGTCAAAGCGTCGGAAGGCAAATCGATTTCAAACTTCATGTTGTTACCGAGCGTTATTTCTCCTTTGCTCGCCGAACCGCCGAAAGCCAGCGTGTCCTCGTTCAAGCGATACGTCGTAATCCGTTTGCCGGTTGCCTCCAAGGAAAAAACTCCAGAAACGTCGTATTCCACTGAAACCGAAGCCGAGTCGTAACCTATGTTGAACTCTCGCGCGGCGATAATGCTCGGGTTAATCACCGAGCCAGTGAAATGGTATTTTATGTTTTTGCTGAACTTGCGCCAGTCCGCAATCGTCGTTTTTCCGAGCCCTTGGTAGTTGTTGAACTCATCTATCTCCGTCTGCGTGTCGAGAGTGAACACACTTTTCTCGATAACGTGCGCGTTCCCAGCCGCATCGATTTTCGCGGCCATCGCAAACGAACGGTCGGTGTAAGCGGCGCAAGAGAAAGCGAGAACGCTGAAAACGCTGAACGCGACAACGAACAAAACGAAACTCGCACGCTTACCCAACGAATTCACCAGAGCAGGATACGCAACGCGTTTTAATAAAAACCGCTTATTGACTTGCGGGTGGGGATGAATGCGCGGAGCGCGCGGCGTTATAAGCTTCCTGATACTGCTCGCGTTTCTTTTTCCGTTGCTGCAGCTAGCTGCGCTCGAAAACCGCGCGCAACGCGCTGCGGACGCGGCAAGCGAAGACGCGCTGTTTTTGCAAAAGAAAAACGCGCTCGAACTCGACGTCAAAAACGCGTTGCGCCAAGCGTTGTGGAGCGCGCAAGGCGCGGAACGCGAAGCGTTGGCGGGGGACGCTGGCCTCAAACTCGCCGCTCTCGAACCGCTGGTCGAGGAACACTGCGCGCGACGCGGGGCAATCGCCGATTTGTGGTTCGGAGTCGCAAGCGAAAGCGAAATCACCGCAATGCTCGAAAAAACGCGTTCGCAACGCGCGCCAGCGAAATGCTCGAACTGCTTCGATTTGGCCGCGCCCGCGCTCGATTCGCGCGGAAACCCCGCGTTGCTTGCAACGGCGCTGCTCGACGCCGATGCATTATCCAAAAAAATCGTGGTTTCGAGAAACGGGCTCGCTTCCCTACCGCTAGCCGCGCCGCTTTTCGCTAAAAGCGGAACCGCCGGATTCGGCGCAACACTTTATTTTCCGGAACGCAACGCTTCGAGCGTAGTAATGCTTTCCGAAGGCTTCGAGGTTGAAACGAATTGAAATGCAAAACGAAAAACAAGCGCGCGCGGGAAGTTGGTAGACGAGCGCAGTTAAGTTTGGAGGCGATGCTTTCTTTCGCGGCTTACGCCGCGCTAGTCGCCGCGTTTGTTTTTGCCGCGCGGCAGGCGAGCGATGCCGCAGCGCCGAAAATAGCTCTCGCGCAAAGCGGAATCGAAGCCAGCTCGGGCTGTCTCGTCATCGAATACGCGTCGCTGAATTCGCGGCACACGCTCGCCGACCTGCCTTCGCTCGAAGGAGTAACTGCTTCGGAAAAAACTCTTGCGAAAGAAGCGGGACTCGGCGGAACCGCCCGCGTTTTTTGCGGCGCCGCGGCGCGTTCTCAAGGAATAATGACGGTGAAGCAAAACGACAAAGAACAAACGTAACGCTTGCGGGAAACCGCACGAAAAACTGCACGGGAAATGGGGCGGAGAGCGGCGCAGGGGATTGTTTTCGTTCGACGTGCTGATAGCATCGCTGCTCGCCGTAACAACAGCCGCGCTACTGCTTTACGTTCTCGTCGCTAACGCGCACTCGTTCGCCTCTCACGCCGACGACAGCCGCCTGCATGCGGCCGCATTCGTCGCGAGCGAGAAGGCGCTGAAGACGTGCGCGAGCGAAGGCGGCGCGGCGAAATGCGTTGGCGGATTCGTGTTCGTCAACGAACTCGTTACCATTCCAACAACACCGCCTACTAACAACTCACTCGACTCACAAGAAAGGCGCGCGTGCGTCTCGAGAATCGCTTTAGTCGGCGGCGAACAGCGAATCGTTATTTACTGCGCTGGCGAAGGTGACTTGAATTGAACCGGCGGGCTTTCGTTTTCACTCTCGAGGCGTTGTTGACGCTAATCGCGGCGGTGGTGTTTGTTTTCCTATCCGTCCAGCCTAATGCTGAAAACGCAACCGCGCAACTGCAGCGCGAAGCGCTCGCGCAAGATTTGCTGGAAACTGCTACTAAAGAAAAAATGATTGCAAACACGCTGTACGCTTTTGCCGAAGGAAACAACGCCGCGAAACAGGAAATCGAAAGAAAGTGGACGATACTGTTTTCGAACGCGAGCGTAACATGCTTTGGATTCACTGCGGGAAGCGGAACGCTCGAAACAAAATGCCGCGGACAAAAAAGATTTTCGGCGACAGCAAGCCGCGTATTGTTCGATGGAATGCGTTTCAACGAAGCACGGCTAACGCTTTACTTCGATTCCTGAAAACCGATTTCGACGGCGTCCGCCTTGTTTTCCACCGCGACCGAAATTCTCCCGGCGGCGAGTGTGGTTGCAGGCAACTTGACAGAAAAACCGACGTCTTCCTCAACCGAACGCGACTTGCCGCCAGCAACGAATTCCGCGCGCAACATGCCGACCGAACCGTTTGCGCTGTCGCCGGTAAAAGAAAAATTCGTCGCTGTGGGCAGCGTCCACTCGCGAGAAAAAAACGAGCCCGCACCGCCTAGGCGCGCCGCCCTGCAGTCGGAAGCGGTTTGCGCTAGAATCGCGCGCTCTTGCTTTGCAATAGCGGCGTAGTTCGCCGCCTCGCGAGTTTCGCTTACGAACGGAAGAAAAACTGCGAGCAAAGCAACTAACGCTGCGATGACAATGAGCAGTTCGAGACTAACTTGCGCTTTAAACGAACGCACGAAAAAACACCGTTGAACTCGGTTCAAGACTTGCGCTTGGAATGCGCCGGCGAAACTGCTGGTTTCAGACCGATTTCGTTAAGCAGGGTTTTGACTTCCTCGACGTCGACGAGCGTGTTAACGCACCCGTCCCGCAAAAGCAGCACGCCAACAGCAGGCACGCCAGCCTTGTCGCACTCATTCAAACCCTCTTCCGCTTCCTTGTGGCAAGCGATTCCTACGACGGCGTTGGGCGAGCGTTTTGCGATGATGTTTCGCACCATCGTGCCGCCGGGAACGATGAAACACTCGGCGCCGGACGCGAGCGCGTAATCGCGAATCAGCCGCGCTTGGCAGTCCGCGCTGCACCGCTTGCACTTAAACCCGTCTTCCGTCAATTCCGCCTTGCACTCGCGCTTGCGCAAGCACTGTGGAATGAAAATGGTTTTGCGCTTGGCTTGCGTGACCGCGTCTTTTTTCCTTTCTCCGCGCGCGCGGATAATGAGTTTCGATGCTTCGTCCTCGCTTAGGTTGAAGAGCTGCGCTACCTTGACTTTAACGTCTTTCGTGCTCAAGTCCATCGCCATCACGCGCTGGACCATGCTCTTCAAGAAACCCAAGGCAAACACGCACCGTCAAAACCCGATAAAAAAAGAGGAATAGAAAATAGAAAAACGAAAGGTGAAAAAATCAGGTTTTGTTCCCGATGTCGCCGATTTCGTTGAACGCCTTGTCCGTTTCCTGTCCCACGACTTTGCTTCCTTTCTTGGCCGTGTTCTGCAATTGCAGGATGAGAACTATCGCGACTGCTATGACGGCTGCAATCACAATAATCAGTTCGGCGCTAACCTGCGCAGCCTCGTCGCGCGAAAACGACTTAAAAAATTCGCGAACACCCACTCAAGCCACCCCCCTGAAAAATTAAGGCGCGAGGGACTTTTATTGGTTGCGGGCAACCGATTCGAAAACCGCTTTTGCTACCGCTTGCCCGAAAATGCGCGCCGAACGCGGTCCGTCCGCGGTAACGAGTTTCCCGTCTGTTTCGCACGGTCTGCCGGTGAAAACCGCTCCCGCTTGCTTGAGCGCGGCGATCGTTTCGTCGTCGGGAAACGCGGTAACGCGCTTGCCTTCGACTACGCCTGCAGCGGCGAGAATGCGCGGCGCAATGCAAATCGCTGTAACGATTTTGCCAGCCGAAGCGAATTCGCGTGCGAGAGCGAGCACAGCAGCGTTCGAATCCAGCTCGTGTTCTTCAACACCCGGCCCGCCGACGAAAACAATTGCAACGAAATCGCTTGCATGCACTTCGCCAGCTTCGAGCGAAAGCTTGGCTTCGACTTTCCCGCCGAGCTTGCCGATGAAAACGCCGCGGCGCGTGCTAGCGATTGCGCATTCGCAACCGTGCGACTCGAGCTCGCGCTTTGGCTCGAACAACTCTTCGTCGCGGAATCCGTCTGGCGCTATGAAAAAAAGAATTCTCGGCTTCGCCATTCTCAATCGCCCCCTTCTTCAAAAAAAAAGCGGGGACGGGGAGTTGCACCCCGCTAACTCGCTCTGCAGGCGAGCGCATAGCTGATCTGCCATCCCCGCAAAAAGCAGGAGTAAATTGTCGACGAGCGGGTTTAACTATTTTTTCTTTCGCCCGCCTCGCGCAACGCCCAAAAGCGAAAACAGCTGCTCGCCCAAATCTGCGTACTCGTTCAACCCGTTGCGTAGTTCGCGGCGCCTGAACAACCAAAGGAACGCTACGCCGACGAAAGCGCCGAAAGCGTGAACACTGAAATCAGTAGGCGTGGCCGCCTCGCGCGCTTTTCCTTCAGCAGTCTGCTCCGCCTGCGCGGAAACCGCTTGCAACGACGCGTTCGCTTGCGCCGCCTCGGCAGTGCGGTTTTGCGCGAGCAGCACGGAAATCTCGCTTTCCAGCGACGCTTTTTTTTCGAGGAGCCCGCTTTCGAACGCGTGTTCGCCGAAATCAACCAGCGGCACGAGAGCGAAGGCAACGATCAACGGCACCGCGATTAGCAAAACAAGCGCGCGCTTTGGTTTCAGCGCTGCAGCTGCAGCCATCAACCCCGAAATTGCGGCGCTAGCGCCGATTAGTTCCACGCCGGGGTTCAGGAACGCGAAGAGCGCGCCGCCGAGAACGCCAGACGCAAGAAAAATCGCCAGAACGTCGCTCCAAACCAAAACCGTTTCAAGCAAAAGCGAGAATGCGATCAGAGGCAGCAAATTGCCCGCAAGGTGGATTACGCCGACGTGCAGGAAGATGTGTGTGAAAAAACCGAGCGGTGATTCGCCTAGGCCGAACGCGCCGAGCAGGCTCGACGGCAAATACGGCGTTCCGTTGCTGAACGCAACGTAAACCGCTAAAAGCGCGAGGGACAGCAAAAGCGTGGCTTTGAACTTCAATCAACATCACTACGGCGCACTGCACAACGTATTCAACAATAGTTTAATGAAAAGGAACTAGTCGCTTTAAAAGAATTAGGCCGAACCGCGCTTTCGCGGGTCCGGCAAGGCGACCAGTTCAACCCACCTTATAGAATCCGCATTACCGCTACGCGGGCGCGCAATAAAAGCATTTGGGGTTTAAAAGCAAAGAAGCGGACGCCAAAAGCAAAAAAACAAAAAATGCGAAGCCAACAAAAAGAAGGAGCGGGCTCGGGGGGATTCGGACCCCCGACGCCTCGGTATCCCAAAAACGC
>CAITNU010000070.1 GCA_903893865.1 uncultured Microcaldota archaeon
AAGAACGAGCGCAAACAACTCAAACAAGGGTTTTTTTAAGGGGTTGCCCCCCATTTTCTACCATGAAGAAAACAATCCTCAAACCAATAGTATTAGCCTCTGCGTTCTGCGTTTTTTTTCTTTCAGTTTTTTTCACTAGCGGCGTCGCTGCCGACTGCACGTTCCTGGAAATCGCGACGATAAACAACGCGACTGTCGATCGCGGCGTGACCGCCGCGTTCCCAATCGCCGTGCGCAACACTGGCGCGTCGGCGCAACTCGTTTCCCTCGGCGGCTCGTGCCCGCAGGACGTCGAGTGTTCTTTTGATTCCAGCAGCGCCACGCTTGCGGCGGGCGAAACGAAAGTTTTCGTTCTCAGCGCGGGCACGCAGCGAGCTTTGCTCTCGTATTACGAAATACCGGTTTCGATTACAGCTGCGGCTGGAGGCGGTTCGTGCGCCGAGCGCACAGCGTTTTTGTTCGTCAACCAGCCAGCGCCTTCGGCGAGTCCAGCGCCGGGCGCGAATTTCGATGCTTCGCTTTCGCCTAGCGGCGTTGTTTCAAGCGGTCGTCCCGGCGAAATACTCGATTACGAAATTACTATTTCGAACAACAACGACGCGAAAGGATTCGTGAAAGTACGCGCGGAAGGGGTTTTCGCTTCGACGACGCTTTTTTCGACTACGAACTTCGATTTGAACGGCGGGGCGAGCAAGCGCGTGACAGCGCGAGTGCGCTTGCCTCCGGGCACGCCTGGCGGGAGCTACGAAATCGTTTTCCGCGTTCAAGCGACTGACGGCGCAACTGGCGAAATTCAAGAGTTTTCGCTTCCAGCGGCAATCTTCGTTTTTTCTGACACAGTCGACCTCGACTTGTTGAACCAGCCGGTTGATTGCCTGCAAGTCAAACAAGAGAACGAGTTCGTTCTGCCGCTCGAATTGCGCAACAACGGCGAGGCGACGGGACCGTTCTCAATCGGAATTGAAGCGCCGGACGACGTCAAACAATTCGTGCGAGTCGAACCGTCGTTAATCGAAATCGACAGCGGCGATACGCAGCCGTTAAGCGTGCGCGTCGCGCCTTCCTCGCTCGCCACCGTAGCTTCATACAATTTCAACCTCGTGGTGAATTACCTCGGGTACACCGTTATTTCCGCTCCGTTGTGCGTCAACATCTCGGGCGTAACGGGATTTTACGTCGACAAAGCTGACGAGTACGCGGTAAAGCGCGGCGTGGTAACGCCGTTGAAAATAACGATTACTAATAACGGAAGCGTTTCAGACGACTATTCCGTCGAGCCTGCAGTTGTTTCCTGGCTTTCTTCGCAAGCAATGCCTTCGACGTTCGCGTTGTCGCCGCACGAGTCGCAAGACATTAACATCGTCGTTACGACCGCGCTCGACAAGACGCCTCTCGGAGTGCGTTTTCTTCCGATAGTCGTGCGCAGCACGCGAACGATGAAGAGCGAGCTTTACGTGCTGAAACTGCGAATGTCTTCCGCAACCCAGCAAGGCTCATCATATCTGGCGATCAAAAAAACGCATTTCACGGTACTCGCGGGCTCGCAGCTTGAAGACTCGATTGAAGTCGTGAATTCGAAGGACACGGCGCTGCACGGGGTTTCGCTCACGATTTCAGGCGCAGGCGTTTCTTCCGCGTGGTACGAGATTTCGCCTGCCGCGCAAGACATTCCAGCGAAATCCATTGCGGAATACACCGTAACTTGGAATGTGCCGCAATCGAAGGCGGACACTTACGCCGTCACGCTTTACGCCGAATCTTCGGAAGGCGAAGCCACAAGTGCTAACGCCACACTGGAAGCAATCGTGCCGCAGACTGGCTTTTCCTCGAGCGTGAGCGACGTCGATTATTCCAAGTTCGAGTCGGTCGGCGAAATCACGGTTACCGTCGTTCTCAAGAACATAGGCAATACAAGCGTTTCGGGAATCAGCGCGGTCGCGCCGCAAGGATTTGTTTTCTCGCAACCGCTTTCAACGGTTTCGCTCGCGCCAGGCGAAGAAAAAACAGTTAGCGTGTCGCTCAAACCACTGGCTTCTGTTCCCCCAGAAGGGTTTCAACTTGCTTTCCAGTCGAGCGAAGGCGTTGTCGCACCTGCGGTGACGGTTTTCGCAGCGCCCGCGCAAAAGCAAACGAACGGCGGCTCGTGGCTTCTCTACGCAGTCGCAGCGTTGCTTCTCCTCGTAGCCGTAACCGCTTATTATTTCAACAAAGAAGCTCGCGGCAGGCGCGGCGGTAGAAATCGCGGCGAAGACGAAAGTGAAAGCGAGGATGCGGACGCAAGAGAAACCAAACCGCGCGGTCATCGCTTCACACAGAAAAAACTCGCTTGAATGCTTTTTTGACAACCTACGACAGGGATTTCAAATGGTTGTAATGGGTGTCGTGAGCCGGATAATGAATGCGGCTAATGAATTCGGAAGCGTCAAATCGAAAATTGTTGAACGTAAAAGCACGATTGGCGGGATGCCTATAGGCGGACGCAATTACGTGCGTTTTTCAGTTGATCCGCAAGTAATAAAAAAAATCACGTGCTGGGCCAGCCGCAACAAACCACAAATTTATGTTTATTTGAAGCCCGTAACTCGCTAGCAGCTGGTTTGTTTTTTTCTCCCGCTCAAAAACCTTTAATAGCGCCGTCGCCGAAATAAAGCCCTGCGAGCGAAAGCTGAACTCGCAAAAGGTGGAATAAGGAATTTCCCAGCCAGTGATTAACGTCGGAACAGTCGGGCACGTGGACCACGGAAAAAGCACGCTAGTGCAAGCCTTGAGCGGCAAGTGGCCCGACACTCACAGCGAGGAAGTCAAACGCGGAATCACGATTAAACTCGGTTACGCTGACGTGAGCATCCGAAAATGCGAGGCGTGCGGGAAACTCACTACGCACGAAAAATGCGGCGCGTGCGGCGGCGCGAGCAAGGAAATACGCAAAATCTCGCTAGTCGACTCGCCCGGACACGAAACGCTGATGGCTACCGTCATCGCTGCGAGCGCGATAATGGACGGCGCATTGTTCGTAATCGCCGCAAACGAGAAATGCCCTCAGCCGCAAACGCAAGAGCACCTGATGGTTCTCGAGGGAGCGGGGATTCGCAACGTCGTAATCGCGCAAAACAAGGCTGACCTCGTCACGCCGCAGCAGGCGCGCGAGCACTACAAGCAGATTAAAGTGTTTCTCGCCGACTCGCCGTTTCCTAACGCGCCGATTATTCCGACTTCCGCGAACGCGGGCGTAAACATTGACGCGCTGCTTCAGGCGATTGAAGACTCGATTCCCACTCCAGAGCGCGACCGCAGCGCCGACCCGCGCTTTTTCGTTGCGCGCTCGTTTGACGTGAACAAGCCCGGCGCGGACTGGAGCAAGTTGAACGGCGGCGTCTTGGGCGGCTCGCTTTCGCGAGGCGTCCTGCGCGAGAACGATGAAATCCAGATTATTCCTGGCGCGCTCAAGCAGAGCGCGAAAGGCAAGGAGAGTTACGAGCCGCTCGCGACTCGCATCGTGTCGCTTCACTGCGGCGGGAGCCGCGCGACCGAAGCTGCGCCGGGCGGGCTCGTAGGTGTTTCGACGGAACTAGATTCGGCGCTGACGAAAGCTGATTCTCTAGTCGGTTGCATGCTGGGAAAGAATCTGCCTGCGGCAGTCACGTCGCTCACGCTCGAATACTCTGTGCTCAAGCGCGTTCTCGAAGCGTTTTCCCCGTCGTTCGTGCAGAACGAGCCGCTCGTGCTCGGAATCGGAACTGCGGCTACGCTGGGTTTTGTCGAGCAGGCGAAGGCGAAGAAGGGAACGCTTACGCTGACGCTCAAAAAACCTGTTTGCGCTGAACGCGGAGCGCGCGCGGCGGTAATGCGCCGCAGCGGCAACCGTTGGCGCTTGTACGCCACCGCGAAAATCGTTTGACGTACTGATTTTTCCTTGTAGTGGCACGTTCGATTCGATAATACGAGCAACTTATTAAATCCTAGACGCAAAATAATTGCTCTTGCAAGGGCTCGTAGCTCAGCTTGGCAGAGCGCCTGACTTTTAATCAGGATGTCGTGGGTCCGAATCCCACCGAGCCCGTTTTTCGAAAAAAACAAAAAAGGGTTTGAAGATTGAAGACTATAGTCATCGACACGAACGCGCTGCTCGCGCTCATAAACGACAAAATCGACGTCGTCGCGAAAACAAGCGAATTCCTTGAAGAGCCGCTGCGCTTCATCGTGCTCAAGCCGTGCCTTGCCGAGCTCGGCGCGGTCGCGAAGCCAAGCGCTTTCGACGCGATAATGCATTATTTGAAGCAGCGCGGGGCAAGCGTTGTGGACGCGCCGCAACAGCGGCCTGACGACGCGATTCTGGATTACGCTTCGCGCGCCTCTGATTGCATAGTGCTTTCACTCGACGGGGGGGCTCAGAAAAAGGTTAAAAAGCAAGGGAGTGCAAACAATTACGCTGCGCGGAGCCAAGCTCGTGCTCGCTTGACCCTCGTTGCGCTCGCGTTTTTTTTAATTAACGTAGTTTATTCAGGAACTTGAATTTTTTTCGGAAAGTTTTCGGGAAGCGGTGATTTGATTTTATGTACAAGCTCGTAACTTTCGAGGAAAGCGTTCGCATTCCGCCGAATTTGTTCGGCTTGCCTTTGAACAAGGCTGCGCTCCAGATTCTGCGCGAACAGTACGAACGCACGGTGCAGAAACAACACGGTATAATCGTGAGTCTGCACAACGCGAAAATCAAGTCTGGCGGGAAAGTCATTCAAGGCGACGGAGCGGCGTATTTCGACGTCGAGTTCGACGCGCTCGTTTTTTCTCCGCAAGTGAACGAAATCATTGAAGGCGAAGTTACTGAAATCGTCGAGTTCGGCGCGTTCGTGCGGCTCGGGCCGATCGACGGCTTGGTGCATATTTCGCAAGTCGCGAACGAGTTCTTGAGTTACGACAAGAAGCAAGGCATTCTCAGCGCGCGCGACTCGAAGAAAAACATCAAGAAGGGGAATTGCGTTCGCGCGAAAATCGCGACTGTGAGCCTCAAAGACAATATTCCGAACAGCAAAATCGCGTTGACGATGCGCCCCGAGGGCTTGGGAAAAGTCCGCGAGTCGCCGCGCGTGAAGAAAGAGGCGACTGAAGAGAAGGAAGCGAAAGCCGAGGAAAAAGAAAAAAGCGAAGCGAAGGAATAACGAGCGAAGGATTAAAGGTGTTGCGTTTTGAGTGAAAAAGCGTGCCGCAAATGCAGGCTCATCGTCACGGGCGACGTTTGCCCTATGTGCAAGGACTCGCAGCTGACGCGCAGTTGGGAAGGCTATATTTTAATCACAGACCCGAACGGGGAAGTTGGCAAGGCGATAGGCGCCGCGTCGCCGGGAAAATACGCGCTTAAAATTAAATAAAAAACGAGCAAAGGAGTTGTTTTGCAGGATGCAGTCGAAAATCATCGAACAGAAACCGAACCCGTTGTTTCACCGCAAGGAAGCGGTAATCGAAATCGAGGCGAAGGACGCGACGCCCAAGCGCAGTGAAGTAATCGAGGAAATCAGCGAGAAGCTCGGCGCGCCGAAAACGCAGATTGCGATCGCGAAAATCGACCAAAAATTCGGCAGGCACTACGTCATCGTTACCGCGCGCGTTTACGATTCGCCTGAATTCCTTAAAAAGTTTGAGCACGAGTGGGTTCTCGAGCGAGGCACGCACAAGAAGAAAGAGAAGAAGGAGGAAGCGCACGCGAAGCCATACGCGCCCGCGAAGCCCGCCGCGACAGCCGCGCCAGCCGCAGCGCCGGCGCCCGCAGCCGCGCCGAAGGAAGAAAAGAAGTGAATATACAAAGCGATTTGGTGATTGCTCGTGTCTGAAGAAAAAAAAGCTGGCGCGCCTAAGGCGGCGAAAAAGCAAATCAAGCCGTACAAAACGCGGAAATACTGTCCCAAATGCGGTGCGGGCGTCGGCTTGTCGGAGCACAAGGACCGCCGCAGTTGCGGTAAGTGCGGTTACATGGAGAAAAAGTGAGCGCTTCATTCTCGCAACGCAAAACGTTTAATTCCCGCGTATTCTTACTTCCCGCGTGGACTCGCTTTTGTTGGCCATAAGCGTTTTTCCTTTCTTCTTGATAGCGTTAGCGCTGTTCTTGCTGTGGCTCGAGGGAAAGCGCAAGCCCCGCGAATTCGTGCGCGCGTTGTCGCTCGGCGGAGACGCCCGCAAATCAGTTGTGCACGCGGCGGCGCTTTTCGCGAAAATGTTTGTTTTGCTTATCGTGCTCTCGTTCGCCATAACCGCGCTCGGAATAACCGATTCGGAGAACGTCGTTCAAGTCTTGCGCAGCCAGCCGGTTGAAATGCTTTTCATTGCCGTTACGCTCGCGCCTTTTGCGGAAGAACTTTTTTTCCGCGGCTATTTGCAAAAGCGCGTCGGCATAATCGTTTCTAGCGCGCTCTTCGCCAGCCTGCACTATTCTTACGGTTCGATCGCGGAAATAATTGCCGCCTTCTTTTTGTCGCTGCTCATCGGACTCGAAATGCGGAAAAACAACGACTTGAATTCGTGCGTTCTCGCGCACGCGGCGTTCAACGCGTTCACGATAATCATCGCCTTCAAGTTAAGCGGCGTTTGAAGCGAAATCAATCGGCAAGACAATTTTTTAAGCCGCGCGCCGTGATCTTCTTTATGCCTGCAGAGCGCGAGGAATGGTTCAAATGGGAGCGAGAAGCGTGCGTATACCACATGGACGTCGTGGCGAGCGCGGCGATGCAGCCGTTGCGCGAGTACTTCGGCGCGACTTGGCCGAAAACCATTCTCGTTTTCCGCGGGGACGTCGTGCTGTGGTGCAACGAGATGGCCGCGCTTTACGCGCTAGGCCAGAAAATGATTGATTGTTACGTTCAAGCGAGCAACCAAAAGAAAATGCTTCGCGACTGGAGCGAGCGGGAGGGCGCGCTGCGAGCCGCATTCAAGAAAATTGACGCAGAAAAACTATCGAAGCTGCCCGATGCCGAATTGTCGCGACTTTACTTTGCTGCCGAACACGCTTACGTCGATTGGTATGCTATCGGCTGGCTCGCTGAGCCCGTCGCGCTTCAAGGCGAAAACCTCGTTCGCGAACTCTTATCGAAAAAAGGTTTTGAAAGCGAGAGCAAGAATTTCAAGCGCTTGTTTTCGCTTTTGACGTGCACTACACGAAAATCGTTTAACCGCCGTGAGGAAGAAGAGTTTCTCGAAATCGCCGCGAAAGCGAAGAAAGCGTCGAAGAGTGAGGTCAGCAAACTCTTAGCTGAACACGTCGGGCGTTATTTCTGGCTCCACAACAATTACTTGCAAACGACCGTGCTCGGCGAACCGTTTTTCGCGAAGGAACTCGCGCGCGTCCTGGAAAAACACCCGGAACCGCGAGCATATGCGCTGGCACTTTCTGATTCCGCGAAAGAACTCGCTGAAGAAAAAAAGAAGGCGGTCGCGGAACTGAAACTGAACGAGAAAGAGTCGGCTTTGATTGCGTTGGTCGACTTGTTCGGTTGGTTCCAAGACCACCGCAAGGAGGTCATTCTTCAATCGTTGCACTACCTCGATTTGCTTTTGCGCGAAATCGGCCGCCGCTCCGGCTTCAGCGAACGCGAAATAAAACAACTGCTTCGCTCGGAAATCCCATTGCTTTTAGAGAAAAAAATCGACAAGCGCGTTGCCGCGAATCGCTTGAAAAACTGCGTGTTGATTCGGAGTCCCGAAAACGCCGAACCAGCGGTTTTCGAAGGCGAAGCCGCGCGCAAAAAAGAAAAAAACGTGTTCGCTCACGACCTTGCGGCTCGAGACGTCGTCGAAATCCGCGGCTCGGTGGCGAGCCAAGGAAAAGCGCGAGGGTACGCGCGCGTGACTATGAGCGCCAGCGAGGCGAACGCTAGCCTGCGCTCTGGCGAGATTCTTGTGACGAGTATGACTAGCCCTGATTTCGTTACTGCAGTAAAACGCGCCGCGGGAATCGTGACGAACGAAGGAGGAATAACGTGCCACGCGGCGATTGTAAGCAGAGAGTTCGGCATCCCTTGCATTGTCGGCACGCGCATAGCGACGAAAGTGCTGCGTACCGGCGATTTTATCGAAGTCGACGGCAACCACGGTTTCGTGCGCAAGCTCGTCAAGGAAATCAAGGAATAAGGAAAAATAATCGCTGATTTATTTGCTAGTTCTTGTGCTTGTAGCGTCCGCGCGCTTCGACTACGCTGAGCCTCGCTAAAACGTCGTTCGCTTGGCCGTAATTTTCCTTGTAGCCTTCGACCGCTGCGCTGAAAAAAGCGTCGCTTCGCTTCCAGTGTTTGCTTTCGATTGCGCGCTTGAGCAAGTGCAAATCAACTGCTTTGTCTTCGAGCCTGTCCGAGTGAAAAGACAAGCCGAAATCAATGAAGCAAACGCCTTTTTTTCCGACGATGAAATTGCTTGTCGTTAAGTCGCCGTGCACGATTCCGTGCGAGTGAAGCAAAGCCACGCCTGTTCCTATCTCGCGGCACACTTCGAGTTTGCGCTTCATCGAAACCTTCGCGTCTTCAAGAACATCGCGCGCCTTGCGGCCAGCCACGTGCTCGATTTCGAGCACGCCTTCGCTTTCCTTTACGCTCAACACTTTCGGCACGCACAATCCAATGCGCTTGGCTTTTTCGAGGACTCGCGCCTCGCGGCGCGTACGCGACTCGCGAAACTCTTTATCGATTTGCGGGTGCCGGTAGCTTTTGCGCGGCCTGTGTTTGATTGCGCGAGCGTTCGCGCCGCTTCCTTCACGGTAAATAATGGCTTCGGCTCCGCCGCCTATCACGACTCGTTTTTGCTTCGGCATGAAATCATTTAATTAACGCTCGGCTTAAATTCTTTGCATGAAGCACGAATTTCTTTGCCTCGGCATCGAAAGCACCGCACTTTGAATTATACGAAGCGGAAATACTTTCGGCGCGAGCGTCGTTTCGAGCAGCGGCACGGTTTTGTCGAACGAGAAAGTCAGTTTCGTGAGCGAGGGCGCGGGCATCATTCCGCGCGAAGTAGCGCGCTTTTTGAGCGCGAACAAGGACGCCGTTATCGAGCGCGCGCTCGAAAAGGCGGACGCGAGTTGGAAGGAAATCGAGTTGGTTTCGTTTTCGCAAGGCCCCGGCATAGGAAATTGCCTTCAAGTCGGACTCGATGCTGTGCGAGAAATCGGGGGAAAGAAAAAAATTCCAGTTGTCGGCGTCAACCACTGTTGCGCGCATCTTGAGATAGGCCGGTTAGTAACAAGGGCGCGTGATCCGGTTCTTCTTTATGCGAGCGGCGCGAACACGCAAATAATCGCTTTCGAAGGCAGGCGTTACCGCGTCTTCGGGGAAACGCTGGACGTCGGCATAGGCAATCTCCTAGACAAGTTCGCTCGCCACTTGGATCTAGGTTTTCCAGGCGGCCCCAAACTGCAAGAACTTTACTATCAAGCCACGCCAGAAGATTTCGTGCCTTTGCCTTACACCGTTAAGGGAATGGATTTGACTTTTTCCGGCATTCTTACGAAAGCGAAACAATTAGCGGATTCAAAAAAATATTCGAAAGCCGCGCTGGCGTACTCGCTGCAGGAAGTCGTGTTCGCGATGCTCGTGGAAGTTTCCGAACGCGCGCTTGCGCACTGTGCGAAGGACGAGCTGCTTCTCGGCGGGGGAGTCGCGTGCTCGAAGATTTTGCAGGAGAAAGCGCGAATCATGTGCGAAGAGCGGGGCGCGCGGTTGTTCGTTCCGGAAAACGCGTTGCTCGTGGACAACGCCGCGATGATTGCTTGGCAAGGCGTGCTGCAGAAGAAAGCCGCCTCGCGCGATTATTCCGCTTTAACCATTCGCCCGTACGAGCGGACGGACGACGTGCAAGCGTTTTGGCGATGAGTTTATCGCGTATATTTGAGTAGAATCAGCCTTGCGAAAAAGTTAATTAAGCCTAAAGAAACTGCGCGGTCTTAGCGATCCCATTATTTTTTGTTGGCCCGCGCTTATCAGTGTTTTCTCATTTTAGATATTTGGTCTTTAGTCCGCTGGTCTTTAGTCCTTTGGCCTTCTTCAAGAGGTTTTCCTATTTCTGGTAATGGCTTTGTTCTAGTCTCAGGCGGTATTTCTTTTAATGGGTTTTCATTTATTTCAGGGATTTTCAAAGGCTTTATTTCGTCGGGTTTCCGAATCGGTATTTTCGGCATTTGTTTTCACCTTACCTTAACTTTCGTTGCTAAAAGCTAAACTAAACTAGTGCGGCGGCTATATTTATTGTTTTCTTCGGGCTTTACGTGTTCTTTACAATTTTTTTACGGGTTTTTTTCCAGAACTTATTTAAACCGCTTCGTCCTTCGTGTTACACTTTAGATACTTTTTTGGGTGATGTTGAAATGGCGAAAACTCCGGTTGTTGATAAAAGCGTGTGCATCGGCTGCGGCGCGTGCGCTTCCTTGTGCCCTAAAATCTTTCGATTAGGCGACGACGGAAAAAGCGAAGTGTTCGCTGCGGGCGAAGGCGACGAGTGCGCGCAACGCGCGATAGACGTTTGCCCCGTTCAAGCGATTTCGTGGAAGAAATAAAAATAAAAAAATAAGCAAAAAACAAAAATTCAACGCGCTTTGAAAATCGTTTTTTTGCCGCTGAAATCAACTATAGTCGACGGCCTGCCGCGTTTCGCACCCTCGAAAACGATTAAATCCGCCCCGAATTCCTTCAACTCGCGCAGCGTTCGCGCCGGAGGCTCGCCGCTCTTGTTAACGCTCGTCGTAACCAGCGGAACGCCTGCTTTGCGCACTACACCTGCAATCCAGTGGTGCGGCAACCGCACGCCGAGCGTCGCGCGACCAGCGTTCGTTGCGCGAGCGACGCAACCCTTGTTTTTGAGCCGCAGCACGAGCGTGTAACGCCCGGGCAGCAAGCGGTTGACGGCTTGCGCCGCTTCTCTCGAAAGAAAACAATTAGCGCGAATCCATTGACGCGAGGGCGCGATCACCGAAAACGGTTTCGCGAAACCGCGGCCTTTGAGGACGCGGATTCGCCGCACCGCGGCCGCGCAGCGCGCGTCGCAGCCTACGCCGTAAACCGTGTCCGTAGGGTAAACGATTACGGCACCGCTGCGGATGCAGCGCGCGATTTCCTTTTCCGCCAACGCCTTGTTTTTGCGCGCGTCGATTATCCGTGCGTGTGTTGTCCGCAATCGCGCGCTTGTTGCTCGCATGCTTGAAGCTACGCTTGCAATCGTTAAAAACAGTTTGGAGTTAAGCCGAGCAAAGCGCGCGCCTTACAGTTCGCCGATGCGGCGCCTCTGCTTGCGCTTCATTCTCTTGCGTTTCTTCTTAATCCATTTCCAGCGCATGTGCCCCTTTTTTTTCCACTTGCGCGGTCTCGCACCCAAACAAAATCCCTCTCAGTAATTCGAAGGATTACAGTTTAGCTGCAAGTGATTAATAAACGCTTTCAGCTTGCGCGGCCGACGCTGCTTGCGCGTTTCTTCAGCCGGAATAGTGCGGCGCAAGCGCCTCGTCGATTTCCTCGCTCTTGTCGAGCTCGACATCGCGCTCGGAACCGCCTCTCTGGCCTTGCACAAGAATCGCTGCAACGCCCACGACCGCGGCTCCTGCAGCCAAAGGAACTTGCCCTACGGCGAACAACAAAACGGCCGTGGCGAAAGCTCCTGCTGCGGCTATTTCGCGCGCCTCGAGCTTCAACGCCTCTTCGCCGGAGTAAGCCATTCCTACCGCCCTCCAGTCGACAGCCGATTCACTCATTTTCTTCTCTCCTTTTTCGATTTCCAACGCGTCTAGTTTTTTTACCTGTTTTTCGCCCCTAAGTATTAAACCGAGCCAGCAATCAAGTTTTAGCAATACTAATATATACTAGTTAATACTAAATTGATGGAAAACGGGGGAGCGCTGGGCGCGCTGCGTGCGCTGGGGGTTGCGGGAATGTTGGAAAAGCGGCGGGTTGGAAAGCTCGGGGCGGCGTCGCTTGTAGTGTCGCTTCCCGCAGACTGGGTTAGGCTCACGGGCATTCGCAAGGGCGACGATGTATTCGTTTACAAGCAGGGGCTAAGCTTGCTGGTGACGCCCAGCGAGAAGAAGCGGCGCGGGAGAGTCGCGGAAGTAACGCTGGTCGACGCCCCGGGTGCCATGATAGAGTTTTTTTCCCGTTATATCCAGGGTTTCGATTCGATTCGCGTAATCAATAAGGCTCCGCAAAGCGAGATGCAGGCGTTGCTTGAGGCGGTAGATTCGCATCTTTTGGGCGTGCAGGTTTTGGAGCAGTCGAAGGAAGCGACGACTTTCTACGTCTTCACTCGCGAGCACGCTTCTCTCCCGCAATTGTTCAAGCGCCTGCGGTTCGTGGTTCAAAGCATTTCCAAAATAATCGTTCAAGAACTGCGTTCGCCGAAATTCGATTCAACGCAAGTCAAGATTCTCGCGAAATCAGCTTTCAAACTTTACTTTCTCGTCATGCGCCTGATTTACGGCGCGGCGCGCGGGTCCCGCGATTTGGCTGAAGCAAGGCTTTCGTTCGGCGAACTTCTTTCGTTCGCGCTAGCCGCGAAAAACATTTGCGGAATCCTCGATTCGGTTACGCGGTTGGTTCGCGCGTGCGAAGATTTGAACGCTCCCTTCGCTCAAGACAAGACGCTGGTTGACTCGATCGAGCGAGCTGCAGGGCTTTACGAGCGTTGCTTTACTGCTTTCATCCGCAAAGAGAAAATTGATTTCGGGGCAGTGCGCCGCGAGCGACGCGAGCTCATAGTCGCCGTGAACTGTCTGCCCCAGCAAAAAGGAATGTTCGAGGAGGAAGCGCGGGTCGCCCGCGACACGCAGCTGCTGGTTTACGAGTTTGCCGACAAGGCGGGCGAGCTAATGGAGCTCGCTGCGAACATCGAAGGCTTCGAATAAAATCGCCGAAGCGATGTTCAACCGCGCCGACTGGTTTTCACGAATTCGCGGCTGCCGAACAGCAGGTCGCTGCCGAACTCTAGCCCGCGAACCAAAACCATGAGCGCAGCAGCCGCAGCAGGCGCGATGCCGAGCAGCGAAGCGAATAAAACCGCGCCCGTCGCCTCTTGCAAGCCGATTCCCGCGATTGACAACGGCACGAACGAGAGCGACGTCAGCAACGCGCACAAGACGACGAAAGCCGCGAGCGTCGCGCCGGACGCAGCCGCGGCCGCGCCGCTGAATCCGAGCGCGTAAAACAGGAAGAGCCACGCCGCGCCGCGCAAGACGCTGCCGACGAAGGACGCTGCGAGCGAGAGGCATAATTCGCTGAGCTCGAGGTGCTTTACAAAAACAGTTTCGTAAAACGCCGCGAGCCGGCCGCCGAAGCGAGGAATTTTCGCTAGCGCTTTTTCTACGAGGCGCACGCGCTTCCAGAAGAGGAGCAACGCAATCGCGCTCGCAACAGCGAGGAATACGCCTGCCCACAGGAACGAGCGAGCGAACAACGCGATGCTCGCGATGATTAGGAGCGCGCGCATGAAGAAGTCGCTCGCAAGCAGCACGCCCAAGACGCGCGCGTTCGCTGGCGCCGCGCCGTGCTTTCGCAGGCCGACGACTAGGTACGCGTAACCCGCCCTGCCGGGAGTGGCGTCGCTGAGCAAGAGCGCTTGCATGTGAATGAAAAATATTTCGAGCGTGGCCGCTTTCGCCTTTAGAAATCGCTTCAAGCGTATGGCGCTAATCCAGTTCATCGCCCAATAGCACGCTGCCGCAGGCAAAATCCACCAGGGATTCGCTTTCGCCAGCGTTTTTCCTATTGCGGCGTAGTCGAACTGCGTGAGGAAAAACCAAACGACGGCGAGCGCGAGAACTACGTTCAGCGCTACGAACAAATTGTTTCTGAACTTGTTGCGCGGCACGTTCTTCGTTTTTATTTGCTGCGTTTTCTTCATTTGGTTCACGACTGATTAACTCTCGACTCGAATTAAAACTAGTTGTTGGGAATGGACTGGGCGGGAGTCGCACCCGCGGCCTCACGCTTGCGAAGCGTGCGATCTGCTGCTGATCTACCAGCCCTCGCGCTGCATAGCGTTCGAGCGCGTATTCTTTCGTCGGAAAAGCAATTTAAATACTTGCTTGGGCACAAACGTAGGGTAGGCGGGTGGGTGCACGGCTGTCGGTGGCTGGCGCGTCACAGCGCGGCTGCTGAGGAAGTTCCGCTCACCTGATTGTTTAGATGCGCAAGCATCCCAGTTTAAGGCTGGAACGGGGAACAGAAACGATAATTTCCCGCGGAGCAGTATGAGCGCGCGAGCGCGACGTTTCCGCGAGGAAAGTGAAACGCGCCTCGTTTGGTGCAAGGACGCTTGGCGTCCGCTCAGTCCAATGCCGTGGACAACAGAAAGCGGGCTACGGCCCATTCCCGCCTACTCTTTTTAATTTCAACGCGTTTATTGTTGCGATGACTTCTTTCGTAGATCTGCATATCGCGAATCCCGCATTGCGCGAGCGCGCGCTCGAGCTCGGCTTCAAGAAAGCTTTTGCACCGCCTTCGATCGCGCTTTTCAAGCAGAGCGACTTGCAGAAAATCAAGGAAGCGAAGCGAAGCGCGGCAAACGAAAGCGCAGGTTTATGCGCGGTTGAAAGCGCTGACGGAGAACTCTTGCGCAGCGCCGCGCGCCGAGGCGTGCTCGTGAACCCGTTGCTCGTGCGCTCGTTCGGTTTTGACGAGGGACTGATTCGTGCAGTAGCCGATGCTGCTGCGGCCGGCGAAGCGAGCGCCTTCGAAATACCGTTGATTAATTTTATTCGAGAAAACGAAATGCGGCGCGCGAAACTGATGGCTGAAACTAGAGTGTTCGTCAAGAAGTGCGTGAAGTTGCGCGCGCCTTTCGCGCTCGTCTCTAGGGCGGAAAGCGGCTACGACGTCAAAAGTCCGCGTGAGTGCGTCGCAATAGGCGAAATGTTTGGCTTGAGTTTCGAGCAGTCCGCTCGAGCGCTCTCGGGAATCGGTTTGGTTTGAACGAAGTGGAGAGGTGCGTTGCGTTGGTAAAGAAGGGTTTTAGGAAAGAGTTTCTCGTCGAAGTGCGGGGCCCGTTGAGCGACGCGGATTTTTCCGCGTTGTCGAAGCAACTCGCTTCGCGCGGCGTTTTCCTCGGAGACTTCGACCGCTTCCTAATCGATTGCGACTCTTGCCGCGATTCGTCGCAGGAATTCGATTTGCGCGTGCGCGTCACGAACGGCGAGCCTGAACTCGTTATTTCGGTTTGCCGCGAAAAAAACGCTAAAAGCGCGGCAGCGCCTGTTACTGCGCGCCGAGAAATCGCGTTGAAGCTTCAGTCGAAGCAGATGGATGAACTAGTTCACTTTTTGACGCTTATTGGCTACGAGAAAGGCTATCTGTGCGAGCGCCGCATTCAAGCGTTCGCTTTCAAAGGCGTGGATTTCCTTCTTGTTTCCGTGCCGGGGCACTCGAAATTCTTCGAGGCGCGAAAGCTCGCGCTTGACGATAAAGAAATTCCCGCTTCGCGAAAGCAAATCAGCGTCGTGCTTGACGAACTAGGCTTGCGCGAATTCTCACAGAAAGAGTATTACTCTTACGTAGAAGAATTGCGCCGCAACGTGGACGGGTTTTTCGCTTTCAAGGACTACAAACCCGGCGCGCTCGAGAAATATCTAAGCGAAGCAGTGAAGTTCAAGAAAATCGGGAGCCGCTCCGACAGGCTCGGCGGCTGAGTGGTTGAAAGTGAAGAAAAACAAGGTAAAGAAAATCGTTTTCGTGACGACGAACGGCGGCAAGCTGCGCGAAGCCCGCGGAATCCTTACACGTTTCGGAATCAACGTGGCTGGACGGGCGCTGCATCTCGAGGAACCGCAGACGAGCGACGTGCGCGCAATCGTTCTCGCGAAGGCGAGGCAGGCGCTGCGCGCGGTGCGCGCGCCCCTCATCGTCGAGGATACCGGCATTTTTTTCGAGGAGTACAAGAATTTTCCTGGCGCTTACGCGCGACCTTTCGTTACGGGCGTCGGACTCGAAGGCGTGCTGCGCCTATTGCACGGGCGCGACATCAAGCGCACTGCGTTCTTTCAGTCGTTCGTCGCTTTCGCCGCTCCCAACGCAAAACCCAAAATATTTGTTGGCCGCTGTTACGGCGCAATAACGAAGAAAAGAAAAGGTCGGGCGCATCACGCGCGCTTGCCTTACGACGAAGTTTTCGTTCCGCGCGGTTTCAAGAAAACATTCGCGGAAATGAGCGTGGCGCAGAAAGCGCGGATTTCTCACAGGGCGAAGGCGCTAGCTGCTTTCGGGAAATGGTTTTCGAGGCGTTGAAAAATGATTCGGGAGAAAGGACGTTACTTGTCGTTGCGCATCGAGTCGCCGCAGCCGGTTAGCGCGAGGGACGCGAAACACCTGCTTTACTCGGCGGTCATCGAGTTTCTCGGCGAGGCCGGTGCGTCGCGCTCGCGCTTGCGGTGGAAAGAATTCGACGAGAAAAACCAAGCCGGCATAGCTCGGTGTTCTCTCTCGGCTTTGGAGGAAACTATCGCGGCAATCGCGCTTAAGCGCTTTTGGCAGGGGCGCGACGTGGCGATTCGGCTAGAGAAAATGAGCGGCGCCATAGGCAAGCTTGCGCCCGCAACTAGCGGAAAGGCGGCGAAAACAAAGTAATAAAAAGGCTTTTTTTGAAAATAATTGCGGCAAGAGAAAGGAAAAAGCGTTTTTTCGTTTCCGGGCTGGCTCGCGAATTCGAGTACCGGAACGCTAATTCGGCTTTTCAGGTTTTGGCGTTACTTACGAATGTTGCGAATGCGAATTCGTTTTTAGAGTTTAGGGGTGGTTTGTTTGTATCCTCCGAGTCAAGCGGCTTACGACCGAGCGATAACCGTTTTTTCGCCCGACGGCAGGCTCTTCCAAGTAGAGTACGCGCGGGAAGCAGTTAAAACGGGAAGCACGAGCGTGGGACTCGTCTGCAAGGACGGCGCTGTCCTCGTGGCTCACAAGCGCGTTACGAGCAACCTCGTCGTGGGTGAGTCGCACGAAAAGATTTACCAAATCGACTCGCACATCGCCGCTTCGAGCTCGGGACTCGTCGCAGACGCGCGCAAGCTCACTGATTTCGCGCGCCTCGAATCGCAGAAGCACCGTTTGACGTACGACGAGGCGATAAGCGTAGAGTCGCTAGCGAAGGAAGTCGGCGACCACATTCAGGTTTTTACGCAATACGCTGGCGTGCGTCCTTACGGAGTATCGCTTCTAATCGCAGGCGTCGACTCCGCCCCGCACTTGTTCGAGACGGATCCGAGCGGCGCTTTGTTCGAGTACAAGGCGAGCGCGATAGGCTCGGGCAAGAAGACGGTCGAAGAGTTTTTCGAGAAAGAGTACCGCGACGGATTGTCGCTGCAGGACGGCGTCAGGCTCGCTTTGCGCGCGCTAAAGAAAGGCGTGGAAGAAAAACTGTCGCCTAC
>CAITNU010000071.1 GCA_903893865.1 uncultured Microcaldota archaeon
AATTGTTCGGCGCGTGAGCGCTCATGGAGGAAAACGATTCGCAGGATTCGCGTGACTCGCAGGCGGAAAACGCGCGTTCGGCGCAGCTCGAGGAATTGCGCAGAGCCCGCGCCGCGGAGTTGCAGGCGCGCTCGGTTTTGAAGCAGATTCTCGAGCCGGCCGCATACGAACGTTTAGCGAACATTCGCGCCGCGAACGCAGAGCTTTACTCGCAACTCGCGCAATTGTTTTTGTATTTGGCGCAAAACGGGCAGCTGAAATCGCGCGTGAGCGAGGCGCAGTTGAAGGAATTCGTTTCGCGGCTCATCGCGAAACAACGAAGGGAAACGAAAATCGTGCGCTTAAGCAAGTAAAAATCGCGAGAGAAAGCAAAAACGGAATAAAAACGAACTGAAAAAGAGAGTGGTTTTGGATGTCGAAGAACAAGAGTTTCGAACGCAAGCGTTTTCTCGGGAAAAAAGCGAAGCAGAACCGCCGCATCCCGATTTTCGTCATCGCGCGCACAGCTCGCCGCCTCGTGCGAAACACGCGCACGCGCAACTGGCGCCAGCGCAAGCTAGGCGTGAAAATCAAGTAGTTTTTTTGGCGTTTTGATTAAGCGAATATGGTGATTGGTTTTGACTGAGGAAGACAAGTTGTTCAAATCCCCCGAAGAAAAAAAGAGGGAGGAAAAACTCATCGAAGAAAAACCGCAGAAAACGGAGACGGCGGGCGCGGGCGAGAAAAAAGAGGAAACGGAAAAAGAAAAAGCTGCGAAGGCGATAGCCGCGCTTCCCGCGGTTTCGAAGAAGGAAGAGAAAAAGGAAGCTAAGAAGGAAGATAAAAAGAAGGAGAAAGACGAAAAAAAGGAGAAAGAAAAGAAGCGCGAAATCGTGCTCCAACGAGTTTTCGTGGTTCCCCTTGAAAAAGCGTACTTCAAGCCGCGCAGCCACCGCGCGCGCGTCGCGACCAGCCTGCTCAAGGCGTTCATCGCCAAGCACATGAAAGTTTCTTTGAAAAACGTGCGCATCGCTCCCGAATTGAATTCGCTGGTGCGCAGGAAAGGCGACCGCAAGCCGGCCAAGAAAGTGCGCGTTAACGCGAGCAAGGACAAGGACGGAATCGCGCTCGCCGAACCCGCGAAGTAAAAAACCCTGGCGGCGTAAAAATCGAAAGCGGTTGTGAGTTTCAAGCGGTAAGCGGTTAATGCGGCGGGTAATGCGTTTTGGAATTGAAGATTACGAAAGCGAGCATCCACAAGAATTCCTTCATCGGCTTGTTTCTAAAGACGAACAACGAAATAACGTTAGCGCCGCACGGAATACCGAAAAAAAACGCGGAGCAGATACGGGAAACGCTGGGCACGCGCATCGTGCACCTATTAATCGACCAATCGCCGCTCGTCGGCTTGCTTTCGGCTATGAATTCGAGCGGCGTTATTCTTCCTTGCTATTCCGAGCGGAGCGCGGTTGCCGCGCTGAAGAAGGACGGCTTGAACGCGCTTTTGCTGCGCGAGCCTTTCGCGCCGGGCAACTTAATCGTCTGCAACGACAGAACTGCGCTAGTTAGCCCGCGTGTAAGCAGGGAAGAAGCGCGTCGCATAGGCGATTGCTTGAACGTCGAAATTTTCCAGCAGGCGCTCGCGGGGAGCCCGATAGTCGGCGCGGTTTGCGTTGCGACTAACAACGGCGTTCTCGCTTACAACGAGGCGAGCGAAATCGAACTCAAGTTCCTGCAGAAAATCTTCGGAGTAAAAGCGTTGGGCGGAACAAGCAATTTCGGGAGCGTGTGCAACACGCTAGGCGTCGTGGCGAACGACCGCGGCGCGCTAGTCGGAGAGACGACGACGGGATTCGAAGTCCAACGCATTTTCGAAGCGCTAAACAGAGATTGACGATAAAATAATGACTTGAAAAATAATGAATCGGGTTTTATAATCGGAAAACGAGAAAAAAACTAAACGAGAAAAACACGGGGAGGCGAATATTCATGGCTAACGAACGCGACCGCTTGATGCTTGAAGCAGCTTACTTGCGACAGCAGGCCGAAGAACTCGAGCGGCAAGTGCAACAACTCGCCGCGCTGCTTTCGGAAAATCAAGCTGCGCAAGCGAGCCTCGACGCGTTAAGTAAAACAAAAAGTGCGGCAACCGCAGCAGCGGCGAGCGAAGCGTGGCTTTCGCCGCTCGGCGCGGGCGTTTACGCGAAAACAAAGCCCGCGGCAGAAAGCGTCGTAATCGAAGTCGGCTCGCGTACGGCGGTCGAGAAAAGCCCTGGCGAGGCGAAATCGGTTCTCGCGGAGCGGGCGCGCGCAATAGAGAAAGCGCTTGGGGACGCGCAATCCGGCTTAAATCAGGCGCTGCGGCGCATGGACGAGCTCGCCGCGCTCGCTGAAAGCGGACGGCAATAAATTAATAATTTTTTTCGATTTATGGATTTGGGTGTTGGTTTCGTGTTCGGGCTTCTTAAAAACAAGTTGAGGGCTTTCGTCGACGGAATCGTCAAGCGAGAGGAAGCGAAGCCAGCTGAATCAAAGCCGCAAGAAGCAAAGCCAAGTGAAGATAAAGAAAAACCAGCTGACGCGAAGCCCCAGACGCACGCGGCGCCAAGCCGCAGCGTTGAAGACGAGATTTACGCTGAAGCAGCAGCCGCAATAGAAAAAGAAAAACCTAAACCCGCGCCCGAGGAACCAAAGCCGAAAACCGAATTCAAGCCAGCGCACGAGTATGAGCACAAACCAAAGCACACGGCCGAGCCATCGCATTTACCTGAAAAGCCGAAGGAAACGCCGAAGAGCGCGCCGAAGGAAGAAGCGCCGAAGCGCGCACCGGAGGAAGAAACGCGAGCAACAGCCGCGCCAGCGTCTTCGCCAAAACCTTACTTCGAAGTCGATGCTGCGAGCGAAGAAAAAAGCGAGAAGCGCGAGCGTGCGCTTGCGCCCAAACTCGGGCTGTTCAAGCGCATCCGCAGCGTTTTCGCGAGCGAAGTAGAAATCGGGGACGCCGAAGTCGCGCCAATGCTCGGCGAATTAGAAATCGCGCTGCTGGAAAGCGACGTTTCCTACGATACTACCCAGTTTTTGATTGGGGATTTGCGACGCCGGCTCGTGGGCAAGCGCGTCGCTAAAGCGTCGCTCGGTGAAACCGTTCGGGAGGAAGTGCGCTCCGCGCTCCTCGACTTGTTTCCGATTCCGAAAAGCGGTTTTGAAGAGATTCTCAAGAAAAAAAAGGCGAGCGGCGAGCCGCTTGTCGTATTGTTTTTGGGTCCCAACGGAATGGGTAAAACGACGACTATCGCGAAAATCGCGCGCTGGCTCGGCGAACGCGGGTATTCGAGTGTGCTCGCTGCAGGCGACTCTTTCCGAGCCGCGGCAATCGAACAATTGGAGCACCACGGAAGCAAACTCGGCGTAAGCGTCATTAAACACAAGTACGGTGCGGATCCGACCGCGGTGGCGTTCGACGCAGTTGCGCACGCGCGCGCGAAGCGCATAGACGTCGTGCTCGTCGATACGGCGGGACGACAGGAGACGAACGTTAATCTCGTGCGTGAAATGGAGAAAATGTCGCGCGTGCTGAAACCGGATTTGCGCGTTTTCGTCGGCGAAGCTGTCGCGGGGCACGCGCTCGTCGAGCAGCTAAAAAAATTCAAGGAGACAGCAGGAGTCGACGCGCTCGTGCTAACGAAGCTCGATTGCGACGCGAAGGGCGGGAGCGCGTTCAGCGCTGCTTTCGAGGCGAAGCTACCTATTTTGTTCGTGGGCGTGGGACAGGAGTACGCTGATTTGCGGGAGTTCGATGCGGCTTGGCTCGTTAACAACGTCGTAGCGGCTTAGCCAACGCTAGCTTTTTCTAGTGCTTCTAAGTGATTTTATTGCTTCAACTAGCATCTCGTTGTTAACAACCCCGTTTTTCAAACCGTGAAGTGTCTCTCCTTCCCTTGTTGCTTCAATTTTAATTGTCCACAAATCCGTTCCTTCTCTTGTGGTAGTAATTCTCGGAGTGATTTTTCCTTGTGTTTTCGCTAAATCCACGTATGCGTTGAGTGCTTGTATGGTTTTCTCAGGTAAACAGTGATTTTCGGAGCCGTTTATTAGTACGTGAATCCAAGGCACTCTTTTTTCCGTTTTGCTAGCCGTAGGGTGCGAACCGATAACATCATGATAAATTATTCGTCCATGTTTCCCAACTATTCCCCTCTCGTCAATTGCATATTTTAATCGCGTTGGTCCGTATGCGTCAACACCCATCCTAAGTATTTGCACTATGCCTGCGCCCATTCTACGTCACCTCAACTACAAGAAGGGCTGGTGATTGTTTTTAATTCTTTGTATTTTTTTGATTTTGGCTTTGGCTAAGACTAAGAGTGTGAAAAAAGGCTTCAGACCGTTTTTGGAAACGCTTTTTTAAGCGCGGCGCGTTACTCTTTTCCGGAGTAGTGAGTTGTTGCAGTGTCCGCGTTCGATTCAATTCAAGAAGCAATAGAGCAAATAGGCTTGACGAAGATAATCGTCGTCATCCTCGTTCTAGCGCTCGCGCTCGGCTACTTTTTTTTCTACCCGAAAAACGGTTCGATTACGCTCACCGTGAAAGCGCTCGACGGCGACGCGTTGCCTGGCGCTGAAGTAACGCTCACTGACGCGAACGGGAATACGCTACCTACCGCGTATTCGGACGACGCGGGCGTCGCCGCGTTCAAAGACGTTCCTCCAGGCGATTATTCGGCTGCGATAGACCCCGGCGTGGGCTACGGCGCCGCGACGAAAAGCGTTTCGCTCGCATCTGGCGGCGAGGCTGCAGAAACGGTTTCAGTCGAGCGTTCGACTTCGGTTTCCGTGCTTCCGCAGGAAAATCCGTCGTCCTTGTTTTTGTCGTATGAGAAAATGTCGTGCGAAAAGAAAATTTTGTTCGAACTCAGGAACGCGGGAGCGAACGAAGAACAAGTTCAGCTGGTTGCCGACGGCGGGTTGAAGGACGCGTTTGTTGCGCCCGCGCCGGCGGTCGTTCCTCCTGGGAGCAGCACTTTTGTGGAAGGTTCATTCACGACTTCGAAAGGCAAGGTCGGTGACGAACTTAAGGGAAAAGTGCGCGTGAAGGGAACGCGTTCGGGCGCCGATTTCGATTTCGTTCTCGAAGAAGCGCCAAAAATAACCGTTTCTCCGCAAAAAATTACGGGTAGCGTCCCACTTGACCCGAAAGATATTACGGTGTCGAACGACGGAAGCAAACCAGTCGACATCGCGCAGAACAGCATAACAATCGACGGGCACTATGCGAACAGTTATTCCTGGACCTACTTCGAACCGCACATACCCGCGGGTGAAAGCGTTACGTGGTGGATTGCTTTGGTTGCTCCAGAAAACGCGGCAGGCAAACTCGTAGGCACGATTAGGATTCCAGTTCCTTGCGGCACTCTGCGCGTCGGCATAGATACCGACGTGACTGAATAGCAATTCGTTCTTACGCTCGATTCGTTTTCGTTATTTTTTCCTAGTCCGGCGCTTGTTTTATTAATGCCGGCCGAGTATTCCCCTTCATGCCCTACCTCGAAGAGTTGCTGCGCGAATCCAAGGAAAAAAAAGGCGTAACGCCTAAATCCACGCTCGCGTGCGCTCCGGCGGCGTCGAAGGACGCGCAAAAGAAAATGCTAGTCGAATCCTACGGCGAGGTGCGCATTTGGAAAATCGCGGGCGAACCCCTCCTGCTTTACGAAGTGCCTTCACCGCACTACAAAGGCGAGGAAAAAAAGCTGATAACCGACTTGATGGACATAGCGATTCGCATCATTCCCGCAGAATTTTCATCCGACTATTCGCCCGAGGAAATAAGAAGGCAGTACCTGCGGCGCATGCTTGAAATAATCGATTCGACGCCGGAGCTGCGCGTTCCGCCTTCGCTCAAGAATTTTTACGCGAACGCGGTAGTGCGCGAGATGGTGGGCTACGGACTGATAGACCAGTTGATGCACGACGACTTGCTCGAGGAAATCATGGTGATAGGGCAGAACAAGCCCGTTTACATCTTCCACCGCAAGTACGACATGATGCGCACCAACATAATTTTTTACGAGGAGAAGGACGTCCTCGATTTGATTGACAGAATGGCCCGCGCTGTGGGGCGGCGAGTTGACACGCAAATGCCTCTTCTCGACGCGCGCCTGAAAGACGGCACGCGCGTTAACGCGAGCCTGCCGCCCGCTACAATCGACGGTCCGACGATTACGCTGCGCAAATTCCGCCGCGACCCGTTCAGCGTAGTTGATTTAATCAAGTTCGGAACGATTAACGTGGAGCTCGCCGCCTTCCTTTGGTTGGCGGTTGATGGCGGAGGCGCGCTTCCCGCGAACATTCTCGTGAGCGGAGGCACTGCAAGCGGAAAGACGACTACGCTCAACGTCTTGTGCTCGTTCATCCCGAATTCCGAGCGCGTCATAACGATTGAAGATACTGCCGAGCTCGCGCTCCCGCTAGCGCACTTAGTCCGCTGCGAAACGCGCCCGTCCGGAATCGAGGGAACGGGCGAGATAAGCATGAACGCCCTGCTAAAAAACGCGCTTCGCATGCGCCCCGACAGAATAATCGTTGGCGAGATTCGCGGCGAGGAAGGGTACACTATGTTCAGCGCGATGAACGTCGGACACCGCGGAAGCATAGGCACGGTTCACGCGAACTCGGCTCACGAGACGCTCATCCGCTTGACGAACCCGCCCATCAGCGTGCCGAACGTGATGCTCACGCCGCTGAATTTCATCATAATGCAGAACCGAGTTCACGATTTGCGGAAGGGAACACTGCGTCGAGTGACGGAAGTAGCGGAATTGACTACCGTCGACGCCGATGGGCCGAAAATGCAGATTTTGTGGTCTTGGGACGCGGCTAAGGATGAGATTTACAGAATGAACGCGCGAAGCGTTTACTTCCAACTCCTCAGCCGGTTCAGCGGATTGACTGAGCAAGACATCGAAGCGGAAATCCAGGAGCGCAAGAAAGTGCTTCAGGAACTCGTTTCCAAGGGAATGCGTTCTATAGACGAGGCGTGCGCGGTAACCCAGAACTATATGAACCAGAAGATGCTGAAAAGCGCGTGAATCGGAAAAAGCGCTAGATAAAAGCACTAACAGTGTAACGGAAAAATGCGCGGAATAAAACGCGCGGAATAAAATTTACGGGTCGCGATTCTAAGTTTTTAGGAAGGTGTTTTTTTGGCTTCAACTGGCGGAACCGAAAAACTCAAGAAAATGAAGGACCTGCTCGAGTCCCGCGAAACTCCCGGCGACAAGCAGGTCGGCGCGATTGATTTGGAGAAAGTCACGCGGCGGCTGCAGGCGCGCGAAAAAACCAGCGCTGCGGATTCCGCGTTGTTCGTGCCTAAAAAACGCAAGCTGCTCGGCGATGCGCCGCGCAAACTCGATTTTTCGAAGCCCATGGTGGAATTAAGCGGCACGCTGAAAAGCGTTTACTCTTCGTCGCGTTCGTTTTTCTCGGGCGTTGCTTCGTTCCTTTCGCAGACGCCTTTCGCGGCTAACCTCGCAAGCATGCTGGAATGCGCGGGATATTCCATGAGCATAGAAACGTTCCTCGTGCTATCGAGCTTGCTCGTGGTGTGCGCGTCGCTGTTCGTCTTCGTTCTAATGCTCGCATTGTCCGTATTGTTCGCCGACGCGTTCCTCGCGGCAATCGCGGTTCTCGCGGCGATTTTTTCAATCGTGTTTTTCTCCGTCGTGCCGTTCATTTATCTCTCGTTGCGCGCCAACTCGCGGGCGAAGGCGATAGACCGCGTTCTGCCTTTCGCGCTCATGCAGATAGCGACGCAGGTGCGCGCGGGAGTCAGCTTCCACCGCGCGCTCGAGTCAGTCGCGAACGCCGATTACGGTATCCTCAGCCAGGAGTTCAAGAGGCTGACGAGCGATTTGCAGCAGGGCTTGAGCACCGACGACGCGCTGACTCGCTTGTACAACCGCACGAAATCGTTGCCGTTGCGCAAGGCGCTTTTGCAGATCATTCGTTCCTTCAAGACTGGCGGAAATCTCTCGCAAATCATTAACGAGATCGCTCAAGACGTTTCGTTCGAAACCCAGATGAGCATCCGCGACTTCACGGAAAAACTCAATTTCATCAACGTCATCTTCATAATGGTCACCGTCGTAGCGCCTGTTTCTGCTACAGTTCTTTCGGCGATTCTCCAGATTCCGCTGTTTTCCAGCGGGCTGCCTTCGTACTTCATCTATCTCGCGTTCGGAGGAATAACCGCCGCGATGATCGCGGTGCTTTACGTGACGAAACAAATCGAGCCGGCGGCATGGTGACGGAAAAAAGCGAAAAAAAGCGAAAAAGGAAAAAAAAAGCGAAACGGGAAAAAACAAAAAAAAACTTTAAAAAAAGATTTTTTCAGGTGAGCTGTTTTGGCGGTTTTCGAGACTCTCAAGAATTGGTTTGCCGAGCTCAAGCTCTACTACGAAGGAACTGGCATAGCGCTTTCCTTTAACATGTTCTTTCTCGTGTTCTTCTTCCTCGCGTTGATGGTGTTCCTTATCCTATATGCGCTTCACCTGAGCCTGCTTACTTCGTCGATTTCGTTCATCGCGATATTGAGTTTGACCGTCGCCATTCCGATAAACATGCGCGACGCGCGCATCGCCGCGATTGAGGAATCGCTTCCCGACGTGCTAAAGCACATGGCTTTCGTCTTGCGCGCTGGAGGAACGACGGAATCGGCGTTTACTGAAGTCGCGAACGCGAATTACGGGGTTTTAAGCAAGGATTTCAGGAATTCGCTGCGCGCGATCCGCGAAGGAAAATCTTTCGACGAGGTTTTGAACCAGCAGGCGAAGCGTTCCGGCTCACTTTTGTTCAAGCGCACTGCGATGATAGTAACCGACGCTAGGCGGGCGGGCGCGGGCATAGCCGACGTCATGTTTCAGATCGCCGACGACGCGCGCGAGGTTTCGCGCATCAAGCGCGAGCGCTACTCGCGCACTACGATGCACGTGATTTTCCTGGTTACGGCGTCGTTGCTTCTCGCGCCGTTCATATTCGGCTTCACCCTCAGCATAGTCAACTACATCAACGTCGGCATCACGGGCGCGCTTCCGAGCGCGCCGAAGACGAACATGTGCGAACTCAACATGCTTTTGCTCTTGTTCATTTCCGCGCAGACTATTATCACTTCGATCGCGCTCGGAATTATTCGTGAAGGGAAAACAATCAAGTATATATTGTACGCGCCCCTCATGGTTCTCATGAGCCTCCTCGTTTTCGAGGCGGGTAAGTGGTTTTCTCTCACGGTCGTCGGAGGAGCTGGTATAGTATGCTGAAGCCGGACGAGGCTGCAAGAACGGAAAAAGCCCGCGCGCAGGCCGCCATCGAGTACATGATTACTGTTGCGGCGGTCATAGGCTTCATTACGCTCATAGCCTACATACTGAAGGAAAAAGTTTTGAAGTAAAACGCTGCGGGCACGGCGTAGGCAAGAAAAATCGCCAGCGGCGGTGTTTGAGCATGTCGATTCTTGAAAAAAAACGCGTTGGGCAAGTTTCGTTTGAGTACCTGTTGTTAATCGCTGGTGCCTTGGTTATGCTTATTATGCTCGTCTTCATTTTGCGGGGAAACGTCTTCGGCCCGCAGGCGAACGTGATAGCGTCCGACAGCGGCACGATTCACAGCGCGATTGCGAGCATAATGCCGACTTAAAGCGCTGAAACCGATTTTTCAATTCGAATAACTAGCGAAGCCAACGCACCGATGCTCACGCGCCGGAATCCGCGTCGCCGTAAACGCGTAGCAAATCGCGCTTTTTCTCGAAGTGCTTGCGCACCGGCGCGATGACTGCGTCGAGTTCTCGACTCACCGCTTTTTTCAAGTCAGCGGGGTGCAATTCGCCGTTCTCGAACGCTTTCTCTAGCGCCGCGTAAGAATCGAAATCGACGTCGCCGCCGAATTTCGCGTCGCGCTCGATTCGCAGCGAAGGCTTTTCGTGGAAAACAATGTTTTCGGCTATCGCGAGAACAGGGTTGCCTTTCACGATTTGCGGAGGGCAATATGCTTTCCCGATTTTTTTCGTTACTTCCTCGTTCGAATCGTGTACGAAAACGCAAGTCCACGGCTTGCTCTTGCTCATTTTCGCGGCGGTTTCGCGTTCGCCAGAATTCTCGCGTTCGCCTGCGTTTTTTCCCTCGCTTTTCTCCGGCTCGGCGAGTCCCGGAAGCAGCGAGTGGTGGAGCGCGACAGGCGGTTTCCAACCCATTTTCGGGAAAACTTCTCTCGCGAGCATGTGAATCTTGCGTTGCTCGAGTCCAGCGTGCGCGATGTCAACGCCGAGCCACTTCATGTCGACCGCCTGCATCGGCGGATAAAAATACTGCGCGAGGCTCAGCGAGTCTTTTTCGCTTCGCCCCATTATTGTTAAGCAGCGGACGTCCCGCGCGAGGGTGAGCTCGCGGCTGAAGCGCACGACGTCGCCCCAGTATTCTTTCGTGTACAAGTCGCTTCCGAGAACCGTTTTGATTCCAGGGCAGAAGAACTTGAACGCTTCCTCGTAGTACGCGCACGCGCCCCGGATTTTCTCCCAATCTCCGCCGAATTTTTGGTTGATGAGCGAATGCCAGTCGGCGAGGAAAACCGTGCAATCGCATCCCGCTGCCTGCAAGTCGCGGATTTTGAATCCGCTGATTACGAGCGAGCCTAAATGCAGTAAACCGCTGGCTTCGAAGCCGATATAATGTTTCGGCTTCGCTTTCGTTTCAAAGAGCGCGCGCAGTTCGTCGCGAGTCACGATTTCCTGCGTGGGCGGCTTCAGCGCCAAATCGATTTTCGTTTCCACGTCCATTTTAATCGCAGGTATTAAAGTTCGGGCGCGTTTAAAACTCTTGTGAAAACCGGAAACGAAAAAACCAGGCTCGTGATAACGAAGCGCGCTATCGAGAGCGCGCTGGAATCTTCGCGCGCCACGTTTCCGAACGAGTTCATAGGCTTGTTCCGCGGCAAAGAAACAGAAAGCGAGGGCAGAAAAACGGTTAAGCTTGATACGCTGATCATCGCTCCGCTCAGCGAGTACGGCGAAGGCTTTTCTTCTTACAGCGACGTTTTCCTGCCCATGCATTTGAACGCGCTCGCTTCCTTTCATTCGCACCCGCGCCCGCCCGCAGAGCCGTCGCGAGGCGACCTCCACTTTTTTTCGCGCAAAGGCAGATTCCACTTCATAGCGTGCCCGCCTTTTGCCTTGAATGCAAAAGCAAGCGTGCGCGCTTTCGACTCGGCCGGCAACGAGCTCGATTTCGAAGTCGCCGAGCGCTGAAAACGCCATAGTTGCTGAAGCACTATGCCGTGTTTAAGTTATACTGTGTCGGATAACTAATTCGTCTTCCTTCTAGAATTTTGCTGTAAGAGATTCCGTGCGCTGCAAGATAATTAATCAGAATTTCTTTTGCCGCGCCTTCCGAAAGCCATTCATCGTAAACGTAATTGCCACCGCTGTGAAAACTGCCGCCAATAAACGCTCCAGAAACCGGGTTAATTTCAAAAACTGCAATTACTCCGACATTACCTAACGCTGGCACGGCCCAGGAAGCAGGTTCTCCGTTTTCGCCATAAACTAAGACGGGATCTTTTAATTCTGCGCTAACCGCTTCATCGTAATTAGACTGCAAGTATGCTCTATAATCAAGATTACAGTATTGTTCGCACGTTTTATCAATCATAGTTTTTTGCGACGCTTTGCAGTCATTGATGCATTGCTGCAAATTGAAATTTTCTAAGCTTCCTCTAGCTTCATTAATGTATTCATTAAATTGCGTTCTAGCTATGTTTCTCGCTTGATTTTGATTGACTGAAGGCGTACCAGCGGGCGGGTAAATGTTAGTTAGCCCAGTTATCTGCTTAATTTCTTTCTCGTCAATGACCGTTGGCGGCGTACCGCCAAAAAAAATCCGAACGAGATACCAAGTATCGTCAACGGGAAACAAAAAACCTTGCAGGGGAGCAGTCAGTCCAACGGTTCCTTGTTGCTTAATACCTATCTGCCCAAAGCCGACTAAAACTATTCCCGCAACTAAAACTATTGCGAAGATTGCAATAATCCCGAAAGTCCACTGGTTTTTTTTCATATTTTTTCTCCCCCCTAAAACTCGAAAGATATCAATAACCAGGTCAATTTAAAAAGCTTCGATTTTCTCAAGGCGTTGGTTTAAATACGGGTTGACGCAAAAATAGTGCTGCAAGCGTATGTTTCGCGAGCGTGGTGTTGGAAGGAACGGAATTTCGGACGGGAATTGGGGTTTGAGGGTTTGCGCGTTTTTTTTCGAGTGGTTTTTCGCTCGCGCTTCGCTCGCTTTTTGAAAACTGCTTTTTCTCTCGAAAGTTTTTCTTTTCAGCCTGCGCGAGTGAAGCGGCTTGCGAATGAATGAATAAAAGGTGAACGACGGAAAATGGATTACGACAGGGACCGCGGTTACGGCCGCGACAGGGGATTTAGGGAAGG
>CAITNU010000072.1 GCA_903893865.1 uncultured Microcaldota archaeon
CCCGCCGAAGTTGTCAACATCATCGGGCGGACTGGCGTTTTCGGGGAAGTAAAGCAAATTCTCGTGAAAGTCCTCGACGGCCGCGACAAGGGCCGCGTGATTCGGCGCAACGTGAAAGGCCCAGTGCGCAAGGGCGACGTCTTGCTGTTGCTCGAGACCGAGCGCGAAGCGCGTCCGCTGAAGTCGAAGAAGCGCGAACTCAAGAAGTAATCTATAAAACGGAAATGACTAAACAAAAATCTGGTGAAGTGATTCATCATGGCTGACTGCGTTTTTTGCGGGAGACAGATTCCTGAAGGCAGCGGGTTCACTGTGTTCAAGAAGGACGGGTCCGCGCAGCGTTACTGCTCACGAAAGTGCCGGCGTAACTCCGAGCTAAAGCGCAACCCGCGCGACTTCAAGTGGACGAAGGCTGGCGCTAAGAAAAGTTGAGCTTTTTTAGGAATCGGCGTTTTTGGGTGCGGCGTAATGTTGGGAAAGCTCGACCACGAAGCGATTCAAGGCAAGTGGAACGCCGAGTGGGAACGCTGCGGCGTCTACGAGTTCGATGCGAAAAGCAAAAAACCGGTTTATTCGATCGATTCGCCTCCTCCGTTTACGAGCGGCGCGTTGCACATGGGTCACATGCTTTCCTACGCGTATTTCGATTTCGCGGCTCGCTACAAGCGCATGCGAGGCTACGCCGTTTACTACCCGCAAGGCTGGGACTGTCAAGGGTTTCCTACGGAAGTAAAAGTGCGCGCGAAGCATTCGAACGCGTCGCGCGAGGATTTTTTGCGTTTCGCCCACGAATTCACCGAAGCGAACATCGCGAAGATGAAGAGCCAGATGCGCGCCATGGGGTTTTCGCCTGACTGGAAGCACGAGTATAAAACGATGAGCGACGATTACCACCGCCGAGTGCAGTATTCGCTTCTCCGCATGTTCAACGACGGCCTGATTTACCGCGCCAAGCATCCCGTTTTGTGGTGTCCTAAGTGCGCGAGCGCGATAGCGAAAGCGGAAACCGAAGAAAAGCAGCGGGAGACGCGCCTTAATTTCGTTCGTTTTCGCGTTGCCGCCGCGAGTCCGAAAGCAAAAACGCAGTTTCGCGCGGACGAAAAAATCGTCATCGCAACGACTCGCCCCGAGTTCTTGCACGCGTGCGTCGCGGTGGCAGTGCATCCCGAGGATTTGCGTTTTGCTCAGCTCGTGGGCGCCGAACTCGAGGTTCCGTTGTTCAAGCAGCGCGTGCGCGTAATCGCCGATCGCGACGTGGATAAGGATTTCGGCACGGGTATAGTAATGATTTGCACTTTCGGGGACAGGCAGGACGTTGTTTGGGCTTATCGTTTAAACCTGAAAGTAATCGAAGCGCTTGACGAATGCGGGCGGTTAATCAACGCTGGCGAGTACGACGGAATGAAGGTCAAGGACGGCCGCGAAAAAATCCTGGAAGCGCTGCGAGAGCACGAGCTCTTCGAGCACGACGCTCCGCTCGCGCAGAACGTGAAAGTCCACGACCGCTGCGGAACCGAAGCCGAATTTTTGCCGTCGTTCCAGTGGTTCATCAAACTAAAGAACGCGGGCGACGACGTAGTCGCCGCCGGGAAAAAAATGCGTTGGATTCCTTCTTTCACGCTTCAATACCTCGTCGATTGGGCTGAAGGCCTCGAGTGGGATTGGGTGATTTCGCGGCAAAACGTTTTCGGGACTCCGCTTCCGTTCTGGTACTGCGAAAAGTGCGGGGAAATCGTTGCAGCTGACGAGAAACGCCTGCCCGTCGATCCAGCGCGCGAAAAACAAAAACCGCACGCGGGCAAATGCCCGAAGTGCGGCGGCGCGCTAGTTGGCGAGCAAAGCGTTTGCGATTGTTGGGTGGATTCGAGCATTACGCCGCTCGTGATTGCGAAGTGGCCTGACGATGATGCGTTCTTCAAAAAAGTTTATCCCGCGACGCTGCGGCCGCAAGGGCTTGAGATTATCCGCACTTGGGCGTTTTACACGATTTTCCGTTGCCTGAAACTCACGGGCGAGCCGCCTTTCCGCGAACTCCTCATAAACGGCTCCGTGCTCGGAACCGACGGCAAGAAGATGAGCAAGAGCGCGGGGAATTTCGAAGACCCTGAAGCGCTGCTCAAAAAGTATCCCGCTGACGCGCTGCGCCAGTGGGCTGCTCTCAGCGGTGCTTTCGCGAAAGACCGGCCTTTCTCGTATAAAGACGTGGATTTCGCGAAGTCGTTCCTCACGAAGTTGTGGAATGCGGCGCGCTTCGTGGAAAGCGCCACGCAGGATTTCGACAAGCGCACGAAACCGAAAAAACTCGAGCTCGTCGACCAGTGGCTTCTCGCGAAAACCGACGCGTGCGTCGCGCAGTGCACTGCAGCGCTCGAGGAATACGATTATTTCGCGGCGATAAACGCGGTGCACCAATTCTTTTGGCGCGATTTCTGCGATTACTACATCGAAGACGTCAAGCACAGGATTTATTCGGAAGAGCAATCGAGCGCGAGCACGGAATCGCGTTCAGCAGCGCAGTACGCGCTGCGCGTCTCGCTCGAGAAAACGCTTTTGCTGCTCGCGCCTTTCGCTTGCTACACGACCGACGAAATCTATTCGCAGTTGTACGCGAAAGACGGAGCCAGTGTTCATGCGCAAGCCTGGCCTGCGGCGGATTTTCCCGCTGACGGTCGCGTCGAGCAAATCGTTGGCGCGCTGCATTTCGTTTTAAGCGAGATTCGCAAGTTCAAGGCGTCGAACGCCCTTGCCCTCAACGCGCCGCTTGCTACCGTAACGGTTCGCGCGAGCGAGGAGCGGGCGCGCGACCTGGCGGACGTTTTCGACGAGATAAAGGCGATCGCTAAAGTCGGCAACGTTGTTGTGGAAGAAATACGAGAAGGCGATTCAAAGGATTCAAAGAATTCGGAGGGTTTAATAGTCGAGTGCAGCAAATAATTAGCCTTTATTTCAGGTTTATTTTGCGTTAATTAGCAGTTTTTAAAATTCGGTTTTCAAAGGAGTTGGTTTTTGGAATGGCGCGTTTGCACACGAGAAAAAAGGGTAGGAGCGCTTCGCACAAGCCGGCGTTGAAGAGCGCGGGTTGGGTGAGGCAGTCGAAGGAGGAAGTTCTCGCGCTTGTCGAGCGTCTGGCGAAGGAGGGCAAAACGGAAGCGCAGATCGGGCTTGCTTTGCGCGACGAGCACGGAGTGCCGAGCGTGAAAATGATTACCGGCAAGAGCGTCTCGAAAATCCTGGAGGAAAAGAAGGTCGCGCCGAAATATCCGTCGACGTTAATTGATTTGATTCGCAAGGCGGTTTCGCTTCGCAAGCATCTCGAAGCGAATCACCGGGACAAGCAGAACCGCAAGAAGTTGAACGACGTGGAATCGAAAATCAAGCGGCTAGTACGTTATTACCGCGGCAAAAAACTGCCGAAGGATTGGAAGTATTCCGCCGAAGAGGCTGCGCTGCTCGTGAAGTGAAGATGACTTTTGAGGGTATTCAAAAATTCGGAATTCGGAAGGGTGAACAACATTAATGGCTGACAAGAAGAAAGTGATTGACACTTGGAAACTGAAGACGTGGTACTCGGTTCTCGCACCGAAATTCCTCGGCGAAGTGGAAATCGCGAAGACGCCTGCGAGCGACGAGGACAAGCTGATTAACCGCGTTATTATTCTTCCGTTGAAAGAGGTTTCGCATGACATCGCGCACATTTACACGAACATCAAGCTCCGCGTCTTCGAAATAAAGGGAAAAACCGCGTTCACTAAATTCATCGGGCACGAAATCAGCAAAGAGTACCTAAGCACTCTCGTGCGCAGGCATCGCGATGCCTTGCACGTCGTTTACCCCGTCAAGTCGCGCGACGGAGTCGAATTCACAGTCAAAATCCTGCTCGTAACCGCAGTTCCGTGCAGCAACTCGCAGAAGACGGCGTTGCGCAACGCGCTCAAGAAGGAAGTAGAAGCGAAGGTCGCCGCAACTGATTTCGGTAAATTCATTACCGAGGCGCTTTACGGACGGCTTGGAGCCGAACTCTCGCAAAAGCTGAAGCGCATTGCGCCCGTTCGCCGAATCGAAATCAAGAAGACGCAGTTGAAGGAAGAATTCGACACTGAAGCAGTTGAAAAACCGGAAGGCGCGGAAGGCACCGCGCCTGCGTAGTCACGCGAATCCGCTTAAGTCGAGTTGCGTAGTTTTCATGCGCTTCGCCGTAATCCACGTGTGGCGAATGAATTCCTGCAACGCCTCGTCGCGAATATGCTTTTTGAGGAACGCTATCGTGCGTTCGTCGTGCGAATACCCATTCCCGAAATCGTGTCCCAGTTTGCGCTTGATTTCTTCTATTTCGTAGTCGCGAGTGACTTTTGCTAGAATCGACGCCGCGCCGACGACGGGGTAATTTACGTCCGCCTTGTGTTCGCACACGAGCGTCGCCTGCTTCGGGAAAGAAAAGTATTTTCGCAATCGAGCTGCGTACTTCGAGGCAGTCGGGTCGGGCGTGTCCACGTAAATCGTTTTCACGTTTCGCGCCCCGACTTTCTTGATTACTTCGCTGATTGCTTTAGCCATCGCGCGCGCTTCGATTTCGTTGAGGCTCGTTCGCTTGCTCATCGATTGGGTGAGTTCCGCGGCAGTAAGAATTACGAGCGAGTGCGGGTGGCGTTTGATGCTTTTTGCGATTTCCTCGCGCTGCTGCGGCGTGAGCAGTTTCGAGTCTTTGACTCCGCCGTCGCGCAAGCCGCATTCGTCGCCTTGCGCGCAAGCGAATGCGCAGATGACCATCGGACCAAGCACAGGCCCGCGGCCGGCTTCATCGCAGCCGACGACGTAATTCGGTTCATCATTCACAACGGTTTTACTCTTTGCTTTCAAGACAAGCGCCTTTTTGTGCGAACGCGATTTCGAACGATTCGTAACCAGCCTTGCGCACCGCGCGCAAAACCTGCGTTTGCTGCATTTCGCGGCTTAAAATGATGACTGCCCCGCCGCATCCGCCTCCGCCGATGAGTTTCGCTCCGAGCGCGCCGTTGCTTTTAGCGATCGCGCGAATCGATTCGATTTGCGGCGTGGAAACGCCGTCTCGCGCGAGCAGCGAATGATTTTTATTAAGCAATTCGCCTAGCCGCTTTGCGTCGCCTTTCGCGTGCAGCTCGCGCTTGATTTCGGCGACTACTTCGTCGTATTCGTGCGTAACGCGTTTTCGTTCCATGTTTGAAAGTTCGCTTGCGCCGCAGCGTATTCCGTGCGAGTCGCGCCAAACCGCGGTTAGCTGCGCCGTGTTCGCGCACTTGCGGGTCGAATCCATGGAACTCGCAAGCGTGAGCGTTGCGCCTTCAGGCAACGCCATGCCCGCAGGCTCGTAAACCATTTTGAAGCCGTTTGCCGCGGCTGCGTCGAATTCCTTGTGCAATTCGAGAGCGCAATCGCTGAGCACGGCGGCAACGTCTCCGCCGCTGCTGCGGCCGCCGTGCCACTCGTCGTCTCCGACGAATGCGGCGTCGAATAACTCGTCGTGCGTCGGCGTTTTCCCGCAGTACTCGTAAAGCGCTAGCGCGAGCGCGGCGCTTATGCTTGCGCTGTTGCCGGTGCCTTTTGGTGCGCCGCTGAACTCGCGCGAAGCGAGAATCGGTTTGACGAGTTTGAACTTGGTTTTCGCGAAAACGTGCCGCGCGACTTCGAGCAAGGGAAACCAAACGGTGTTGCCTTGTTTTTCTCCGTCGGGCTTTAGCGTCGCCGCTCCCAGCGGCTCGCCTTTGAAGTAAAAGCGCGGGTAACCGCTGAATTTTTGCACTGAAGCGTAATTGCGCCTGCCGTTCACTTCTACGGGCGCGAGCAGCGCGCGTCCGCCGTAGACGATGCTGTGCTCGCCCGCAATGTGAATCTTGTTGGGCGCGCTAGCGATTGTCTTCATTTTTCAACCCTTCGTTGCTTACGTTTTCTATTTTCGTCGCTCGTCGTTGTTTGTTTAAGCGGAGAAGGTTTTTAACTTGTTTCCAACTTAACTTACTCTCCAAGGGGGCGGGTTTATTGCGAATCGTTTTGTGCGTTACCGGAGCTTCGGGCATCGATTACGCGCTAGCGATCGCGCGCGAGCTCGCGCAGCAGCACGCCGAAACTCATTGTGTCGTGACTGAAAACGCGAAGCTCGTTATGAAGTACGAGGCGCCGGCTGCGTTGCGCGAATTCAAGCGCATTTGCGCGCGCGTTTACGGCGAGAAGCAAATCGATGCGCCGATTGCGAGCGGCTCGTTTCGCGCGGATGCGCTCATCGTCTGCCCTTGCAGCATGAAGACGTTGAGCGCGATAGCGAACGGCTTCGCTTACAACCTCGTTGCGCGCGCTGCGGACGTCGCGCTCAAGGAAGGCGATGCCCGAAAAATCGTTTTGGTTCCGCGCGAGATGCCTTGGAGTGTGGTTGCTTTCGAGAACGCGTTGAAGCTCGCGCGCCTCGGCGTTGTTATTGCGCCTGCTTCGCCTGGTTTTTACGACAAGCCTAAAAGCGTTGCCGACTTAACGAATTTCGTTGCTGGACGCGTTCTGGCTGCCGCGGGCGTGGAAAATGCGCTTTATCCTCGTTGGTCGAAAAAGCCGGAAAAGCCGAACAAGGTGAGAAAATGAGTTTGCGTTCTTTCATCGAAAAGCTCGACAAGCAAGGGAAACTCTTGCGAGTAAAGAAGAAGCCGAAGGCGGAGCTTGAGGCTGCGGCGCTCATAAAAGAATTCAATGCACGGCCGCTTTTGTTCGAGAACGGCACTGCGGAAAGCGACGTGCCGTTCGTTGCGAACGTTTACTCGACGAAGCCTCTCGTCGCAGCGTATTTCGGCGTAGCGCAAAGCGAGCTCATTCCGAAAATGATTCGCGCGCTTGACGCGCCGACTGAGCCTGAAACGGTTTCGAACGCGCCGTGCCAGGAAGTAGTTGAAAACAACGTTGATTTGTACTCGCTTCCAATCGTGAAGTGTTACGCTGGCGAGGCGGGGCGCTATCTTTCGAGCGGCATCTATTTCGTAAAGGATAAAGAGCTCGGTCAAAACGCGTCTTACCATCGTTCGCTCGTTATTTCGAAAAACCGTTTCGCGTTTCGCATGCTGCCGCGGCACCTCGCGGAGTTCAAGAAGCGCGCCGGAGGCGCAATCGACGCGGCGATTTGCGTTGGGTTCGGCGCTAACGTCGCGCTGGCGGGCGCAACGAGCGTGGATTTAGGCGCCGATGAAATGCGCGTTGCCAACGCCCTCGAGCCCTTGAAGATGACTAAAGCGAAAACAATCGACGTCGCTGTGCCCGCCGACGCGGAGTTCGTTCTCGAGGGGCGCATTCTCAACGAAACGAGCGCCGAGGGGCCGTTCGTCGACCTAACCGAAACGATGGACGTTCAACGCCCTGCCGAGCCCGTATTCGAAGTCAAGTGCGTGACGCACCGCAAAAACGCGGTTTGGCAGAATTTGCTGCAAGGCGGGCTCGAGCACAAGATTTTGATGGGCATGCCGCGCGAGCCAACGATTTATTCGAGCGTAAACAAAGTCGTGAAGTGCGTGGACGTGAATATTACGCCCGGCGGTTGTTCTTGGTTGCACGGAGTCGTAAAAATAAAGAAAACAAAGGAAGACGACGGACGCAAGGCGATTGAAGCTGCTTTCGAAGGGCACAAGTCGATGAAACGCGTCGTAGTAGTGGACGACGACATCGATATTCTCGACCCGAACGAAGTCGAGTGGGCGCTTGCGACTCGCTTTCAAGCCGACGTCGATTTAATCGTGAAACCCAAGCAGAAAGGCAGCAGCCTCGATCCGTCGAGCGAGCCGGGAACGCACGTGACGTGCAAGTGGGGGCTCGATGCGACGAAGCCGCTTGTTGCGAAAGGAAAGGATTTTACGAAAATTCGCGCGCCTAAAACGGATTCAAGGAAGTTCGTTGTGTGCGATTAGTTTGTGATTAAGGAGTTGGTTGCAGCATGGAGTTGACTGCTGACGAAAAAGAAATGCTTGAAGGCAAGCAAGGTAACGCCGTCAAGAAAAGCATGGAGATTTTGTGCGCGCTCGGCGAGATTTACGGGGCGAAGCGGCTCATCGACGTCAGCAGCGTGCAAATCGCGGGCGTTAGTTACGACAATCTCGGGGACGCGGGACTAGAATATTTAAGCGAGCTCGCGAAAGATGGCCGGGCGCGCGTTTTGACGACGCTGAATCCTGCAGGAATGGACCTCGAAGATTGGCGCAAGCTAGGAATCCCAGAAGATTTCGCTAAAAAACAACTAGAAGTCATCGACGCGTTCAAGAAAATGGGAGTAATCGCGAGTTGCACATGCACTCCTTATTTTATTGGCAACCTTCCGCGTTACAGCGAGAGCGTGGCGTGGAGCGAGTCGAGCGCCGTCTGTTTCGCCAACAGCGTTCTCGGCGCGAGGACGAACCGCGAGGGAGGGCCGAGCGCGATTGCGAGCGCGTTGACGGGGAAAACTGCAGAGTACGGAATGCATCTCGACGAAAACCGTCAGGCGCAAGTGCTCGTGAAAGTGCGGGCGAAGCTGCGTGCGGTGCCTGATTTCGGCGCGTTGGGTTACGCTACTGGCAAGAAAATCGGTAACAAGGTTCCGTTGTTCGTGGGCGTAAAGCGCGCGAGCGTCGAGCAACTGAAGTCGTTGTGCGCGAGCATTGCGACGTACGGAGGCACAGCGTTGTTCCACATTAAAGGCGTTACGCCTAACCGCACGAGAAAACCAACGGAAGAAGTCATAATCACGCAAAACGACGTTGATGACGCGAAAGTCGCGCTCACGGACGCGGGTTACGATGAGCCTGACATTATTTCAGTCGGCTGCCCTCACTGTTCGATAAACGAAGTGCGGCGCATCGCGGAGCTCCTCGACGGCAAGCACGTCAAGGAAGGCAAGGAATTCTGGATTTGCATTGCGCGTCCAATCAAGCAAATCGCTGAACAGGCGGGTTACGCGAAAACGATCGAGGCGTCGGGCGCGAAGTTCGCTTGCGACACGTGCATGGTAGTAGCGCCGATTAAAGGCCGCTTCAAGTGTCTCGCGACCGACAGTGCGAAATCGTGTTTTTACGCTCGCGGCAAGAATGCTTTCAAAACGAAGTTTGGAACGCTGGAAGAATGCGTCGCAGCGGCAGTCACCGGCGAGTGGAAAGCGAAGCAAGCGAAACAAGCGAAGCCAGCGCAGCCGAAGAAAACGGAAACCGCGGCAGAATGAAGCAGAACGATTCAGGTGATTATGTTGGCTGAAGTAAAAGCGCGCGTTATCGCGAAAGGAGTTGCTGAAGGCGACTTGCTCGTCTCGCAAAAACCCGTTTCTTTTTACGGGGGCGTTGATCCCGACAGCGGCGTCGTGACGGACGGCGAGAGCGACATCAAGGGGCAAAGCATCGCGGGGAGGGTTCTCGTTTTTCCTACGGGCAAAGGCTCGACTGTAGGGAGTTACACGCTTTACCGCTTGAAGAAGAACGGCAAGGCGCCTGCGGCAATTATCAACGGCGAGTGCGAAACGATTTGCGCAGTTGGCGGGATAATCAGTGATGTTCCGCTCGTCGACAAGCCCGAAGGCGGGCTTGCGCAGTTCAAGACTGGTGCAAAAGCGAAGGTTGACGCTAATGCGGGCGTAATAACGGTTACCCAATAAATTCTATTTTATGCCGCTTAAATGCGCCTATCTGCGTTTGTTTTTTAAGTGCGGCAACTGTTTTAACACGAAGTATTTTCTGCATCAAACGTGGAACGTCCTTCTGCACTATGAACTTATGATTCGTGGTTGCGCCGCAAACATGATCGCCGTAAGTAGATTTTTGCCACGTATTGTTCTTTAAGTGGTATTCAACGCTGATGGTGCCTAGTGCGCCTGTATCCTGCGGCGCTTCTCCAACACTTACAATTTGTCCGTTGATGTGAGTAACCTGAATTCTCATTTTATCATCGTTCCGATAACGCTTTTTCCGAGCAGCGCGTCTCGCACGCGCCCTGCGGCGAGCCCATTAACAACTAGTATTTCAGTGTTTTTTGTTAATGCTGCGATTTCGCGTAACTTGTTTATTTTTCCGAGCATTCCGCCGGTGACGTCCGCCACAGCGCGGCTTGCGCCCAGCCATTGGCTGACTTCAGCGTAATTCTTCTTGTTGATTTCGGGGACGAGCGGAGCAATGCCTGCCGCGGCTTCGTTCGGATTGCCTGCGAATACGCCGTCGACTTCGCCGGCAACCACTATTCGATTCGGCTTTAATTCTTCGGCGAGGAACGCGAAGATTTCTTCGGTTGGAAGAATGCACATTCCGCGTTTTTCATCTATTGCGACGTCTCCGTAAACGCACGGCACGAGTCCGAGCTCCAAGATTTTTTTGAGCGGCGTTAAATCCCATTTGACGATGCGCGATTCGCGCGCGATTGCGCCGGCGCTCGGGTGAATGCTGCAAGCGTTTACGCCCGCGCTTAGCAGGGCGTTCACGACGATTCGGTTGAGGCGTGCCGCGGCGTCTTGCACTTCCGCGAACCCGCGCACGCTTTGAGGACCCAAATAACCCTTATGAGTTTGAAACTTGTGAGCGGGACCGTGAGGAAAACTTCCTCCTCCATTACCAATTATCAATTCGAAGTGTTTGGCTTTGCGGGCTTCAGCGATTTCGCGGCATAATCGCGCGATTACAGTTGGCCGCGTCGTGAACGGCTTCGTTTTGTCGGTAATGAGCGAGCCGCCGAGCTTGAGGAAAACGATTTCGCGCTTCATGGTAATACCTTCGAATATTTCATTTCAGAAAATTGCGGCCTTTCTTGCTTTTGGCTAAAAGCTTTACTGCCAAGCGGAACCAAACCGCGTACTTCTTGGGTTTCGCGCGGATTTCAGCGAGCGCCTTGCCGGCTTTCAGAAAAATGAGTTTTCCGGAAACCTCTTTCGGGTTCGGCTTGAACTTTCCCGCGTGCTTGACTACGCTAACCAAGCAGAACTCGTTTTCGCACGTTCCGTCAGGGTAATGCTCCTCGTAAGAAAAACCGCCGAAATGAGTAAACGCGCGCGGCGCGAAGCCGTACTCTTCTTTGAGGCAGCGGCGTATTGCTTTTTCTTTCGTTTCGCCCGCGAGCACGTGACTGACTGGCGTATCGAGCACGCCGCCGCCGACTTTGCGGCGCGGCCGCTTGTGGAGAACGAATTCGCCGCGTTCGTTCAAAACGAGGATTGCGAACGCGAGGTGTTTTACTCCCGGAGTCGTGTGCGCTTCCCACCGCTTGACTTTTGCGCCAGTCAGGCGGCCGCTGGGCGTGGCGGCGTAAAGAACCTGGTTCGCTTTGTGCGCGTCTTTGTGCAAGTTCATAAGCGTATTCACGAGCGTGCTTAATTTAAACGTTCGCGAGGAAGCGCCGTTTACAAAGCGTATTTTTTTCTCAACGCATTCAATATCGCTTCAGCGTATTTAGTGTACGAATACGTTTTCCTCGGTTGCAAAGTTTTTTCTTTAATTCCGTGCTTGCTAACGAATTCATCTATAGCTTCTTTGCTAATGGTGGGTGGGAAAACAAACACGAACGGCGATTTAAGTGCGTCTATTTTTGTGTGAGTAAGGTAAGCGACGCTAAGGCGCGTAATTCCCGTTTCATCATAGTACGGTCTTAGTGGAACTTCTTTAGGAGAAGAAAAAGAAGATATAACGCCAAGGGAAATATTGATTTTTTCTCTCAAATTAGTTTTTTTTTCGATAAGTTTGAGTAGCTCTTGTGCCAGAATCTGCGACGTACCTGCCCCCGAGTGGCACATACAAATAATGTGCAACTGTTTACCCGAGCCCAATGCGGCTTTTCTAGGTGAATTCATGGGCAACACCTTCAAATTTTTTCGTACTTAAAACCGATTTCTTCGAGCGAACGGAGCAGTGAGCTCCGGTTGTCCGCGCCGCAGCCCTTCCAATCGATGAGCGCGCACTCGACTGGCTCCGCCGTTGCCGCTATCGCCGCACGAATCGTTTCTGTTCTAACGTTTTCAAGCAAGTGTTTCGGGCAAATGTGCGACGCGGCGTAGCCTTGCTCGAGCACTTTATCGTAAGAAGGAACATAGTGGCCGCCACCAAACAAAACTGAGACTTTGCCTATGGCGTCGCTCCAGCCTCGCGCGACTTCCTCGACGCAACCGGCAGCTAGGCGGCACGCGTCTTCGTTGCGCCACTCGGCTTCAGTGCTGCCGACTTCGATGAAGAGCGAGGGAATCGCGAGCGAGAAAGGCCCGTGGTGCGTTGCTTCCCGCGCCGCCTCGAATCCTTCGAGGGGGTTGCGGAGAAAGAATTCGCTTGCGGCTTTCAGCGCGAAAGCGCTTGTTTTCGAAAAACGCGAGTGTCCCCAATCGCCGGTTGCGTGCGTGGTAAAGCACGGTTTGCCGCTTTCACTGGCGTGCCGCGAGGCGAAAACGAACAAGTCGCTGTAAAAATAGTCGCCGATGAATTCGGCTTCGATTAATCGCGAATCGATTTCGACGAGTTCTGCGTAGTCGCTGGACCAGCCTTTGAAAGAGCGGCCGCGCTCCGTCACGTCGTGGCGTTGCGCGAATCCGTGCTCGTCGCGAAGCGCGTTCGCGATTCCGCAGCCTGCGACGTCTTGCGTCGAGTAAAATACTATCGGCGTTTGGTTTCACCTCTTAGAGTTCTTTGCATCGCTTCGTGTATCGTTTTAGCTATTGTTTCAGCTGTTTTTTCGCTGAAAACACCCTGTCGCTCTGTTTCGCCCACGTCTATCGTGCGGTGCGTGTATTGTTCTTTTACCCATTTCTGCGTGTTAGGATGCAGTTTTCTCAGAAACTTTTCAATGCCAACGTCTACGTTACGCATTGGTTTGTATGCCGCAAACAAATCAATGCCGAAATTCATTGGGTTCTCTTCTATTCCGCGAGGATAGCAGTATATTCTTCGATGCAGGTACGACTCGTTGGATTCCGTAGCATGAAGCGCCAGGACCAAAGCATTTTCGTGTTTTCGGCGGGCTTCCCTCAAGATTTCCGTAGTTGCTTTATCCATTACTTTTCGTATTAATTCATCGCTTTTATCATTGGAGTTTATTAGTTTGCGCAACCGCGTTGGCTTTTTTCCAAGCTCCTTAAATCTTCCTAAAACGGTTTGTTCGATGGGCACCTCGTGGATGATCGTCTCGTAGCCGAGTTCTTGAAATTTTTTTTGCAACGTTTTCGTGAAAGATCTGTAGTGCTCGTTTGGGTGTTCGCCTACGACTAAAACTATTTTTCTCGCAGACCACTTGAACTCTTTAGGCCCGCCCAGTACTACTGTAGTGGGCATCCGAGACACTTCATAATTTAGCGCGGGCACCATACCATAACCTCAAGTCTTACTGCAAGACGCTTTTATTTAGTAATGAGGGCTAATTGTTTTTATGACTTCCGTTGACGACGACGTGTTCGACCGCCAAAAACGCGTGCGCGGGTGGAACCAGGACGCGCTCGAGCGTTCGCGCGTTCTCGTAGTCGGCGCGGGTGCGCTAGGCAACGAAGTCTTGAAACTGCTCCTGCAACTCGGTGCGCGCAAGATTACGATTGTTGATAATGATTCGATAGTCAAAGCCAACCTCAACAGGTGCGTGTTCTTTACCCCAGAAGATGCCGAGCGCGGTACGCTCAAAGTTGACGCGTTGAAGCGGGAAGCCAAGCGGTTGTTCCCGCAAGCGGATGTCTTGGCGTTGCCTAAACTCATCGAACAGCTCCCAGAAAGTTTTTACGACGGCTTCGACTGCGCCTTCGGTTGCCTAGACAATTTGGGCGCGCGCTTGCATCTCAACGCTTTCGCTTACGGCAAAGTTCCGCTGATTGATGGTGGGACGACGGGCTTCCTCGGGAAAGTTCAAGTAGTCGACGCGCCGAGCGCGTGTTTGGAATGCGGTTTGGCTAAGCGCGATTACAAGCTGCTTTGGCTGAAATACTCTTGCACTGGCGACGAAATCGATTGGTTGAACCCGAAAATGCCCGCGCTGCCGACTACGACGAGCGTAGTCGCGGGAATGCAAGTAGAGGAATTCCTGAAACTGCTTTTCTCGCAAGCCGAAGGAGCGCCGAAGGACATGTTAGAGGCTGCGGCCGAGCACTCGCTCGTTGGAAAATATTTGCTTTACGACGCGTTGCGGCGCGAGGCGCGCGTTTTCGAAATCCCGAAGCGCAAGACGTGCCCGGTTCACGGTTAGCGGTGTTTTACTGCGAGTACGGTAGTTTCCATTCCAAAGTATTTGTTTGGACCGCTGCGAACATTCAAGTCCCTACTCAATAATGTTCTTCTAACGCGGTTCCTTACAGGTTTAAGGTAATAAAACAGGCCTAAAACATGACTTGAGTATGCATTTGTTCCGCCGCGTTTTACTATCGCGAAACCCGCGGTTTGCAGTTCTTGCTCGAGTTTTCTTCTAGTAAGTTCCGCCATTCTTCCGTAAGCCCATCGTCCAGTTATTTGTTGAATCGCTTTGTTGGTGCGATACGGAATACTTTCTGGATTTGGAACGGTTATAACCAATCTTCCTCCCGGTTTTAGTTTTTTGTATATTTGCCCAAGTATTTTGAGGCGGTCTCTTTCACGGTGATGTTCAATCATGCCTTCCGAGTAGAACGCATCGACGGTTTCCATCGGAATATCAAGTCGCATCGCATTCCCGCGAATTATTTGTGCATCCACGTTTAACCCGCGTGCTGTTTTTGCGGCTTGTTTTAGTGCTTCTTGACTTTCATCAACTAGAATCAAGCGGGCGTTCGTTTTGGCTGCAAACCGGATAGTTCCTTCGGCTCTTCCACAACCAACGTCGACAAGCACTTTATTCCCCATTTCTGGTAAAAGAGTTAGTAATGTTATGAGGTTTCTTTGTGGACGTCCTGGCAATTGCTTGTTTGACCGCCAAAACTCGTCCCAATCGTGTTGCGCCATATTAAAACCTAGAACACGTTTTTGAGTTGCTTCACGGCTTCTTCCGAGCGAGCGTCCATCGCGAGCTTTAACTTCTTTCCGCAGCGAACGCAATTGCCGCCGCGCTCGTCAGCCGCCAGCGTTTCGTAGCAGTCCTTGTGGTAAGCAGCTCCGCAGAAGCAGTGCCCGTACTTTGCGGTTGCACCCGCGCTTGCGGCGCTGGCGCCGACAGCGATTTTGAATGGCGCGCGACAGAGTTCGCAGACCTCCGTTTCCCCGACTCGCATCGCCGCGCCTTTAGCGATTTCCGCTTCGAGCGCTTTCTTTAGTTCAACCTCGTTTTTGGAAACCGCATCGACTTCGAGCGGCGGATGCGGCTTGAATTCCTTTTTCGGCGTTTGCTTGAACGGTTGCTTTAGTTTTTGCTCTTTCTGTTCCTTTTGCTCTCTCGGCTTGGCTTGCGCTCCGTTCGGTGCGCCTTTCTTGAACGCGTCCTCGAGGTCGATTTCTTTTTCCTTTTCGCCGAGCGACGCGCTGAACAGTTCGCGTTCTTCGGACATCGCGCGCTGCAACACATCCTTCTCCATGCCTTCCTTCTTTTCTTTTTCGCGCTGCTCTTCCTCCGTCTTCAGCAGCGTTTGCCTCGCGTCCCAAACAACGTTCGCGGCGTTCGCAGCCTCTTCCGCTTCGCCTGCTTTTTCCAAGGTTTTTTTGAAGAAACTCGAGAAAACGTCGAAGCCCTTAACGGTGAAGCTCAAATAATCGTTGTCGAATTTTCCGCGCACGAGCAATCCTTCTTCGCACAAGCGCGAGAGCTCGGCCTCGAACTCGCCCGCGTCGACTCGCAGCGCATCGCGAATGTTTTGCGCGCTTCGCTCGCCTCGCACGACTAGTTTCGCTATGGTCTTGTCGAACTTCGAAACAACGAATTTTTTCTTGCGGGGCTTGCGGGCAGCCTTCGGCTTTTCGGTTTTTTCAGTTGTTTCGCTTGTCTCGGCGGTTTTCGGAATCACTTGCGTTTCGTCAGCGGCAAGCGGCACATCGATTAACGATTTAAGTTTCGCCTCGCGCTTTCGCTTGGGCTTCTGCGGTTCGAATGAAGGCAATGGTTCCATTGTTTTAATCACGCTTTCTTGCGATTACTGCGTAACTCGCTTCGCGACACTCGCCGCCGGCGTCAAGCTTGAACACGCGCTTTTCGCGGTTGACTGGATCGATTACTAACGCGACTTGAAAATTTTCCTGAAAAAAAGCGCGTTGCGCTTTCTCGTCCGCCGAACTCATAAAGCAGCCGTAGCCCGGGTGCGAGTGGCACCAGCCGACAATGATTTTACCGTCGCGCTTTGCGAGGCTTGAAGCGATTTCAGCTATTCCCTCGCTTTCGAGGCGCGTCGTCGCTGCGGTGCTGTTGTTTTTTCCAGTGAGGTAATCGCTGACGACGACGAATTCGCTTCCCTCCCAAACGCCTGCTTCGCCTGCGAGCAAACCCATTGCTTCGTTGCCGCTTTCAGCTGCTGTTTCGAAATGCTTTAGCGCTTTGCGCAGCGCGCGTTCCTCAATGTACGCCTCAAAAATTTGCTTCATTATTTTTTTCAACCGTTTTAGTTTTTCGGTGCAGCGTTTTCTGTTCGGGGGTTTCGTTTTACTGGAAGCCGAAGGCCGCCTTGAGTTTGCCGAAGAAGCCGAGCTGCTTCTTTTTCTGTTCTTCGTGCTGCAGCCAAAGCCTGCGCGCTTCCTCGACGCGCACTTCCTTGCTCGCCTGCTCTAGAGTCGCGTTAAACGGCGTGCCCGGCTGCGGCACGGTAGGCCAAACGTCTCGCGACGCCTGCTCGTTCATTTTCTCGATGATTTTCGGCGTTCCTTTTTCCTCGGGTTTAAGCACAGGCTCGGTAATACTTTTGATGACCGGCCTTTTCTTCTCCGGCGCGGCGGGTTTCTCGACCTCGACGAGGCTCTCTTCTTCTTCCTGTTCTTCTTTTTCTTCCGCGGTTTCTTCCTGCGGTTCCTCCTCGTTTTCTTCTTTCGCTTCATCTTTTTCTTCAACCGCTTCCGCCGCAGGTGCTTCCGTCGGCGTTTGTTTTTCCCGCATCTCTTCCGCAGTCAGTTCAGTAAGCGATTCTTTCGGCGCCTCTTTAGGCTCGGGCGTTTCTTGCATTTGTTCTCGCGCTTCTTCAGGCGTTTCTTCCGCCGCGCCTATTGCTTCGCGCACGAGCTCGTCCTGCCGTCGCAGCGCCGCTTCAGGATGTGTTTTCAGGTATTCGCCGCGCTGCGCTTCCCACGCTTCCAGCGTCTCGTCGCTGACTACGCGGACGATTCGCGGTTTTTTCGTGGATGGCGTCGTTTGCGCGTCGTTTTCTTCGCTCATTTCCCTCTCCCGAAAGCGATTAAAGCAAACGCATTAATAGCAGTTTCGCTTTCCAATAAACGTCGTTAGGTTTTTCGAATAGTTTTCAGAGGTGGTCTGCATGGCGAACGAATTTAATATCACGGTGACTCACACTACGAGCGGCAAGGAAGTCGTCGTGGCAGTCGAGCCGGAATTCACGGTAGGCTCGATTTTAGATGTTTTGACTGAAAGCCTCCAGTTGAAGGACCGCTTCGTACTCGCTTCGACCGACAACAAAGTGTTGAATTCCGAGGCGAAGGTCGCGGACGCGGGGCTCAAGGAGGGCTCGCGTTTGCTGTTGATGCCCGACCCCACCGGCGGCTAAAGCAGTCGAATCCCTTAAGAGGTTGCGTTCATGCCCATGCTTCCTGAAGCTATTTGGCGCCGCCGACTTGAAGCCGAACACGGCGAAATGCTTGCTTCCAACGAAAAATTCGATTGCTCGAACGATTTCACTCAGTACACTGTCAGCGTGCGCGGCCCCGGGCTTTACAAAAACGGAGGCAAACTCAGCAGGCGCGACTCGCACTCGGTGCAGATTACGCTCAAGCGCGAATATCCTTACGCCGGCGGAATCGAAGTCGTCTGGCTAACGCCGATTTTTCATCCGAACATTCATCCCGGCGATGGGAAGGTCTGCATTCAACTGCTTAACGAGTGGAGCGAGTCGCAGAACCTCGTTAGCCTCGTCAAAGCGCTTCGCCAATTACTCGTGCAGCCGAATCCTTACAACGCGCTCGACAAAGACGCAGCGGACTTTTTTGCCGACCGCTCGGAGGACGTGAATCGCGTTCTCGGAATAAACGTCAGCGCTTTCGAGGCTACGCCGCAGCCATTGAAGCCGAAGATAATCGGTAGCAAGTGATTTTTTTTGGGGAAACCGCGAGTGGTGAAAGTCGAGGAAAAACCCGTCGTCGAGCGCGAGCCGCCGAACGAAGCGGAGTTCGATTTCAAGGAAATTTTTCTGCCGCGCAAAACCAAAGAAAAAAACTAGTGCGCTGCGCCGCAATCGTCACACTTTCCAATACCCTTTAGTGCGCAGGAAACGCTTCTGCTCTTCCAGCAAGTCTGCTACGAGTTCGTCTTCGTTGTTTTGCAAGCGGCCGAGCACTCGGCGCGCGGTTGCGGGGCCAACGCCGAAAGTTTCAAGCGCTAGCAGCCCGCGCCTGCCGTAACCGCTGAGCACGGCGAGAGCAGCATTGCCTTCCTTGAATTTGCGGCGCTCTTCGAAATCGAGTTCGCGGCCCTTCTTTTTTTTCTCGAAGATTTCGCGATAATCTTCCAGCGTCAAACGATTGGAACCGCAGTACGGGCAAAGCAAGGCAGCTTCCGCTTCCTTCACGGTTTTTCCGAACGACTTTCCGCAGAAAGTGCAGTAAAGCCGCGGTCGTTTTTCGAGTAGCGTTTCCTTGAATGCTTGAACGACTTGGCTCGTTGGCTCGGCTGGCGCCATTAGTTCGCCGAACGCGCCGAAATCAAAGAATTCTTGCGCGAGCGGAGACCATTTTCCTTTATCCGCGATTACGCGCACGGCGCAGTCGAATGCCGCGCTAGCGTCCGCGAAGCTGAGCTTGTCGAAGAAGACTTCAGCAAGCGTTTCCTCGAAAACAGGCGAATCCTTCAGCGCTTCCGACAGGCGGCGTACGCCTATATCGCGGATTTCGCTTTTCTTGCTCACAACGCCGAATGCTTTCGCGACTCCGAGAAAACGCGTGCGGAAAAGCGACGTGTTGGGAACCGCGTTGCGGAGCACCGCCGCAAGGTGCCTGCCACTTAATTCCTTGAAATACGCTGCTGCGCGAGTTGCGCCGATTTGCTTGCCGCACTCGAACATGCAACCGTAAGCGCTCGTTTTCACGCGCACGCCCGCGCCAGTCGCGGCGCTCATTAGCGCTGCGAGCGCGCGTCCGAGAGTTTCGTTTGCTTTCGTTCCAAGAAAGCAGTGCATCGCGATTAGTTCGCGGTTGCTTTCGAAAACGATTTCGTTTGCGCTCGGAACAAAGAAATCGCTTTGTCGTAAAGCGAGTTCGCGCATTCGCTCTATCGCATCTTCGCTGCAAGCGTATTTTTCCTTCAGCTCGCTCGGCGTTATCTTTTTTTCGACGGCTTTTTCGAGGAGCGAAGCAACGCTTTGCGAGACGTCGCGCGTTATCGGAATCTCTTCCCCAACCCATTCCGGCACAGCAGCGCTTAAATCACGCGTCGGTTCGACGACGACTTCGTTTTCCGTCACGCTCAGCACTTTCCACGCCCTGCCGCGAGCGATGAATGTTGCGCCTTCGCCGAGATATTCCGCAACGAATTCCTCGTCGAGCGTGCCTACTGTCTTGCGCGTCGTCGCGTCTTTCACGAAGAATTTCTTAGTGTCGCGAATCGTGCTCACGTTCTCGTAATAGTAAAGCCGCGTTTTCGGAGTTGCGCGAAGCGTCGCGCCGTCGAACCAGACGCACCGCGCGTCGTGCAACTGCGCCGCGCATTTCGCTAGCTCGCCGATTTCGATTTCAGCGAATGGCGCGGCGCGCCGCACGATTTGCAGCGCACGCTCGAGTTTGACTTCGCCGTTGCCGTCGAGGCAGAGTCCCGCGAGTTGGTGCGCGAGAACGTCTAATGCGTTCCTGCGGATTTCGAGCGGCTCGAGGAGTCCGCGGCGCGCCCGCTCGACGATTACTGCGGCTTCGAAGCAATCGAGCGCGTTTTCCGCGATTACGACGCCTTTCGGCGTTAAATGCTTGCGGTGGCCGCTTCGCCCCGTGCGCTGCAAAAAGCGCGTCGCCTGCCTAGGCGAAACGAATTGAATCGATAAATCGATTGCACCCACGTCGATTCCGAGTTCGAGCGAACTCGTGCAAACGATGGCGCGCAGTTTGCTGCCGAATTTCTTGAATTCGCGTTCGGTTTCAACTCGCGCGTCTTTAGACAGAGATGAGTGGTGGACTGCGACGGAGTCGCGCATCGCGGGCGACTCGAAAAGCATTGCGCTTAGTGATTCCGCGACGTAGCGCGTGTTCACGAAAAGCAGCGTTCGATTGTGCGATTCGATTAGCGCTTTAACTCGTTCGAGTTTCGCCTTGTTTTCGTTGCTTAATCCGATTCCTTCGAATTCGCCCGTGCTCGGAACGCTCGGGCACTCGATCGCTGCGTCTATTCTGCGTTCGAGCCCGCTTTTCACGATGACCGCATCTCGCGCGAGAAAGCGTGCGACTTCTTCTTCGTTTCCGACGGTGGCGCTGAGTCCGATGATTTGAAAACCGTTTTTCGTTTTCTCGCGCAGCCGCTGTAATCCTAACGACAGTTGGATTCCGCGCTTGCTGTCGGCGAGTTCGTGCACTTCGTCTACGACGACGAACCGCACGTTTTCAAGCGCGTTGCTGAGCACAGGCGCAACGAGCATGCTTTGAAGCGTTTCTGGAGTCGTCACGAAAATTTCTGCTGGCTTGTCGCGCTGTTTTTTGCGTTCGTTTTGAGTTGTGTCGCCGTGGCGCACCGTAATGCTTATTCCGAGGAGTGCACACCACGATTCGAGGCGTTCGAGCATGTCGCGGTTGAGCGCGCGCAACGGCGTGACGTAAAGCGCTTTGATTCCTTGTTTTTGCGGCAAACCGCCTTCAGCCTGCGCTTCCTCGTCGTGCGCGTCAAGGATTTTCGATAGAATGGGAAGAAAAGCGACTTCGCTTTTCCCGAAGCCGGTGGGCGCTATCGCGAGAACGTTTTTGCCAGCGAGCAGTAGCGGTATCGCTTTCTCCTGGATTTCAGTCCACTCGGTGAAACCTTTTGCTTTCGCGACGCGGACGACTTCGCTGCGCAGTTGAGCCATGGAACGTAAGAAAACGCGGAGCCGCGCTTTATTGTTTTCGCTGCCTTGCTTCCGGTGATTATTTTTGAGCGATAGGTTTCGGCGCCTCGAGTTTCGGCGCGAACAGGTGAAGCGAGCCTTCCTCTGGCTTCACGATGATTTTTTTAGTTTTCCTGTCGGGCTTCAATTCGATATCGAGAATATTGAAATCAATAAGTCTGTTGACGAACGTGCGTCCTTGTTTTGTTAAAAACTCCGGCGCTGGCTTGTAAGCGAGTTGTTTTATTTTTAGTGAATAAAGCGCTTGCCTAACCAGTTCCTCGCCTGGCGGGATTCCATATTTTTTGTAGAAGTTTTTGTCCTGCAACGCGACAATTTGTTTTATTTCGCCGTTAGAATCAAAGCGGATTCCGCCGAAGACTTCATTACCTCGCATCAAGTACAGGCCTTTCGATCCAGTGATGTAAGCTCGGCCGTACTTCTCGACTTTCCATAAAAGTCTTTTTTCAAGCGCGTTGACTTGTTTTTTTTCTTGGCTGGTCAAACTGTCTCGCAAAACAACTCGGTATTCCTGCAAGTCAACACCCATTCTTTTAGCGAGAACGAAGTCTTTAATTCTTGCGCCAATCCAGCGCTCCTAAAAAACTACTTAAAACCGAGTAACGTAACGGTAAGCGTGAAAGCGTAACGTGAAACCCTCAAAACTCCATCTGCTTGCCGAGCTATGCAAGCGCGGCGCCAGCGCCGCGCCAGTCCGCGCTACGACGATTGACCTCGCTCGTTCGCTCGGCGCGTCGCAGCAAACGGTTTCGCGCTGGCTCGCCGAACTCGAGCGCGAAGCGCTCGTCGAACGCCGCGGCAAAAACGTGGCGTTTTCGCGTCAAGGTCGTGCGGAAATTGAGGGGCTCGTGCAAGCGCTCGGGAAAACGCGCGAACCAACGTCCAAACCGAAGAAAGAAAAACTCGTTTTGCGCGGCGTAGTCGTGAAAGGCTTAGGCGAAGGCGCGAAATTCTTGTCGTTGCCAGGTTATTCTCGCCAACTGTCCGCGGTGTTGGGTTGGAAGCCGTTTCCAGGAACGCTGAACTTGAAGCTCGACGCGGAGAGCTCGAAAGTCAAGAAGAGTCTTGAATCGATGGATGGCGTTAGCGTCAAGAGTTTCGTTGAGGGCAACAAGCGCTTCGGGAGCGTCAAACTTTTTCAGTGCGTGATTAAAGCGAACAAAAGGGAAGCGCGAGGCGCGGTGATTCTACCCGAGGAATCTTTTTACGGCGAGAGCGTGCTGGAAGTAATTGCGCCGTTTAACTTGCGGAAAAAACTGGCGCTGAAGAATCGTGTTCTGATTAAAATTAGCGTTTGCGCTGTTCAATCATTCTAGTGACTTGATTTGGTTTCAAAATAGTGCCCAGTCGTGCTCCTCGAATTTTTTCGCTCAGTTGAGTAGGCAAGTCTGTATGGTGCGTAAACCCGATCACGGTTATTTTGCTTCCAGTCGAAGAAAAGTGTACGGTTCTGTTGTTTTTCAAAAACTTTTTCTTAATCCACCGAATGTCTTCCTGCTTTAACGGAGTTTTAGGTTCGTGAGTCAATGTTAATTTTAGTGCGCGTCCGTTCGCGAGTTCAGTAATTTTGAATTGCGGCGTGAATTTGCCACCGTACCCGGTTTTCAGTAATCCGCTTACTTTCAACATGCCGTCTATAACCGGAATGCCTGAAATGCCCATGGTTTCTCCCTCCCAAACGTTTACGCAATGCATTATGACTTGCAACAGTTTAAAACAATTTCCTTTCGAGTATTTGTGCCAAAGAAGATTTCGCCCGTCACTTTCAACTACTCGTTTTCGCGTAATTCGTTAATACTTGCGGCAGATTTTAAACCATATTTTTTCTTAATTCTAACGTGAAGGTTTACAAGCTCGTTGCGTCAGCGCTGCTCGCGGGACTCGCCATATTCTTCCAGTTCTACAACGGCGTGCTCGGCGTGCAAACCGGTTTCGGTATGACCGTCGATTTAGCCGCGCTACCCGTCTTAATCGCGCTCTTCGTTCTCGGCTTCGAGTACGCGTTCGAAACGCTCCTCGTCTTAACGCTCGCAATCGCGCTAATCGCGGAAACCGGTTACATCGGAGCGATAACGAAGTTCGCTGCGACGCTGCCCATGATTGCTTTGCCAGCGCTTTACGTCGTCGCCTTCAAGAAAAAGCTCGATTTCGCGCGCGTTCTCGCGCTCGTGCTCCTCGGCTCGCTCGCCGTCGTAGCGATCTTCGCTTTGCTCTCATACCCGTCGCTCTTCGCTTCAACGAATTTCGGCGGCATTCCGCTCGCGGGCGTTTATCTAATCGGCTTGCTGCCAGTCGCTTTGATGGCGCTCGTTTCGCTCGCGCTTTACGCTTTTCTCGCGAAAGACGCGGAAGCGGACGCGTTGATGAAGCTCTCTAGCGTCAAGCACGCGGTGTTCGTGCTCGTTCTCGCTCTCGCAATCCGCGGAATTTCAATGGTAATCGCTAACGCTTTCTTTGCGGGACCGCTTTTCTTCAAGCTCTCGCCGCAGCAATTCATTTCGTTTCTTGAATCGCTTAATTTGCCTTTGTTCGGTACAGGCAGCGCTTGGTTTGCCGTGATTTTCTTTTGGAATGTGGTGCAAGGCGCGCTTGAATTCGGCCTCGCATGGCTAATCGCTTACAAGTTCGCTTTCGCCAAGCGCTACGGCGGCTTGCCGGGCGTGCCGACCGCCGCTTGATTGAACGGATGAGGTTTTTCGATTGAGCGATAACACAGTGGAATTAACCGACGTCAGTTTTTCTTACGCTGGCGCTCCAGCGCGGTCGCGCGCTCTCGACGGCGTTTCGTTGGAAATCAAACGCGGCGAATTCGTCGCGCTTATGGGTCGCACAGGCTGCGGAAAAACAACGCTGCTGCTCACACTCAACGGCGTTATTCCCAAAACAATCGGCGGCGCGTTCGCGGGGCAAGTGCGCGTATTCGGGGAAGACGTTGCTGGCCGCAGCGTCGCGCAAATGAGCGAGCGAGTTGCATTCGTTTTTCAGGACGCGAACGACCAACTTTTTTGCGAAACAGCGCGAGAAGAAATCGCTTTCGGCTTGCGCTTGCGCGGCGCAAGCGAGAACGAAATCAGCAAGCGCGTTTCCGAATCGCTTGGCCGCGTAGGCTTGCGCGGCTTCGAGGAACGCGACCCGTTCTCTCTCTCCCAAGGGCAAAAACAAAAGCTCTGCCTCGCCACCGCGATAGCGAGCGGCGCGCCGCTGGTTGCGTTAGACGAACCGATAGCAAGCCTTGACTACGAGAACGCGAAACACGTTTACGAAATTTTGAGTGCGTTGAAACGAAGCGGGAAAACAATCGTCGCTGTCGAGCACGACGCGGAGTTCGCAGCCAAACACACGGACCGAGTAATCGTCATCGAAGATGGCGCGATTGCGGAAGACGGTGGCGCCTCGCTCTTGAAATCTAAGCGCGTCGAACGCTACGGAATAAAACGCTTGAAATGAATGACGCTGAAGTGAATTCAATGCTTAAATATTTTCCCGCGCAAAGCCTGCTGCATTCCCTTGACGCGAGAGCGAAAATCATCGCGCTGATTGCGCTGACTGCGCTCTTCGTCTTCCTTCCCCTCGCGTATTCGGCTCTCGCGCTTCCTTTCGCGCTCGCGCTTTGGGTTACGTCGCGAATTCCTTTGCGCAAAATTCTCGAGCAAAAGTTTCTGCTCCTCGTCGCGTTGGCGCCGTTCGTTTTCCGCCTCGCTTACGAAAAAAGTTTTTACGTCGGCGCGCTAGCCGGCGCGTTCAACGCCTGCTACGCGCTCGGGATCATTCTGCTCGCTGAGTTGTTCGTTTTCACGACGCGAAACGCCGACGCGCGGCGCGCGTTATTGTTTTTTCGAGTGCCGAAACGCGTCGCATTCGAGTTCGCGCTCGCGTTGCAGGCGCTGCCGCTGTTGCAGGAAAAAGTTTTGCGCGTGCGAATCGCGCAGCAATCGCGCGGCGGCCGCACGCGCGACTCTTTCGCGCTGCTTAATCCAGTTTTGCACGGCATTTTTTTGCGCGCGCGCAAGCTTGCGATCGCGCTCGAGAGCCGCGGCTTTGACGCCGAACGGCTTTGAAAACAATAGGCGCATGCCACGTTTTCCGAAATAGGCTGTTTTTTGCGCCTCGGATTTTTTTCTCGAGCAGTTTCTCCAATTTTTTATTTTTCAAAAACCGAAATAGGCAGGAAAACGATTTGAGCGCGATTTAAGCCGTTTTTTTATTTTTTTATTAGCTGAAAAACGAAAAAAGCGGAAAAAACAGAAAAAAATTAAAAGCGCGCTGAAAAAATGCGAAAACGCGGTTTTTTGCGCGATCGCTCCCGGACCAGCGTGCAAAACGTCAGATATAGGCAGGTTTTGCTTTCAGCGACTGAATTTTTTATAAAACTAATTGTTTTCCAATAGTTTTTGATTGTTTTACTGAAAAAATTTTTGTTTTTCAGCAGGCCGGTTTCAGTACGCTTCAATCGCTTTTTGAAATTTTTTTCCAGATAGTGCTCCAGTTGTGCACTAGTTTTTAGTATACTTAGTTAGCTGCGTTAATTTTGTTAATCTCGTATGCGAGAGAAAACATTTATAAACAATCTCTACTTAGTAAACAAAGTTAATTTATTTGCCGCTGGCGGTGGTTCATATGAATACGAAGTTGATTCGAGTGGATGAAGAAGTGTTTGAAGAGCTTCACACGCTCGCCGGAAAACTGCAAATGCGCGAGGGAAGGCGCATAAGTGTCAACGCGGCCTTGCGCTCGCTTTTGTTTACGAAAAGCGAGCGAAAATTCGAAGAAAAAACGCCTGAAATTCATTCCGATATGAACTTGAAAAAAAGCGTTTCTGCTTCCAAAACTTCTAAAAAAATCAAAAAATCCGGCAAGAAACTCGTCGCGGGCGAAGCGAACGTCAGTCTCGATCCCATGCGTCGTTTTTCGCTCAAGCACAAGAAATTCGTCGCGGAGTAACGAGTTTCAGAGCGAGCAAAAGAGTTTTTAACTCGCGTCGGCGTAAAAAGGAGCATGGCGGACTCAATAAAAAAATTCATCGGCAGCATTCTCGACCGCGCGAAAGGCGGCTTGCGCCGCTTCGTCGCTTTCTCCATGATAATGTTTTTCATCGGAACCGTATTCGGCTTCTTCATTCTGGCTCTCGCAGAAAAAACCAGCGTACCTGCGACGTATTGGCTCATGGTTCCTATTGTTCTCGCGCTATTGGCGTACGCTTCGAGTGAAATCGCTTTCGTATTGTTCATTCTCATGCTCGGCCTAATGCTCGTCGTATTCCTTTGACAATTCAGTTTTCGGAGGTTTTTTAGTGGCATACAAACCAATGCGCAAAACAACGATAATCGACGTAGGCGCCTTTCAAGTTAATCTTAACCCGTGCGGAAACGGATTTAATTTTACTGTTAGAGGCCTAGCGCGTCGTTCAGATACACACGCCGGTAACTTTCCGGACTCTGACGTTCAGACGCACTTCTCGAACGTGTTGAATTTGATACACTCTAAAGGAGAAGGAATTCCAGTTTATCTTAAAACACCTAGCGGCAAATTAATTCCCATTGACAAAGCAAAACTGAATCCTAACTACACAATTGTTTATGGCGAACCTGGCCCGAAAATTAACCAGAAAAAACTCGGACTAGTTACAAAAAAGGTCGTTGCAGTGGCCGCGCTAGCTGACCTCCTTAAATCGAAGCATAGCGAGCAAGCGCTCAATGCATTCTTTGACATTCTCCCGTTATCCCAGAAAATAACCAAACACGTTTCCGCAAGCGACCCGCGGATTTCACCGCGAATTTCAGATAAATTCGCCCGCGGGTTTTTTATTCAAACCGGCATTAAAGGCGGTAAGACGCTAAGATGATTTTTGGATTGTCATCTAGCTAACTGTTTTCGCGTTTGAAGGTGCACCCCGCGAGGATAAACTCCGAGGTTCGGAAAACCACCGGTAGTCGGTTTTTGTTGAAATCCCTAAGAAGTAAACTCTTTTGCCAAGCGGTTTGCCAGCTCGCAGATGCGAGTACATCACTTAAGTGTTGTAGCGCGAACTTCGCTGCCTGGAGCCTGCCTAAACGGTTTTTTTCCCTCGGAAAACCAAGAAATGCGGAGTTCCACTATTTTTTGTTCACTGCAACGATATTTTTTTATACTAGTGTTGCGTTGCCTTCTTGCGGCCCACCGCGTTAAGCGCCGAACACCGTATAAGTGTTTAGCTATGTTTAGCGTTCATCGCGTTGGGTAGAGCCGCGAACGTAATTCAAAAAATTTTTTGCGAGGTGTTTTGGTTTTGGAATTGTTGGATTTAAGCGAGCTTTTCTCGGCAGTTTTTTTTATTTTAGGCTACGTTTGGCTTTTGCTTAAGCAGGACCTAAAAATTCTTGAAGCGCAAATCCTGCTCGCCTTGTTTACCGCCGGCTTGATTTTGCTCGCGCCGAGAATGGTTTTCCTCGCTCTAAACGCGGCTTTCGCCGACTTGATACTGGTTATTCTACTGTTCATAATCGGTTTGTTGCTCGCGTTCATAGCTAACGCGAGAGGCGAATACTTTGTCGGAAGAAAACCCGCAAGAAGATAGAGAAGACGAAGAAGAAAAATCCGTGCGCAAAACGCAAGCGAAAGCGCATCCGTCGATAGCGAGCCGCGGCATTCCGGCGGACGAAGCGCTTTGGCTGCCACGCCACGATGCGGTGCGCGACATTCTGCGCAAGCAAAGCAATCCTTTCGACGAATACGGCGTGGAATGGAGCATTTCAGACGTGATTTCGTTCCTTTTTCCGCCGCGCTACCGCGCTTTACAGCACGAAGTTGCCGTCGCTTTCATCGAATTCTTGTGCGCGAACGCGGGGCAAGCGAGCTTTCACGAGATAGGCAGTTTCGTGAGCCGCAGCGGCGCAAGCAAAGCGACTTTTTACAACAAAATCGTGCCGCGACTCAAGCACGCGGGGCTAATCGAAGTCAAACGACCGTTGCGCACCGGCGCGAAAGAAAGCGAGAAAGGCCCGATGACGATATTCTTGAGCGAAGGTTTCCACAATTACTTGTTTAAAATCGCTAAAGAGTGGCGTAGAATCGTGCTTACCGCGCGCAGCAAGCGTCCGACCGCATGAAAACCCGTGCAAAATCCGCTAAAACCAGTTCGGGAAAGCCAAAACCTGCCTATTTTGAACGATTTTTTTAGTTCATAACAAACCGAACCGAGCCCGCAATCAAAAAACCAGCGTTTTTCCAGAAAACTGGCTTTAGCCTGCATTTTCTATTGCCGGCGTTACTTTGGTTACCCCCGGCGCGTATTACGTTTGGTGATACGATTTCTGCCTACTTGGCGAAAGCGTTTTTCTATTGATGTTGCACGGCTAAACGCACGCTAAACATGCTAACCTCGATTTTTTGCGCAAACCTGCGTTTTCGCGGTTTTCCGTGGAGTTCAAGCTATTGTTTTTGCTTTGAATCCCGCTCGCGGAAAACGAAAACTGCCCGCTTCGCGTCTTTTGCGTGTCCTTTTCCTTATTTTCCAGTTTTGTCGCGCGAATTTTTATTAACCGCCGCAGCGTTGCTTGTCGCGTGTTCGCAGACTTTTTTTCAAGCAAAACCAGCGGCGTACGAGAGCGAACGGATTTCGCGGTTCTCGGCGGAAAACTCGTCGAATTCGTCGTGCGCGAGAACCCCGCGGCGCGAGGCATTACGCTGAACGTCAGCCACTCGCGCGGACTCGTCGCGACTGTTCCGCCGCGCTGCGCGCCGGGAGCGCTGACGGCGTTTTTGCTCGCGAAAGAAAAATGGATTCTGAACAAACTCGATTATTACGCGAGTTTCCCGAACCCGAAGCAGCCGAAAGAGTTTTTCGAGGGAGACGCGGTTCGCTTTCTGGGAGCAGTTTACCGCCTTAAAATCGACGTCGCGCCTGCGCACGCGCCAGCGCGTCGCGCAAAAGTGTTTTTCGACGAAAACGAAGGCGTCGTAACCGTTCGCGTTGCTGCGCGTTCGCCTCGCGCGATTCGCATTGCGCTCGAGAAATGGTATCGTTCGCAAGCGGAACGCGTTTTCGCGGCGCGGCTGCGTTTTTTTGCTGACGACATGGGTTTGCGCGCGGCGCGAGTTTTCGTGCGCGGCCAGCGGACTGTTTGGGGCACGTGCAGCTCGAAAAACAATTTGAGTCTCAACTGGCGGCTAGTGCTCGCGCCGCTTAGCGTAATCGATTACGTGATTGTTCACGAGCTCGCGCACTTGCGGGAACTCAATCACTCGAAAGCGTTTTGGAGCATCGTCGCGCGCTACTGTCCCGACTTCAAGGAGCGCCGCAAGTGGCTGAAAGAGAACGAGCGCAGCCTAGCGTTTTGAGTATTCTTGCGGTTATTTAGCCATCTTGCTTCCAAGCTGGTATTCCGCGAGTATTTCAGAATTGCTTAGTGGTCGATTGTATATTTTGAGTTCATCCAATTTTCCCGTTAAAACTTGTCCTCCGAATATATAGTCGTCGCCTGACTCGTCTATGTTGCCGTTTTGTGTTCCTTGCAGTACTCCGTTGACGTAAATCTTTTTCTTAGCCGTTGATTCGGCGTTTGAGTAAACGATTGCTATGTGCTCCCAAGTGTATTGAGTGTAGCTTGTTTGGCTTAGGAGGTTTCCTCCTCCGTAAAACCAGTACTTGTGATTGTCGGTCCAAAGTCCAAAGCTGGATGCCTTCGTTATAACCCTGAAAGAAGAGGCGTTTGTCTCCGTGTATATCCACGCCATTATGGTGAAGTAGCCGCCTGTGCTGAGAAAGCGGTTGTATGGAACGTTTAGGTATGCTTCGTTGCTGCCGTCGAAGTGGACTGCGCCGCCGAATTTTCCGGTAGAATGAGTTACTCCCGTTCTCAAATACCCGTTAGCATCGTTTCCTAGTCCACTAGAGTCATATGCGGTTGGTCCGCTCGTTTCGTCGAACTTGTAGTAGCCTACTAAACCCGTTGTCGGAGTCATTGGTGCTGGCGGAGTCATTCCGAGCGTGTATTCGGCTTTAATTTCCGCTGCGCTTAGAGGGCGATTGTATATTTTGAGTTCGTCGAGTTTGCCGATGAAGCCGTCTCTTCCGAATATATAGTCGTCGCCTGACTCGTCTATGTTGCCGTTTTGTGTTCCTTGCAGTACTCCGTTGACGTAAATCTTTTTCTTGGCGGTAGCTTGTGCTGAATCGTAGACTATTGCTACGTGTTCCCATTGGTATTGGGTGTAGCTTGTTTGGCTTAGGAGGTTTCCTCCTCCGCTAAATCGGTATTTGTAGCTGTCGGTCAAAAGTCCAAGGCCGTAGTAGCCTTTCGCTATAATTTGGAATGCGGGCGTGTTGGTTTTTACGTAAACCCACGCCATTATGGTGAAGTAGCCGCCTGTGCTTAGGAAGCGGTTGTATGGAACGTTTAGGTATGCTTCGTTGCTGCCGTCGAAGTGGACTGCGCCACCGAATTTTCCAGTAGAGTGAGTTACTCCAGGTCTCATATAACCTGTAGCGCTGTTTCCCAGCCCGCTTGAGTCGATCGCAGTGTCTCCACCTGTTTCGTCAAACTTGTAGTAGCCTACTAAACCCGTCGTCGGAGTCAGGACTGCTGGCGAGCCAGCCAACGCCCTATATTCTTTATCTATTTCAATTGCGGTTAGTGGGCCATTGTATATTTTGAGTTCGTCGAGTTTGCCGATGAAGCCGTCTCTTCCGAATATATAGTCGTAGTTGAAATCGTCTATGTTGCCGTTTTGTGTTCCTTGCAGTACTCCGTTGACGTAAATCTTTTTCTTGGCAATAGGTTGAGCCGGATCATAAACTATTGCTACGTGTTCCCATTGGTATTGAGTGTAGCTTGTTTGGCTTAGGAGGTCTCCTCCTCCGTTAAACCGGTATTTGTAGCTGTCGGTCAAAAGTTTAAACGCGTAACCTTTCGCTATAATTTGGAATGCGGGCGTGTTGGTTTTGACGTAAACCCAAGCCATCACCGTGAATCCTCCGTTTATTGCAAGAGTTTCACTATCTGGAACGTTTAGGTATGCTTCGTTGCTGCCGTCGAATTGAACCGTGCCGCCTTTAATTCCTGTTGCGTGAGTTACTCCTGTCCTCGAGTAACCGTGAGCGTCGTTTCCGTTTCCGCTTGAGTCGACTGCAGTGTCTCCGCTTGTTTCATCAAAAGTGTAGTACGCGACTAACCGTGCTCTTGCCTGAGAAAAACCCGTAGTGTCCGAATTATCTTGCGGCGGTGCCGGCGCTATATTGTCGTTTGCCGTTGCTGTCGGCGCATTTGGCGTTCTGGAATATTGCGTGCATCCAGCGAGGAGAACGACGATCAAGAAAATTGCGGGTATTGCGTAAAACAGTTTTGCGTTCTTCATTCCGACCGCCTCCAACGAAAATTCGTTTTAACCAGTAAAATTACTACAAACGCGCCGCTATTTATTAGCTGTGTTTAGGTATTTCGGCGCTTTCGTCGTAGCCTCGACGAGGTTCTAGAGATTTTCAGCGGACCCGCCGGGATTCGAACCCGGGCCAAGAGCTCTCCACCCACATTTTCGCTCTTTGCGTTGTTTTTCGCTTTTTTGCGTGTTTTTCAGGGGAGCGCGAACGCGATCCGCAAGCTCTCATACTATCCAGGCTATACTACGGGTCCAGCCAATTGTTTTGAAGCACAGGTTATAAAAACCGCTCGATACAAAACACAATACTTCGCCAGCTTTTTTTACTGGTTTGTTTTTCTTGATTCGTGAAAGGGTGATTTGTTTGAAGGTTTGCTGCAGTTGCGGCCGCGAGACGGACGATTACGTGGCGTTCGCGTGCCCGGGCAAGGAGTGCAAGCGCAAAATCGTGCGCTGCAAGGCGTGCAAGGAAAAGAGCGTGAAGTGGGTTTGCAAGAACTGCGGAACAAGCGGGCCGTGAAAACTGCAGCTCGAAAAGCGGCGGTAACACGCGTCATGGTTTTCGGGTGCTTCGACGTCGTGCACTTGGGGCACAAAAAGTTTTTAAGGCAAGCGAAGCGCTTTGGCGGCAAGCGAAGCGAGTTAGTCGTTTGCTTGGCGCGCGATAAAACCATTAAGGCGATAAAGAAAAAAGCGCCGTGGTTTTCGGAACGCGAGCGAGCGGAAATCGTGGGCGCCTTAAAGCTCGTGAGCCGCGTAGTCCTCGGAGGATTGGGAAACAAGTACGAGGTTATCAACAAAGTCAAGCCGGACGCAATCGTTTTGGGGTTTGACCAGCGAGTTAACAAAAAGCTTTTACGGCAAAAAATTAAGGAATTCGGTTTGCGCACGCGGGTAGTGCGCTTGCGCACTGCTTTCAAGCCGCAAAAACTCAAGAGCAGCGTCATCAAAAAATTTTTGAAAGAAGGTTTTTAGCGAGGGGATGTTTTTGGGCAAGGTTTTGACTCGAATGAAGGTTTTTCCCGAGGAGGACGCGAATCTCGACGCGTTGCTCGCGAAGATTAAAGGCATCGATGGAAACAATACGGCGAAAATCGAGGACTACGTTTTCGGCGCGAAAATCATCATCGCCTCGTTCGTTTGCGAGGATCGCGCCGCGGTTGATTTCGAGGAGCGCGTGCGCTCGGTCGAAGGCGTTTCCGAAGTGCAGGTTGAGGAAGTAGGTTTAATATCCTGAGCGCGCTAACGCCTTGGAAAATGGGAATCCTCGACTTTTTGTTCAAGAAAAACAAGCCTGCGCAGCCGAGCCAGCCGTTTCGCGCTCCGAACGCAACGCTTTCCGAGTTAGCGCAGCGCGCGGAGGAAGCAAAGCGCAAGGAAATCGATGCGGCGTTGCCTGAAGTCGAGGCGAGCGCGCACCGTATTCGCTCGCAGTGGAGCCACCTGGAAAAGAAAACCGTCGGGCTCGCGAAAAAGCCGGTGCGCAGCGGAATCGACGGCGAGAAAGTCGCGGAACAATCGCGGGACGCGTTCGCTCGCCGCACTGAGCAATTGTTCAAGTCCAGCGTTTTTCCGGAAGCTCGCGCAAGCGAGCGCGAACGGGACATCGAATCGTTTTCGCGTTTCGCGCGCGATTTCGAAGAAGTTTTGCACAAGTTCGCTCGCGCGCTTTCCGACAACAAGTACTTGTTCTTGTTTTTCAAGGAGGACACGGAGGAAATCGGCCGCAGCATTAACGAGCTCAACGACGAAGCGTTGACGCTGAAGCATTCCGTCGAGGCGGCGCACAAGAACAGCGAGAAATACGCTACGCTGTTGCGGCGCATAGGCGAGCTCGAAGCTTTGCGCGGAAAGAACGCCGAGTTCGAGCAAAAAGCGCGTTCCGCCGAGGAAGAAGTCGCGCGTTGGACTGAAAAAGAAAAGCAGGCGCAAACAGAGTTCGCGCTCGAAGAAAAGAACGCGGCGCAATCGAAAATCGAGATTGCCGCGCTCGATAATGACGCGTGGACTGCTGAAAACGAGATTACTCAGCTTATTGCTCCGCTGCAGCGGCCGTTTCGCAAGCTTGAAAAGCTTCTAGAGTCGCGGGAAACGCGACCATCGCAAGAACCGCTGACCCCGCGGGCGCACGTCGACAAGCAGTTGCTTTACTCCCTCGCTAGTTACGCGGCGAACCTGATTCTCGCGCTCGAGAACGATGCGGAATCGAACAAGCTCGCGGCCGCGTGCGCGGAACTAGAAAAAAACGTTACCGAACTCAACTTCGATTTGAAGGATTCCGAGAAGATTCAGGAAGCGTGCGACGCGGTGCGCGGAGGAAAGATTCGCTCGCTTTGGAGCGTGCGCACTGACGCGCTGCGCCGGAAAGAGCAGAAAAGCGAGGCGTTGGCGCCGCTGGAGAAAGCGAAGGCCGCGCTTGAGGACGCGAGCGAGCACAGGCAGGAAGCGTCGCTCGCGTTCAAAGCTGCTCAGGCGAAGCTCGCGGAAAACGCTGCGGCGATTCGCCTCGAGAAGGACGCGATAAACAAGGCGGCGAACTCGTTGTTCAAGCTGTCCTTGCGCGAGTAACTCGCTTTTCGTCGCCCGCAGTCTTTATTTCTTTTAGGACGCGCCTGATTTCGCGCACGTGCGTTCCCTTCCAATAGATTTGCGCGCAGCGCGCGTTTCCGCAACGCCAAAACGCGTTATGCCTCGCATAAACGCGCGGCCAGACGAGCGTTTTCACGCTTTTTTTCGGAACGCGCTCGAGTCGCGAACCGCACTTGGGGCACAACGCTTGCGTTTCGCGCTTCGGGATTTTTATTTTGAACGCCGCGGCGACTTCGCGGAATTGCGAGCGCAAATCGTTGGAGCGGACGAGAAACGTACGGCAGTAGTTTTTCGCTTTTTCCGCGAGTTCTTCGTCTCGGGTGAGGAGAACGGCTTTGCGTCGCGCCGCGAGCTTTATGACGTCGTCGTCTTCGACTGCCAGCTCTTCCGGCGCGTAGATTACGCGCAAGCCGACTAGGCGCAGCCAGCGCGAGAGTTTGCCGAGCATCGCGTCCGCAACGAAAAGCATAACTATACCTACGCTTCAAATGATAAAATAAGTGACTGAAATGCGGCGTTACCGGCAAATTCTCGGGGTTTTCAATAAGTGCCTGCCTACGCGAAAAATTGAGCCTAAAGTCGATGTTACGCTGAATGGACTTGGTTTGAAAGCGAAGCCGTTGATAGTGCCGTCCATTATTCCCGATCCAAGACTTAGTTTTGAGGTTGAAAAGCGTCCGGCTGGTACCAGCTTTGCTAAATACTTCACGCACGTCAGCGCTGAATATGAAATAACCATACCTAAAACCGCTTTCAAGACAAACTGTTCTTTCGAGGGACTGGTTAAAGAATTGCGTACAAAAAAATGGTTGTCAGTTGAGCCAAGATACAGCGAACAAGAGAACATGCTAATACTAAAGCACGAAGTTATTGCGCCGCCTCACGATATAGCTAATTCTGGCAGCGCCGTAACAATAGAAAAACTGTTGAAAAGATTAATGGGCGTGCCATGGATACTTTTGGATGACGGGATGCCATACTTGAAAATACACGAAACCAGTGAATGACGCGGTTCGCGCACGTTTCTAAAACAAGTATTCCGCGATTCCCTCAAGCGCGCCAGCGCCCCTTGCGCTTGCCGCGCTCACCGTTTTCTCGTTCGTCCAATATTTTGCCTTGCGCAGCGGAGCACGCAAGTAACTCGCCACACCGATTTTTACTGGCTGTTCGAGCGCTTTCTTGAGGAAAACGCGCGCGTCAACGAGCGCTCGTTTTTCTTCGACTGCGACTCTTGCTCCGTCAACGAACGGTCCTCGCAGCGGCTTCTTGTGCGCCGCGAGGAATTTCTTGACGTCGTCTTCGTGCGTTACTGGCGGGCCGTAGACTCGCGCAAGCCGCGGGCGTTCGAGCGACTCGAGTTCGATTAAGATGAATCCGCCGCGCGTTTTGTCGTCCGCGAAGTGCGTTGTGCCGGAAACGCTCCAATCGCGTTGTTCTAATTGCTTGCGCAGCGAGTGCGCGGTGCGCGCGAGTTGAGGCCACAATATGTCGTCAACGATTCGCGGTGCGCGGAATTCGAGGAGCAAAAAGTCCGTGCCGCGCTTCTTCATGGCGCTAAGAATTTCCGCCTTCGAGTAAACGCGTTTTTTGGGAAAGAAAAGCGCTTCGTTCGGTTTGCGCGAGTATTCGCGCGCGAGTAGAATGAATTTGTGTAGCGCCGTCTGCGTTACTGGCGCGGCGGCGTTTCGGTTGCGGTCAATCGCGTCGATTAGCACGAGCGGCTCAGTGAAAGGCGTTTTTTCTTTCGCGTAATGTCCTTCGATGTCGATGACGACTTGCGGTTTCCAGTTAGCGGCGTTTTTCATGAGCGTTTCAAGCGAACGGTAATTCAAAACGAGGTATTCGCACAGCAGGCCAGAAAATCCTCCGATTCGTGCTTCAGCGCCATAAATTGCGTGCGCTTTCAAGAGCTGTTTGAGCAGTCGCACGTCTTCGCGTTGCGCTCGCGTCAAGCGTTCCTGCAAGTAAAGCATATGCAACGGCGAACGGTCAACGGCGCTCTTGAGTTTCTCGTGCGGCTTGGTTGCAAAGCAAGGAATGACTTCGACTTCGAACCCGTCGACGACCGCCTGCAAGTACGGGTGTTCAGCATAATGCATTTCCCAGCGCGCGCGAATCGTTTTCTTTGTTATCGCGATTGTTTTCGCGACGATTTCTTCCTTCTTCAACGAGCGCGGGAAGGAAACGAACAAGTCGATGTCCTTGTCGCCTTGCAACCCAGTGTCTCGCGCTGTGCTTCCCACGAAGTGGATTTTGACTTTCGAACCTTTCGACGCAAAGGCGCGTGCAAGTTTCTCGCTGAGCGAGAGCGCGAACCGTTTTTCGGCCGCGGCTTCGCTGGGCGTGGGACTGATTCGCTCGAGGATTTTCTTGCGCAGCGCGCTCGGCAGAGGCATGTTTACTTTAACGGAAAAACGCTTAATATAGCTTGCAAACAAAACAATTACGCAAAACAACAAACCAAACAATTGCTCAAAACAAAAAACAATTAACGCTTAAACGCTGACTGCTTTCGTGGTTTGAAATGGATTTGGGTCAAGGCATTCGCAAGGCGCTCGCGAAGCTGACGGGCGCGGCGCTTGTCGACGAGAAGACGGTGCGCGAGTTGACGCGCGAGCTCCAGCGCGTGCTCATCACGAACGACGTTAACGTGAAACTCGTTTTCGAACTCACGAAAAAAATCGAGGAGCGCGCGCTGCGCGAAAAACCCGTGGCGGGATTAACGGGTCGCGAACACGTCGTGAAAGTCGTTTATGAGGAATTGCAGCGCGTTCTCGGCGGAAAGTTCGAGCCGCGAGTTGGAAAGCAAAAGATTTTGCTGCTCGGATTGTACGGACAAGGAAAAACAACTACGATTTCGAAACTCGCGAAATTCTACCAGTCGAAAGGGCTGAAAGTGGGCGTTATTGCTGGGGACGTGCACCGTCCCGCGGCGTTCGAGCAGTTGAAGCAGCTGGCGGAGCAGGTGCAGTGCGGTTTTTACGGGGAAAACGGCGAGAAGGATGCGGTTAAAGTCGCTCTCGCAGCCGAAAAGTTTTTCGCGGGCAAATACGACGTCTTGATTTTGGATTCCGCGGGACGCAGCGCGTTCGACGACGAACTCGTTCGCGAGATTAAAGCAGTCAACGTCGCGTTCAAGCCGGATGAGCGCTTTTTGGTTGTTTCCGCGGACTTAGGGCAAGTAGCAGGCAGGCAAGCGAGCGAATTCAACGCCGCAGTCGGGCTTACGGGCGTAATCATAACGAAAATGGACGGAAGCGGGAAAGGCGGCGGCGCCCTCAGCAGCGTGGCGGTGAGCGGAGCGCGAGTCGCGTTCATCGGGACGGGCGAGAAACCCACTGATTTCGAAGCATTCGATTCAACTCGGTTCGTAGCGCAATTGTGCGGTTTTCCAGACCTCGGTTCGCTTCTCGATAAACTCAAGGAAGCGAGCGACGAGGAACTCGCGGAACGAGCGATGGAAGACGGCAAGCTGGATTACGAGTCGTTTCTTGCGCAGACTCGCGCAATGAAGAAAATGGGCCCCATGAAGCAAGTAATGCAAATGCTCGGGCTCTACGATTTGCCTGAAGAACTCGTCGGGCAAAGCGAAGCGAAAATGAAATCCTTCGAAGCAGCCGTTCTTTCAATGACGCCGTTCGAGCGCCAGAATCCAGACGTGATGAAAAACAAGGCGCGGCAAGCGCGAGTGGCTAAAGGCGCTGGACTCAAGCCGGACGAAGTGCGCGAGCTCGTGAATAATTTCGAGCGCGCGAACAAGATGGTTAAACAGTTTTCGAAGAACCGCGGCTTAATGAAACAGCTCGGGAAACTCGGGGGCGGGAATCTCGGCGCGCTCGGCAAGCTCGGCGGATTCAAACGCTAAGACGCCGCAGTCGCTTTCGCAATCTTCTGGCTGCCGCAATAAAATATAAACATCAGTTTTTGATTTTTATAGTGGCGGTGTTAGGCTTAGGAAACGAATTTTGAATTAGTTGTAACTATCTTGTGTATTCCTCTCGCAGTCATCTTCGCCATTCGTTGACTCATCAATTTGGCTTGTTTGCTTTTATTGACGTCATAACGCCAATCTGGCTGTTCGCCGAATACATCTTTAATCAGGCGGTACATATCGGCATATGACCTGGGGACTTTACCGGTTAGTATTTCGTGAGGATATCCGATTTCTTTTCCGTGTATTTTTTTCGCACAGGCTATCGCGGGCAGAAGTACTTCTATTACCGGTTTTGAGCCAGGACGGTCGGATGACAAGTTTTCATTAAGCCAATACCAAACGTCACCAAGAGGTCCGTACCCAGCCATGCTGGCTAGGGGCCCACCATCCAACGCTGTTTTCGGTGCTTCTGCAAACTTGTATTCCGAGATTTTTCTGTTTGCAGGAACGTATGGCGCATTATCCAATACTATTACGATTTTTCTTGTTGCGAGCGCGTTTTGAATTGCATTAGCCGCGTATTGCCCTAGATGATGCACGTCTAGTTTTTCATCTGCTGGTGATAAGTGGTCGAATACTTCTACCGTGTGGCCTAATTTGCTCAATTCTTTTTTCAAGAGCGGAGCCATCGCTTGTGCGGGGGTTGCACTAGGCCACCTGCGCATTAAAACGAATTCAGCCATGCAAAAATAAGGTTTCAAACTCTTAATAATGCTATCGCCATCGAAAATCTTTTTGCCGCAGGTTTAAAATTCAGTTCGATGTTAATTCAGTCGTGGTGTAGTCGTGGAATTGCGCGAACTTGCAAAAAAAATTCCGTGGGCGTCGCTACTGCTTATCGTGCTCGTCTTGGCGTCCTACCTGCACTTCGTTGCAGAGCCTTACGCTTCCGAAACCGCGCTCGGCACATTCGGCTTGAGCCGATTCAACTTGCTCGGCGTATTCACTCACGAGTTCATGCACCAAGGCCTGCACCAC
>CAITNU010000073.1 GCA_903893865.1 uncultured Microcaldota archaeon
ATCTCGTGACTGGAGTTCAGACGTGTGCTCTCCGATCTGCTTCGTGACGACGGGCGTCGCCTCGCGCGCGAACCGCATCGCAGTCGGGCCAACGATTTCGAATAAGCCAGCGTGCGTTGCTTTGTACGACTCGATTGCGTCGCAAGGAACGAGCACCGTCATGTTCGGAATAATGCTTGTTATCGTTATATCTTCTAAGGCTTGGTGCGTCGCGCCGTCCGGGCCCACGCTTACTCCGCCGTGTCCGACAGCGATTTTCACGTTGAGGTTGCCGTAGCACACGGTCGTCCTCAGTTGGTCCCAGTTTCTGCCAGTCGAAAAAACGCCGTAACTCCCGATTACGGGAATCTTGCCTTCCTTCGCGAGCCCTGCAGCGACAGTCGTCATATTCTGTTCGGCGATTCCCATGCTGAAAAAGCGGGGCTTGCGCTCATCGTGTTTCTTGCAGAAATCGAGAATGCAGATTGAGCCGGAAATGTCCGCGCCGAGGCACACGACTCGCGGGTCGCTTCCCTCGCGGTCCAAGCACTCGCCGAAACCGAAGCGAGTCGGCTTCATTTCAGCGCGCATCGCGTGCTCGTGAGTCGGGTCGGGGTGCTGATTCCACCAAAACGGCCGCTCTTCAGGCAGAATGAGGTTTCCGTATTGTCGCGCGACGTGCGCGCGCAATTCTTTCGCGCGCCGCTCGATTTCGGGAGTGTAAAGCGCTTCGAGTCCTAATTCTTTGAGTGCAGCTTTTGTTTGGTCTAGCGACTGCGCTTTCCCATGCCACTCGGCGAGGTTCTCCATAAACGAAACGCCTTTACCTTTGATTGTTTTCGCGATTAACACCGTTGGCTTGCCTTTCGTCGCAGCAGCTTTCTCGAACGCGCGGAGAAGCGCTTCGAAATCGTGTCCGTCGACTTCAATCGCGTGCCAACCGAAAGCGCGGTATTTCTCGGCGAGAGGCTCCACGTTCATGACTTCGCAAGTTTTGCCGTCGATTTGCAGTCCGTTGTCGTCGACTACGCCGCACAAGTTGTCGAGTTTGTAGTGCCCAGCAGCCATTACAGCCTCCCAAATGCTTCCCTCCTGCTGCTCGCCGTCACCCATAACGCAGTAGACGCGGTGCTTCGCTCCGTCGAGCCGCGCCGCAAGCGCGTCGCCCACGGCGATGCTTAAGCCTTGCCCGAGCGAGCCGCCGCTCATTTCGATTCCTTTGCATTTCTTCCAGTCGGGATGGCCTTGAAAAGGCGTTCCGAGAACGCGCAGTCCAACCGCGAAATCCTCGACAGGATAATAACCCGCAAGTCCGAGTAGTGCGTATTGCGCTGGGCACTTGTGTTGAGCGCTTAAAAACAATCGGTCGCGGTCGCTCCAACTCGGGTTTTTCGGGTCGTGACGCAAAACGTTGAAATAAAGCGTGGCGAGGTAATCCATCATCGACAGCGCGCCGCCCGGATGCCCCGAACCCGCGAAACCGATGGCGAGCAGCGTGTAAGCGCGGCCGCGCCGCGCAACTTCGCGAATCTCGTCAGCTGAATACTTTTTTTCTTTGCCTGTTTTCGAGTCGATGATGCCCACTCGCGCAACACCTCTTTTGAACAACGAATTCGATTTGCGACGAAGAATGCAGGAAACAAGAGCGCCCAAGCGAAATTTGGGCGTTTGCAAAAACCGCTTTTAACCCACTCCGGCGAAGGCGTTGCCGCGCAGAGAACGCGCGCCCCGCCGCGAAACGATTTGTTTTAATTCTCCGCGCTTTTAAATGCTTTTCTTAAAGACTAAATACGGTGAACAACGTTTGACAAAAAACGCTTTCAAAGCGGTTGTATTCGATCTCGACAACACGCTCGTCGACTTCGCTCACATGAAAGAGCGCGCTTGCGACGCGGCAGTCCGCGCCATGCGCTCGCACGGCCTCAAAACGAGTTTCAGCAACGCGAAGCGCTCGCTTTTCGCGCTTTACTGCGAACACGGAATAGAAAACAAAGGCATCTTCCAAATCTTCTTAAAACGCGAACTCGGCGCAGTCGACTACAAGCTCCTCAGCAATGCGATAGTCGCTTACCGCCGAGAAGAAAACGATTACGTCGTCCCGTACCCGGGCACGCGAGAGACGCTCGCTGTCCTCAAGAAAAAGAAAATCAAGCTTGCGGTGCTAACGGATGCGCCGCGGTTGCGCGCGTGGAACCGACTCGCCGCAATGGGGTTAACGCCTTACTTCGATTTCGTGCTTACGCTCGCGGAAACCAAGCGCAGAAAGCCGCACTCCGCGCCGTTCAACGCCGTCATGAAAAAAATGAAAAAACTCGAGAAAATCGGGGCGCCCGACGCGCCGGCGCTGCAGCCTCACGAAATCCTTTTCGTCGGCGACTCGCCAGGGCGCGACATGGCCGGCGCCAAGCGCGCGGGAATGAAAACGTGCCTCGCCCGCTACGGAATGCGGGGTTGGAGCAAGCCTGTGTGGCGCGCTGTGCGGCGTTACTTCGTTGATGCGGTGGGCAAACCGAAAGCGAAGGAAAACCGCGTGCGGCCGGATTTCGTCATCGACGACGTGCGCGAGCTCGCGAAAATAGTGTGATTTTGAAATGCCTTACAGAACCTATGAAAGAACCTATGCCAACTATTTGTACTCGCAAGAGAAACGCAAACGATATTATTTTCTTTTAAGGCAAAGGTTGGAACAAACGGGAGCAAAAAAGATAGCCTTAGATGCGTTGGAAAGAAAGTTTTGGGAGCAGGCGGCTCATGGAGGTCGAGAATTTAGGAATGGTTCGCCTGCCTCAAGAGAGGAACTTGAAAAAATTTTGCGCGAAGATATTCGCGAGTGCGCTCGAAACGGACACGAAGATGAGAGAAAATGTTTTGCTATTCCTGCGGCTGAATTGCTAAGCGCGATGAAAAAGGCGGGGCTTTTAAAAAGACGGAATCCTGTCTAAGTCATGCGTTCGGAATACTTGATGCAAGCCGCGATTGCGGTGACGCTCGCGAGCTTGTTCCTGCCGCAGTTGAAGGAACCTCCATTCGTTTACCTCGCGTCCTTCTTCCTCGTGCAACCGCTTTACATGCTGGTTTTCTTCTTCATTTTCGTTGTGCTTTTGCGCGGCGTGGAAGAAGAAGTCGGCGAAACTGACTATTTCATAATCTATTTCGTAGGCGTCTTGCTCGGAAACCTGGGTTTGCTCACGCTCGGAACAGGAAACGCTTTGCCGACGACTGGCGCGTTAGGCGGGTTGTTCGCCGTCGCAGGCGTATTCATAGCCAAGCACCCTTACGAACTCTTCACGTACGAACTCCTTTACCCGATGCCCGCGATCTTGTGTCTCATTGCGATAGTTTTCATCAATTTTTTCACTCCCGATATGCGTTTCGACTATCTCCCACTGCTTTTCGGAGTCGCGGCTGGATACGCCATTAACAAGAGAAACGCGGGCCGGGGTTACGGCGCGTACTCTTCCTCTCAAGGATACCGCTGATGCGCGTGTCGATACGCGTGCTGAAACTTTAACAAGAACCGAAAAACGGCTTGAAAAAGTTTTTAAACTCGCCGCGCTTTACTAAAACCCTTTCTTATTCAAGACTATTCAAGAGGTGGATGAAAGTTCATGGCAAAACAGAAACCGCAGAAACCCATTCGCGTTATAATGCTCGGAGCGCCCGGCAGCGGGAAAGGAACGATTTCGAAAAAGCTTCTCGCCGCGCACGGCGGAAACCACGTTTCAACGGGCGACATGCTGCGGCAAGCGGTTGCCGCGGCTACGCCGCTCGGGCTCGACGCGAAGCGCTTCATGGATAACGGCGAACTAGTGCCCGACGCAGTCGTCAACGGCTTGATTGCGGAGTGGCTCGACGCGCACCGCAGTGAAGGATTCATTTTCGACGGTTATCCACGCACTGTTCCGCAAGCTGATGCGCTCGGCGCGATGCTCACGCAACGAGGAATCAAAATCGACCTCGTCGCGAACCTCGCGGTTCCAAACGACGTTATAATCCGGAGGCTGACGTCGCGCCGCTCGTGCAGCAAGTGCGGGCAGCCGTTCAACCTCGAGTTCATGCCGCCGCGCGTCGCGGGCGTTTGCGACAAGTGCGGCGGCGACTTGGTGCAACGCGAGGACGAGAAGCCAGACGTCGTCAAAAAGCGGCTCGCGGTTTACGAGAAGCAAACGAAGCCGCTCGCCGATTATTACGCCGCGCGCAAAATGCTGCGCAACTTCGCTAGCGAGTCGAGCGAAACGACGGTAGCGGAAATCGAAGCTGCGCTCGCAAAAAAGTAATTCGGCAATCGGTCTAATTAGAAAACCGAGTAGCCTTTGATTTTCTTGATTTGGCTGAGGAGTTCGCGTTCCCCGTCGCTCAACGATTTGGCGTACTTAGCTTCAATCGCGGCAACGTCTTCCTTTGACGGAGACGAAAGCAAAACCTGCTTCTCGCAAATCTGGCGGCCGAAAAACGGTTCGGGAATGCTTATCGCGAGCTGATCGCCTTTCTTCGCTTCGTCAACGCTCTCCTTGTTGCGCTGAATGCTTTTGATTGCGCCGACCGGCTTGCCGTCCTCGGTCATTAACGGGTAATCCTTGCGTATTCGTCCCTCGAGGACTTCGATGCCGATTATGCACGGGTTGCTCACGCGGAAGCAACAGCCTTGCATTATCAAGATTTTGGCGGGGAGCACGAGATTCTGAAACGCCTCGCGGCGCTCGCCTTCGACTTCGGCGTCGCGCCACCGCTTGTAACCGTCGATGAGGTTGTAAATGATTTTCTCGTCGAAAACCTTGACGTGCGCCGCCTCCGCTTCGCTCGCCGCGTCGTCGGCCACGGGAACGTTGAAAGCGAAGATTACGCCGACGAGCTTGTTCTTATCGCGCATCGCAATCGCGTCAGCCACGTCGCGCCTGCTCACCGCGCCTATCGCGGTCCGCTTAACCGGAATTTTCTCGGCTGCGAAAAGCCGCGTAATCGCTTCTATGCTGCCGAGAGCGTCAGCCTTGATTAAAACGCCTTTGTCCTGCGTTTCAAACAAAATTTGCTTGAGTTCTTCCTCGAGCGCTTCGCTCGCTTGGTGCGCTTCCTCTTGCGTGCGAACGACGAAGAGGCTGCTGCCTCCAATCGCGTCTTCCGCCTGCTCGCAAGCGATTTTGACTCCAGTCGCCGCGCGCACTTCATCCACGCTCTTGAATTTCTCGCGCGGGTCACGCATTTCGTCTAGGGGTTTCGGCTCGAGCAACGCCTTGACTTTCGAAGTAGCGGGACCGCTGAGAGTGTTGAACGCGATTTCGTCACCCTGCCGCAGCGAGCCGTCGTAGAGAATCACGTCAAGCGTTTTTCCGAGCCCGCGTTCCTCGCGCACTTCGAGTATCGCGCCTTTCCCGCTTTCGTCCTCGCTCGTAGTCAGAGTTTTCTCCATGAAGCGCTGCGCGAGTCCCGCGACGAAGAGCAATAGCTCTTGCAGTCCTTCACGCGTTTTCGCGCTGACGGGAACAATCGCGACTTGCTTCGTGAAATCCGCGACTCGGTCGAACCGCTCCGCCTGGAAACCGTAGTTGTAAAGCGCGCCTATGAGCTGGTAAGTTTTTTCATCCAAGCGCTCGACGACGTCCGTCCGCTGTTTTTTGACGCTGTCCGCGAAACAGGCGCCTCGCTGAGGCAGCCAGCCGTTGAGCGCATCGATTTTGTTGAACGCGACGATGAATGGCGTCTTGTACTCGCGCAGAATTTCGATTGCTTCGATAGTCTGCGCTTCAATTCCTTTCGTGCAGTCGATGACGAGAATCGCGATGTCCGCGATGCTTCCGCCGCGCTTGCGCAGATTCGTAAACGCCTCGTGCCCCGGCGTGTCGATGAAGAGAAGTCCCGGAATCGTTAGTTTGATGCGCATTCGATCGAGCATGGAACCGCAACTGGCGTCAAGCAAGTCGCGCGGAAAAATGCTTGCGCCGATGGCCTGCGTTATGCCGCCGTGCTCGCGCTTCGCCACGCCGGTCTCGCGTATGGCGTCGAGAATGCTGGTTTTGCCGTGGTCGACGTGACCGAGAACGCACACGATTGGTTGGCGCAACATAATCCTCACTTTGAAGCTTGCAATCGAGTCGGAATCTTCGAGAATAGAATCGTCGAGAGTAATTAGTGACTGGCGGGGTTAATAATTTTAGGTTTTGAATAGTTTAGAGTTACTTGAGTTTTGGGTTCGTTAGAATTCGTTTAAGTTCTGGCTTTCGCTGCTGCGACGGCGTCCTTCACGAGTTCCTTGTTCACCCATTCGCGCCACTCCGCAAGCAACCGCTGATGCTCCACCGCACCGACTTCCTCGCGCATACGCTCAGCCATCAACGCGTACTTGTTGTGCGCGCGAACGCTGTGCTCCGCCTCGAGAATCAACGGCAAATCGAGCTTGCGCTTGACGTCCACGAGGTATTGCTTCGCGTCTCCGCGCGCCTTAATTTCCCGCCAAACGTCTTCGTAACCCAAGCCGCGCGTGCGTTTTACGCGTTCCAGCCACTCGCTCGACTTCTTGATTTCCTCTTCGTAAAGATCAAGCGCGTCCTTGTTAGCGTCGAAATCCTCCCACTCGAGAAAGCCGTTTTCTTTGCCGGGGTCGGTTTCCCAATGCTTCTTGACTTCAGTCACTTCGATGAGCCGGCGATTGCGCTTGAGCGAGCCTTTAAAGCGAATTGGCGCGCTCACAACCGCGAAATCCGTTGCTTTGAAACTCGTCGTCGGCACCCCGAGGTCGTTCACGACTCTGTCCCAAATGCTGTAAGCGCTTTCACCGTGAATCGTCCCCATGACGACGTTCCCGACCGCGCCCACACGCATTGCTTCGTAAAGCGCCTTCGCTTCAGTCGAACGCACTTCGCCTACTACGAGCACCGAATCGCCTAAGCGCAGCGCGGTGCGCAGCGCGTCCTCGGCGCTTACTTCCGTTTCGCTTATTCCGCCGAGCGGGGGACGCGTTTTGAGCCGTTGAATGTTGAATCCGAGCTTTTTCATTTGCGGAACGGGAATTTCTTGAGTGTCCTCCTGCACGATGATGCGTAGATTCTGAGGGATTTCAAGCATCATGGCTTGCAGCATGCTCGTCTTGCCGGAGCCGCGCGAGCCGACTATAAGCATGCTCGCCTGCGCGTCGACGAAGAAAGACAGAAGTCCTGCGGTGAGCGAGTCGAACATTTTGTTTTCCACGAATTGCGCGAGAGTCCAAGGAGTTTCCTTGTGCAAACGGAAGACGAGCGCCGTGCCGTCCACGGCGAGCGGCCTGCCGATAACGCAAATGCGCGTTTGCAAGTCGGCAAGATCGAAGTCGAGTATTGGATGCGCTTGGTCGAACGGTCTGCCGCTGAGCGCGCGAAAACGCGAGACTATGCTCTTCGCTTCGTCTTCGGTGAAAATCACGTTCGTCTGGCATTGCCCGTATTTGCTGTGCACGAGGTAAACCGGTTTTTCTCCGAGCGGCGAATCGATGTAAACGTCCGTCAAGCGGCGATCGCTTAGAAAGAGTTCAAGAATGCCGTAACCGATGGTGTAACGCGAAACGATCGTCGCAAGCTCGTCCTTCTCTTCCACGCTGAGTGCGATGTTGTTCTGCAACGCGAGGTCCGCTATCGTGGCGACGTATATCTTCTGAAAATATTTGCGTGCTTGCGAAATGTTCATGAACTCGACGTGCTCGGGACGGTGCGCCGCAACGACTTCCTTGGTTTTCTCGAGCAAAAAGTATTTTTCGGGCGGCATCGCGTACTCGGGCGGGTTGATGAAGTACAAATATTCGAGTTTGTCGGGATGCTTGTAAATGCGCACTTCGCTGCCCATGACTTCGTACTGGTCGACGAGTTCGAGGTTTTCAGCGAGATTAAAGAAAATGCGGGAGCCGATGAACGACGGTTTTATCGCGACTTCGAAGAACGAGTGGTAAGCCGTGCGGCCGCTCGGGATTTCGCCGAGTTGCGACAAGTACGATTTCATTCGCTGGATTAACTGCGCTTTCTCGAAGCCTTCGCGCATGAACTGTAACGTTCCTAAATAAATCTTTAAATCCTCGGCTCGGTCCGCGCCGAGAGACGGAATAGTCGAAATAGCGGTCTTTATTTCGCGAATAAGCATGAGGTAAGCGCGAAACGGATCGCCCGCAGTCGCCCCTAAAATCTGCAGCACCGCGTCGTGCCTCTGGGCGAGAGTGCGCGAATCAGTCGTCGTTCCCAAGTGCGCGGGACTCCATACGGTATCAACTTCGAAGCGCGTTATGAGGTCGGCGATTTCCTTGAGTAGGCGCGTTTGTTCGGCGTCGTAAATGCGTTCGTAGTATTCGCTTAAAACGACTTCGTCTACGTCGACTTCGCGCAGTTTTTCAATGACGTCGCGCATCGCTTGCTCGTAGACGGCGATATCCGCTCCGTAAGGCGCGCCGCGCATGTCGACGACGAGGATTTTTTTCTCGCCTTCCTGGCGCACAGCGCTTTGCCCGTAAACCATTTTCGTCCAGTCTCCGCTTTTAATTTCCAGCGTGCAATCGGCTTACGCTTCAAGCGAATTTAAACCCGACGAGTTAGGGGACGCGGATATTTTTCCCACGGAAATTGAAATTAAACCTTTTGTTTGTTTTTCTTTTTTTCCCACGGAAATTCGAACCAGATATCTTGTTTTATTTCCTTCGCAGTTATTTTCCTCGCAAAATAATGCGGAGTGAAAACCGATTGACCTTCCTTGTGGAGCAAAACTGCAAAGTGCACTTTTTTGGCGCCTAGAGCGAGGAGGTGTTCCCTTATTTTGCGCAGGGTGTTTCCACTGTCAGTGAGGTCGTCAATAACTAAAATGTTTTTTCCCTTGACCGCTTCCGCCGGCACTGGCTGCGTGATTTGTGGCTCTTCACTTCGCCTATGAGTAACTGGATCGTAGTATTTGCAGACGACGGCGTAGACAGATAGAGCATCATCAAAAAGATGCGCAAGCCTGACTGCGGGGTTAAATCCACCCTTGCCTACGGCAACGATTACAAAATTTTTACGTAACTTCCTTTTTTTAATAGCGCCACTGACCTGTTCGAAAATGTTTTGGTTGTAGCGCTCTAACATAGCGTTGGTAATTATTTTTTTGTTTGCGGCGGTCTGAGTTTGGTAGTAAGCATGCGTTATTTTAAGAAAACGCAAGTTTTTAAAACGCGCCTGCAATGGTTAAAAGAGCGCTTTATGGCGTGTGCGTTGGATTCGGGGGAGAAGGCGGAATGGATTACTGGTATCAAATCGCAAGCATTTTTTCTCTAGTCGCGAGCGTGCTCGTAGGCGGCTACGCTGCGGTTTATTCGTACCTCTTGTGGGACGAGGCTAAGCACAAGGAAGCGCCGCGCAAAGACTGGAAAATCTCTCTGTATTTCTACGTCGGCATAATCCTCGCTATTCTCGGAAACGTCTTCAACGCCGTTGACGACTTGTACCCGAGCGGAATACGCTACTTGTCGCCGTTCGCTTACCTCGCGGGCCTAATCTTATTCTTCCTTGGCTTCCGCAAGCGCGCAACGAAAGACGTCAAGTGAAAAACGAAAACAAAAAAGAAAAACTAAAATCAGCTTAGTACTACCGCGGGTTTGCCGGGCATCGCGCGCGCGGCGCGCTCGCTCTTGCTTTCTTCTTCGCGTTCGACGCGAACGCTGCAGCCCAGCGTTTTTCCGATGAATTCGCTCGCGGCGTCGAGCGTTTCGAAATCGTTTACTTCGAGGAGCGCGGGATTCTGCTGAAACTCGAAAAACTTTTTCTGCAGGAAAGCCGTCAAACCATCGCTGCTAGCCTTCACTTGCTGGGGCGATTCGCACGCCGCAATCAAGCGCTTCGCTTCCTGCGCTTTCGCCGCGCTCGCGACGATTATCGTCACTGAAGCCGTTTTCTTTTTGAGGAGCGACGCGATTTTGCGGGAATCCGCGATTACGTTCGCGACTAGATCCTCGCTCGCCTCGGCGGCGGGGTTAATCAGTTTTTCTTGCGCAGTCGGCCACCTGCTTAAAGACACGAAGCCGCGAGATGCCAAACCTTTTTTCTGCGCTTTTTCCCACAATTCTTCGCACGCGTGCGGCGCGACGGGCGAAAGCAACGCTATCCAACGGCAGGCGCATTGTTCTGCGACGAGGCGCTTCTCTGACTCGTTCGCGCGGCGCAGGAAATCTTCAAAAAAATTGGTTTGCTTGTACAACGCTGTTTGCACGTAATCCCGCAAGCGGAATTCCTCGAGGCAGCGAGTCGAGTCGCGCACGCACGATTCAAAGCGCGACAAAGTCACGCCAACCAAACCAGTTTTTGCTTCAGCATCAATTCGCGAGCTACCGCCGTTGTTGCCGCCGTTTTTCACAGCTTCAATTAATTTTGCAGCCAAGTCGATGAACCTGCCGAGCGATTTGCGCGTCGCCTCGATGTCGTGCTTGCGGAAATCAAGCGTAGAACCGAAGTCAGCCGCGCCAACGCTGTAAACGCGGAACAAATCTGCGCCATAATCGCGCGCGACGTTATTGAGCAAAACGACGTTTCCTTTGCTCTTGCTCATCTTCGCGCCTTCCGCAGTAATCATTTCGTTCAACGAAATCGCGCGCGGCCAATGCTCGCGCTCGAAGCACGCGGCGTGCGCGAAAATAAAGAAACTCAAGTGATTCGTGATATGCGCCACTGCCGTATGCCGCAAGTCGTTCGGGTACCAGAATAAAAAGTCGTAACGCACCGCCTCCAAATCCCACGGCTTCGCCTTGATTTTCTTTGCGATTCCGCCGGCGTCGCCCTTGCCGAGGAAAACGAAGTCGAAGAATTCCAGCGTCAACTGCGCGGCCGCAAACCCCTTCTCGCGAATGCGCTTGATTACAGTGTAAAAAGCCATATAAATCGTGGAATCGCTCAACGACTCGATAATCCACTCGGGCGCGAAAGGCAGGCGAGTGCCCAAGCCGCGGCGGCGGGCGCACGGACGCTTGTCCAGCCACTCGAAAACGTCATTGAACTGCTTGCGGTAGACGGGAGGGTAAATCGTCATCGCATCGAGGCACTCGCGCGCGGCTTGCTTCCATCCCGGCGCGTTGAAGTCGAGGAACCACTGGTCGTTCATTATTGCTACGAGCACGTTTCCGCCGCACCTGCATTCCGCGGGGCGATTCGTTTCGTAAAACCACGCCGCTTTTCTTTCCCCGACGAGTTTCTCTGCAACCGCGTCTTTCGCTTTCGTGACGTTGAGTCCCGCGAACTCGCCTGCGACTCCTTGCTTCATTTTGCCGCCGTAAAACTCGGCTTTGTAGAGTTCCTGCGTCGCTTTGTCGATTTTCTGCCGCTCGCGCGAGTTCGCGACTTTCATTCGAGCAAGGATTTCCTGCGCGGGAAACTCGCCGTATCCTTCAACGGAGATAAGCGAAATCGGCTTGATTTCGTCAAGCAGTTTTTTCAAGTTCTTGTCGGCGTAGCGCGCGAGCGTCTTCTCGTCCTTGCGCAAATCTTCTAGAGCAATCCAATCCCAAGGAGCGTGAGCCGGCACGGAGTGCACGAATCCGCTCGCGTTGTTGACGTCGACGAACGCAGCCGGCAGAATCGGGACTCGCGCGCCGAGCGGAGTCACGCAGAATTTTCCGACGAGCGACGCGCCCAACATTTTTTCCTTTACTTCCGTCCGGTGTCCTTGCAGCCGCAGTTTTTCGAGCGCTGGCTCGCTGACGAGCCAAATTTCGCCGTCCACGCTCGCCTTGACGTATTTCGCGAGCGGGTTAACGAAAACGTTCGTGACGCCGAAAACCGTTTCAGGACGAAGCGTGCACGAAATAATGAAAGTGTTTTCTTTTTCATTTTCCAGCTTGGATTTGAATGCCGCGAACTTCAACGCGTCTACGGGCGCGGTGTCGCCTTCCTTGATGTCGTCCTCGCCAACCGCGTTGCCGCAACGCGGACAGTAAAGAACCGGATAACTCGCTTGCTTGAGATACCCCTTCTGCTTGTAGCAGCCGAACTGCCACTCGATGAAACGATTGTATTCCGGGTCGCCCGTCGTGAATTGGCGCGAATAATCCAACGAAAAACCCATGCGTTGGAAGTCGAGAACGATTTTTTTGGAAAAGTAAGCCACGACTGCTTCGGGTTTAGCGAACGAAGCAATGAGTTCGCGCACTCGTGCTTCGTCCGTCTCGTAACAACGAACGTAATCTTCGTACATCGCGATAGTCGCAGCGTCGCCTGCGGCTATTTTCGCGCTCACTGCTAGAACAGGCGTTCCCGTAATGTGAAACGCCATCGGCCAAAGAACGCGCTCGCCGCGCATGCGGTGGAAGCGCGCGATGACGTCGCCGTTAGCGTACGTTCTGCCGTGCCCGACGTGCAGATTGCCGGAAACGTAAGGGTACGGCACGGTAAAGAAAAACTTGTTTTTTTCGGCTTCGCCCGCCCGCGCGCGCACTTCATCTTGCGGGGTCTCGGGTTCGAACGCTTTAGCGTCGCGCCACGCCGCCTGCCATTTCGCTTCGACAGTCTTGAAATCGTAATCCATTTTGTGCGTCAACCAAAAATCTTGCTTCTCGCTTTTCGTTTCATCGCGAGAAATCGAGAGAATTAGTTATGGAGCTGCGGCTTTTAAAACGTTAAACAAAACAGCAAAACGCAAAAAGCGAAAAACGAAAAAAAATCGGGCGCTGAAGCGAGGCGTTTTAGTTTGGCACTAGTTGAGTGACCGCGCGAATCTCAGGAACAAGAGGAATCTTTACCGCCGGACGCCTGCCGTTTGACTGGTAGTTTTTTTCGTTTTCTTTCTGCTTGTTCGTATCGTCTTTACCGCCAAAGTCGAGTGCTCCCCACCAATTGCAGTTCGGGCGTATGCCGTCGTCATAAAAAATATAGTAAGCCGGGTGAAGCAAATCCTCAGAACTCCTTCCCAACCAATCTCCGTAACGCGTCAGCGAAACCGCGCGAATCGAACAAAAATAGGGATAACCGTGCGCTGCATCCGCACAGTAATGAATAACGGTTCCACTGTTGTCCACGCTGTGATCACGAGCCAAAAACTTTGGCGTGAACGTCGTAGCATTGCCGCGAATGTTCTTTATTTCAGAAGTATTCATCAAATCTGAAGTAAAATATTTTTGGTAAATTACTTGCCTCGTGTACGCGACGGTATAATCATCGTAGTGCCGGGCGTCACTATGCGTGGCGATATCGCAATCGTAGATATCCCCCTCACAGAATGCGGCGTAAAAAGGTTCGTCAGGCAAACGCACGGCGCCGTAATAATAAATCCACGCGCCCACGCTCGTACTCGCAAGATACAACGCCTTGCCGACTCCGTTAACGCCGACGCTGCCTTCCAACGCGGAACGCGATGCCTCATCAACTCCAACAAAACCATAACCATTGTTGTTGCTAATCAACTGCGCCTGCGCCGCATCAATATTATTCGCCAAAACGTATTCCTGAATACCGTCGCCGTTACCTGTAATCGAATTACCGCTGAAAGTATTCGGCTGCACGCCGTGCACCGCATCCATTGAACTGCCCGGTTGAGAAACCGAAGACAAAACTGGAGTTTTATCGTACAACGTGTTCGGCGGAACGAAATTGGGAACAACTCCCGGAACGAAACTCTTTATACCCGCCTTAACGTTACCGTGAATATTGTTGTTGAGAATCTGGTTTCCTCCCGCTCGCTCAAGCAAAACACCTACCGCATTATCATGAATATTGTTGTTCCCGCCGATTACCTGACCCCCGCTCTTAACGAGTATGCCAACCGATTGTTTTCCCGGCGCAGTACCGTAAAACTCGCTGTTTTTGACCACGTTAGACGATCTGCCGTCCCATAATTCAAGCCCAGTATTATTGTTATCGTAAAACTTTGAAGGACGACCGTCGTAAGCATCAACCAACGCGTTTTGACCGGTTATAACCAACCCCTTCGCGTTATCGTGGTAATAAACACCTAAAATATTCGCGTCGCCAGCAAACAACGACTCGACAACGAACTCTGCGGAACCCGAGACGTCGGCGTTAGTCAAATTGATTATGCCTCCAGGATAAACGATGACGTGGTAACCTTGACTTGAATTGGTTTGAACGACGCCGTTATCAACCGAAAACTTTCCCGCCTGCCAAACCTCGAGAGAACTCGGCGTAGTAAAAGTCAGCGTGCCCGTAACATCAAGCCAACCACCGTGAATCACGTCCGCGTCACCAGTTACGAACGCGTTCCCGCTGCACTGCAAGTGAAAATCGAGTTCCCCACGAACGTCATCGCAGGTAACCTCCGTCGTCTTAAACCCGGAATCGGCCAATGCTTTTTGGGCTGGCACTCGCGCCGCTTGAGCTTCAGGAACTAATGCGACTAAAAGTAGTAGCGCAACGAAAACCGTTGCAACAACGAATTTACTGGAATTGACTCGCGCCTTCAAAAACAAAAACCCTCCTCAAGCAGGCGGGTTGGTAACCGCGTTGAGTTCGGGAACTGAATCGATTTTTACTGCCGGACGCTTGCCGCTTTGTTGTGGGAGTAACGGAATTTCCGCTTCTTGCTTATCCTGTTTGTTCAAGTTGTCGCCTTTGTTTTTTTCGTATGCAAAAGTGAGCGCGCCCCACCAATTGCAATTCGGGCGTACGCCGTCATCATAAAAAATGTAATAACGCGGCATGGATGGCAACGCTTCTGAAGTCTTTCCCAGCCAATCGCCGTAACGCGTCAGCGAAACCGCTCTAATCCTGCACACGTAAGGATAACCATGCGCCGCATCCGCACAATAATGAATGACTGTTCCGCTGTTGTCCACGCTGTGGTCGCGAGCCAAAAACTTTGGAGTAAACGTAGTAACGTTGCCGAGAATGTTCCTCATTTCTGAAGTGTTCTTTAAATCCGAGTAAAAATACGCTGTTGGGTTTGAAACCTGACGGGTGTAAGCTATCGTGTAGTCATCGTAGTGACGCGCGTCGTTATGCGTTCCACCCAAGCAGTCTATATCTCCCTCGCAAAAAGCGACGTAAAACGGTCCGTCAGGCAACTGAACAAAACTATCGTAATAAATCCACGCGCCCACGCTCGTGCTCGCGAGATACAACGCCTTGCCGACTCCGTTGATGCCGACGCTGCCTTCCAACGCTGAACGCGGCGCTTCATCGATTCCAACGAAACCATAACCGTTGTTGTTCGCAACCAACTGCGCTTGCGCTGCATCAATGTTGTTCGCCAAAACGTATTCCTGAATACCGTCACCGTTCCCCGTAATCGAATTACCGCTAATCGTATTTGGCTGCACGCCGTGCACCGCATCCATTGAACCGCCAGACTGAGAAACCGAAGACAAAACAGGAATCTTATCGTTTTCATACAACGCTTGCGGAGGAACGAAATTCGGAACAACCGCAGGCACAAAACTCTTTATGCCCGCCTTAACGTTACCATGAATATTGTTGTTGAGAATCTGGTTTCCTCCAGCGCGCTCAAGCAAAACCCCTATCGCATTATCATGAATATTGTTGTTCCCGCCGATGATTTGGTTACCGCTCTTAACGAGTATTCCGACCGCTTGTTTTCCAGGAGCGGTTCCGTAAAACTCGCTGTTCTTTATCACGTTGCCAGAACCGCCGTCGAGCGTAATTCCAGAATCGTTGTTGTCGTAAAACGTTGAACCATCAACAATCACGCCTTGGCTCATCAAACGCAAACCTTGCTCGTTATCGTGATAATACACGCCTTGAATCGTGATTTCAGTGAGAGGCGGAGCGACAAACCCTTGAACGATGAATTCAGCCGCGCCGGAAACGTCAGCGTTAGTCAAGCTAATGCTCGCGCCCGGGTGAACGAAAATGTGGTAACCTCCGTCGCGAGTGTCACGCGTTTTGCGCGCCGAGGCCGTTTCCGCTAAAAGCACGTCGCCGTTGTCAACCGTGAATTTCCCACTCCACACGTCAAGAGAATACGGGCCCGTAAAAGCAAGCGCACCAGTAGTAGTGACAGTGCCAGTGACTTCAAGCCAACCGCCGTAAACCAAGCTCGTCGATCCAGTTACAACCGCGTTACCAACGCATTGCAAATGGAAATTGATTTCCCCCGTGAATATCGCTGCAAACAACATCGCGCTTTTTCTGTTTTGAAGGTTCGACGCGATTAGAATTGGACGCCGCAGTTATTTCCGAATCAATTTTCGAGTCACTCTTCGAGTCAATTTTCTGCGCTGGAACCCGTTTGACTTGCGAAAAAGGCGAGTCGCTCGAAATTTGGACGGCTTGCGAAAACTGCGGAGTATCGATTTTGGGAGCCTGCAGCGCCTGAGCGTCAGAAATCGGTGAATCGATTACAAGCGTTTTTTGCGCTTGCACCCGCGCCGCTTGAACTTCGGGAACAAAAGCGATTAAAGCAGCTAAAAGTAGGAGCGCAACGAAAACCGCCGTAGCGGCGAACTCAAATTTTTTACGCGTTTTCACGCCGCCGCCTCCTTTCCTTCTTTTTCGCTTTCCTCTATCAAAGTCCTTACCACCAGCCAGTATTAAAAATTACGTTTTGCGAACTACCGAAACAATAACCCGACACACGCCACCAAACATGTTACTAGTATTAGGTAGTTACTAATATAAAAACGGGTTGGAAAAGGCGTTTTTGGCTCTAAAACGGGAGTGAGGGAAAGCAGCTGGTGCTCAGAGGCTGGCGCTAGTCTTAATGATTCAAAAGCTGAATGCTCGCCTGCAGGGCGCGTTTTCAACGCGCCTGCTTTTTCTTTTTGTTGTAGCGCGCCAAGTAAACGAAGATGCCTAACGCCGCGAGCACAACTAAGACTAACGGCAAGTCTGGGAAGCGTGAGGGCGGATTCGGCAAGACGTTGAAAGTGCACGACGAACTCAAGTCGCCGACTCCTGGCGCTGCTCCCGTGTGCGCGGTTAAATCGACTTTGTAAGTGCCTTGAATGGGAGTGTCAACCTTGAAAACGTTGTAGCCGACATAATCGCACGAATCAGGTGTGGTAAGCACTGTCGGCGTGGCTTGAGGATCCGGGTTTGTTATCGTGAACGTCCAACCATTATCGCTGTCTAGGCCTAGACACTTCGGTTCCCCTTTCACGACGAGGTATCCGGTGACATTCGTGGTGTTGCCGAGAACCAAGCTCGTCGGGCAAACCGCGCTCAAGAAAGAAACCTCGGACGGGAAGTAAGTAGGTTCGGGTCCTACTCGCGTCTCAGCAGTGCAGGACGCGGGAAATTGACCTACTTGAAGCGGTATTTCCACGTCAGCAGTGTAGCTTCCAACTTCTCCAGGGTACTGGCAAGGCGCCTCAAAAATAAGGTTGGATGGAACCCTAAATTGCAACCAGTTTCCAACTCCTCTTGCGCAAGTGTACGTTCCTTCTTTACCAGCGTAGTTGCCGTTTGGGTCGAAGGTAACACTCATCGTGTTAGTTAAAACCGGAGGATAGAGATTTTGCGGGTCGAGCGTAATCTCGCAACCGTAATTATGTAATGCGTCGATAGTTATTTCAGTTGTTGTCGAGCTGGTGATGTCCGTGAGAAGAGAGCTGCAAATGCGTCCATCTGGTCGGTTCACGCACGCAGTCACGTTGTATTTGTTGTACAAGACTTCATTGTCGACGTTCGTTTTTTGATCGTATTGAATCGTTTCGTTAACCGGCGTAAACCCAGTCGCGTTAGTATTCGCCGTAAAATTCGTGCCGTGGAAAATTGGGGCACCCGAAGGAGGAATCGGAGCCGGATTTGAATACGATTGAGCGGGCATGATTTCGACTGCCGCATTAGGAACGTCCACGTCATCCCTATACTTTACGTGCACGTTGTGGTACCACTCGCGCGTCACCGTCGACTCGGCATCCGTGACAATATGTGCCTTGTCGTGAACATTCTGCGGAATTCCCGAATCAAGAACAATGTTGCTCAGAGAGTAATGCTCTCCATAAACCGCTTTGTTGTTTCCGCTCGTTTCATCGAACACATTTGAAGTCAACTTGTTTTGAGAAGATGAGTCGAACGCTACTCCAAGTGATTGGTCGTCCGGATAAATAAATTTGTTGAGCTTGATCTGGTTGTTGGTTGACGAATCAGTTAAATAAAGCGCGTGGGCTGGATTGGCAGCACCAGCTGGTCTCTTGACTGTAATCGTGTTTCCTTCGATTTGCGCGTTGTTCACTCCCTGCAAAATCAATCCGTTTGGAGTATTGCTGATAGTGTTGTTTGTGAATACGGCGTTAGCTCCTTGCAGGTAAATGCCTCGCGCCTGGCCGCTCGGCGCTGCGTCGTAACCAACGCTGCTGACGTCATTGTTTTCGAAATCGATTTTGCCGTAAACTTGGAACAAGTAAGCGGGAGCTTGGCACCCCCCAACGCAAGAGCCCGATTGAATAACCGAGTGCTGCGGCACACTTGGATTTAAATTCTTGACAGTAAAGGTTCCAGTCGTGTCGACAAATATTTTGCTGCTGCCGTCAACAGTCGGCATCATTTGCAGCGTGACGTTGCTGAAAATCAGGATTCCCGCGATGTTGACGTTGCCGTCTGACGGCATCGGAATCGTCCGGTCGCGGCAGTATTGCATCGCGCCAAACGGAATAGTCCAGTTCGCGTTGGTGGCACTAGAGGCGGGCGGGTTACAGTTTTCTACTAGCTTGTGAAGGGTGACGGTGGTGTTCGCGGAAAGTTTCTTGCCGTTCGGAGCAATACCGAAAACGCTCGGGTGATACATCACTTCGCCGTCTTCAGGACCGTAAGAGCAAGGCAAAGTGTTAACATATCCTGGCGGCAATATAGTGACTTCAGGCCATTTTTCCCCGCAACTCATTTTAACTTCGGTTGGCGGCGAACTCATGCCTGAAAACGTTGCGGTAATGTTGCTCTGAAATATGTAACCTTCTGGCGGGTAAGCATAGATTTCGACGTTCGGCGCGTCGCGAACCACTTGAAAACTCGACATACTGCTGTCATGGTAGGCATACTGCCCGTAACTGCAGTTGTAGTGCACGCTGTAATTGCCGAGATCCAAAGGCGGCGCCGTCGGCGCAGGGGCTTTGTAAACGTTTCCAGTAGTACGCGGCAACGGAATTGAATACCACGTTTGCGGCGAAATGCCTGGGCTGAATTCAACCGCTTTAGCGTAGTACGCTTTGCAGTTACACGGGGGACTATTGTACGGAGGCGTCGGCGTAGGCACTATCGTGGGTTGTCCTCCGCCGAAATACGGCAGTACGTCCTCGGTCACAAATGAATCCAAAACGTTTTCTTTGTACTTGGCGTAGAAAACGAGTTCGAGCTGAGCATTCTCGTTCTTAGCTAACTCTTTCAAGTCGAAGCCAAGCTTGCTCAAAGCATCGGGAACCTTTGTGACGGCAACGCGCATAACGCCGTCCTCAAAAGAAAGCGATTTTGATTCCGGAGCCTCTTCGATACCTTTTATGACAATGCCTCCGCCGCTTACGCCGCCTTCAACATTCGGTCCTTCAATGAATTCTGGCGGAACGTCGTAATCATGGTAAGTAAGTCCGTCAGTTGATATTCTAAACATGAATTGGTAAAACGGTTTAACGCTTCCGTCAGTCACCCACTCTTTGTCAGGGTCGGAAAAGTCGGCTGTGACGTCCACCCGCGGGTCGGAAACGCGTACGCTATTAGAACCGAATGTGAACGAACTGCCTGGTTGTATGTCCGCAAATATTATGCCGCCGCTCGCTAAACTCAGCGTAGGCGTGTGACCAGCGAGGTTGCACGACGTGCATTGCTGCGTCGTGTTCGCGTAGTGGACGACGCAAGTAAGCGAGAAATTGAAGGGAGTAGCGACTTCCTGCTGATTCCAAGGATTGTAGTTTCCCATCGTAAGGTAATCCCCATTCGGGTTGTCGTAAATCGTCTTTTGATCTTTTAATTGGAATCCGCCTTGGTTTAAGTTCATGCTCGCGGTTGCAGTGAACGGCGTGGGACTGCCGACTTGCGGGTAAAAACACGTTGTTTCGGCGTAACCGTTGTTGCCGTTCCACGTCAATATTACGACGCTTGCAGTCTGTCCGTTGTCGCAATCGAACATTACTGGACTCGAATGAAACGCAACCGGAATATCGGTGACTGAAGCGTTGAGCCTGCTTGGAAACAGTCCAACGCCAACGTTAGGCACCGCATCAAGCGTAATTTGCGCTGAACCGGTAGACGTTTTAAACGACATAACGGGGGTAACCGCGGTTCTCGAGTAGCGCGAGCAGTAGAAGTAATGATTGTAAACCTTGTTCGCCACCAGTTGGACGCGCCCGCTGTAATACGGCGGGTGGTTTAATCCGCCGCCTGTTGTGAGGTTCAAGGTAACTTCATTCCAACTGACGATTGAGTTCGTTAGCCGGTAATACGCTTTACACGCGCAGTCGCTTAATGATGCTCCGCTGCTTATATCGAGCGCGTAGCAAGATACGTTGAAGTCGACCGCAGCGGGAACGAGCGAGTTGTCGACCGGAGTCCAATCGCGTAACGCGAGATCGCCCGGATAACTATTCACCCACGCCCACGCCTTCAAAGGCGGGTCAAAATCGTACCACTCATTGTTAATAATTTTGTATACGTGCACACTCGCGTTGTAATCAGTTGGCTGCGACGGTTCAGGATAAACACAAACAGCGTCTACGCTCGCGAAGGTAGAGCCATTGCTATACTGCTGAATGATGCTTGGAGAAATATAACGCACGTAGTAATTGGTGGCGGTGTCGTTCGTGCAAAAAAACACTGCAACGTAGTCCATAGTCGGGTCCAGTTCGTAGACCGAAGCTATTAGGTCGGAAGAGAACTCGCCGTAACCGAATGATGGCACCGCGGTTAACGTGACGTTCGGCGGGCTCACGACGGTAACGTTCGGGCTCACAAGCGAACCCATTTTAGTGTAGTTGCTGGCGTTAACGTAACTGTAATTGCAGTATGTGTTAGTCGGGAATACGCCGAGGCTATTCGTGGAAACGTTGAATTGCACAACCCACGATTCGTTTAAAATTATTAAGGGGTGAGAGCACTTTAGAGTCTTTCCGACAGCGTTATAGCTGCAGTCAGACGGCACGGGACCATTGAACTGCATGTTCGTTGGAATCGCGTCGACTATTTGGGCGTTAGTCGCCACGACGTTGTTTAACTCTATAGAAATGTTAGCGAATATTGCTGCGAGTTGCGCTGCATTCGTAGTATTATAGTATCTGCCGCCAGTGTTGTTAGCGATTTGCCGCAATAAAGTCTGATTAACAGAAGCGCTGAAACCAATAACATAGATTGGAACACGTGCGGCGGCAGCAGTGAGCGACGCGCTTAACGCGTAAGCGGTCGCGTAAGTTTCGTTTCCGATATCGCAGCTCGTCGAGCCTTGGGCTTGCGGACAATTTGGTTTACCGTCCGTAAACAAAATAATAAAAGGCAGTCGCTGTGGGCGAGTCGATTGCAGGATGTGGTTTAAAGAGTAAAGGATTCCATCGCCGATGTTCGTGCCCGGTCGGGTGGAAATAAGGGAAGCTATTGAATTATTTACTTCTGCTTGGTTACTAGTCAGTTGTCTATTGAGGATTGCGGTGCCACCGAAAGACACTAGGCCAACGCGGTCGTACGAGGGATTGCTTGCATTTACAAAAGTGTAGCCCGCGTTCCTGAGATCAGCTAAGTAATCATCCATAGATTCAGAAACATCAAAGGAGAGCATGACGTCTAGGAGATTTCTATAAGATCGAGGGTCGCCAGCGCCGGTTAAGTTTATTGTCAAGGTAACGTTCTGTCCTTGGTAAACGCGGCTAGGCGAAGCCGTCTTGTTCGCGTCAAGATAAGAGCCGTTCGACGCCAGTCCACCCGCGTATTGCGATATGATAACTTCGCGATACAAAGGAATGTTCGTGTAATAGCCTATATTAGTCCATTTCACCACGTGCGTGTGTATGCTATCAGAAACGTTCGTATTACCATTACTACCACAGTGGGATACGGTACTGCTTGATGCAGGGGTAGTAGCTCGCACCTCGTCATGAGTGTGAGAGTCGGAGCCGCCGGCCAGAGGCAGGTAAGTGTCGCTACCTCGCAAAAATCTGTTGTAAAACGGGGCGCCGTCATAAGTGGACCTGGGAACCCAAGCATTAGGATTAGTAGGATAATCGGTAAACATCGCGAACATGCCTATTGGAATATCGCCACTACTTGAAAGCTTTGCAAAAGTGACGTTAGTGTACAGCGGTAAGTTGCTACTCGGCAGCGTAGTCGCGCGCACATAGTCAGTGTCGTGGAGATGCGAATCAGAAGCTCTGCCTAAACCCGAACCGCTTGTAGAAACAACGCCTACTACGTCACGTGAGAAGCTAGCGTCTAGAGTGTGGGAATGAGTTTCTGAACCGCCAGTACTGCCCGCGTCGCTTCCGCCCATAACAAAAAACCCGTTGTTTTGCTGCGAGTAAGCAGTCCAACCGTCTGGAATGCTTTCAAACATTGCGATTACACCAGCTGGAAGCGGGGTAGTAGTAGGTATTCCAGGCTTGTACATAATTAATTTTAGCTTACGGTAAGGAGGATTGTCGCCAGCTGAAGAAAAAGTTCCGGAAAGACTAGCATGAGTATGAGCACCAGAAGCGGTGTTAGCTAGGTAGCCGGACTCACACGGATTGGTCGCGCTTGGGCCAGACATTGAAACACTGAAAGTGTGAGTGTGACCTAAAGATAAGTCGGTACCGTGAACATTGTTTATGCTAGTTCCACCGCGAGGAAAAAGATTATAAAACGGATCACCCCGATTACAAGAAATACACTCCCAGTCATTACCTAAAAGCCCGACATCGCCATCGTAAAAAAATATCATGCAAGGCTGATTTTGACAGTCAGAGATTGACGTGAAGCTGAGTTCGCTCGGCGTCTTCAACAAATCGGCTTTGCCTGCAACGGGAAGACTGACTTCCGCATTACTGATGACCGCACCGCCAGCGGCGTTGCTGGCTGGCGTTAAAAACCTGTTCGCCGCAACGAGCGCGAGCACAATCAGGAGAACGAAAAAAAGTTTTTGAAAGTTTTTGAAGGCGCCGCCGCGCAAAACTCGCGAAGTTTTTGAACCCAAAACTTTTGTTTCACTCATTAGCCTCGCCTCCCAAATACCGAAATAAAACTTTAATAAAACTTTTAGTAACGCGATTGCTCAAAGCGGTTCGAAAAGCCTTTTCCCAACCCTAGAAAAAAGGAGTTCGACGAGAAAACCACGAACACAATATGCTCTAATTATATTTAAATAAGTGCCGTCGCGCCATTCGAGATAAAAACAAAAGAAAAAAAGCGAAAAACGAAAAAAAGCGAAGAAAAAAGCGCGGAAAAAAGCGAGCCTCGAATACGCGCGTTGTCAACGCTTTTTCGTTTTTCGACACATCACTTATTTTTTCTTTTTGTTGTAGCGCGCCAAGTAAACAAAAACTCCTAATGCCGCGAGCACCACGACGATTAACGGCACGTCCGGGAATTGCGAGGGCGGGTTAGGCAAAACGGTGAAAGAACAAGATGAAGACAAGGAGATAATTTCTGGAAGCAGAGGATCGTTTGGATAAGCCACTAAATCAACCGTGTAACGCCCTTTGTCCGGAGTGCCAACAATGAAAACATTGTTTCCACCAACGCAGCCCGATTGGGGAACAATTCCCAATATGCTAATAGTGGAATTCGGGTAAGTTAAATTGAACTGCCAGTTGTCAATGTTTGGTGGAATCAGGCAAGTAGGCGTCCCGTTAACTACGAGGAAACCGGTTACGTTCGTGCTCGAGCCGAGCACGAGGCTCGTCGGGCAAACCGCGCTCAAGAAAGAAACGCCCGGAGGGTAAGACGGCGGTGTAGGCGGCGTGGGAGTTGGATTGTCGGTGACGGACGCGTTCGCGGAAAGCGCTTCACCGTTCGGCCCGACGGCTGAAACTCTGGTTTGATACGTTCTTGTTGAGGTAACGTTGGGATACGTGCAATTCTCTGTGTAAACGAAAGCCGACACTTGCAACATTGGTATCGTTTGCAGCGGGTTTTCCAGGCAGTCGAGGAGAACGTTGTTTGGTGAAATCGTCATATTCGAAAAAGTCGCAGTAAGGTTGCTTCTGAATATCCCAGTGCCTGTGCTTGGATTAGCGGTGAGTACAACTAGCGGCACCGGGCCGCCGTAAGTGTTGAAAAACCACGTGGGAGTCTGCACCGACAACGGGCGCCTCGAACAATTGAAGTACTCGTAAAACGTTGCTATCGGCAGGTTCTGGACTGTCTCGTGGTAATACGGTTCGCCACCGCTCGCGCCGCCGATCGAGTAAGCCAGCCGCAAGTGAACGGGATTTGGTGTCGTGTTGCTGCCGCTCCAGTAATAAGCCCAACAATCGCAATCCGCCAACGCTTTGCTGTCGTTTATTTCATCCGAGTAGCAAGTCGCCTTGAATTCAACTGACGAAGCGGGAACGAGAGCGCCGTTAACAGGCGCGGCATCGCGAATGCCTAAGGAGCGCGGGTAATCGCTTATCCACGTTTCATCGTAAACGTGGTTTGGCCCGCCGGGTCCGTTCGGACCGTACGATACGTTAACATTGGCTTTGTAGTCCTGGTTGGGCGGTTCTGCGACGAGCGGGTACGAGCAATTAAACGAAGCGTTCGCGAGCGTCTCGCCACCCCAGACTTGAGGGGAACTGACTTGAAACGGCGTTTGGCCGGATTGCCCGTTACCGCAATCGAATTCAGCGCGATACGAGCCTTCCGGCAAATCGTAAAACGAAGCATTTAACACGGAGTCAAACGGCCCGTACCCCCACGACGGCTGGGCGACTAAAAGCGCGCGCGGCCTCGCGACGTAAACTATGGGGCTCAGCAGCGAACCGCTTTGCTGCGAGCCGTTTGCTGCAATGTAAGAATAAGCGCATTGCGCGTTAGTCGGAATGCGTCCGTGGCTTTCGGTCGAAACGTTGAACGAAATCAGCCACGACTCGCCCAAGGCTATCGAACCGCGAAAACACTTGAGCTTCTTGCTCGCAGCTTCGTAATCGCACTCGTGCGGCCACTCGTACGGCACCGGGCCTTGGAAGTCCACGTTAGCCGGAATTACGTCGACTACGCTGATTCGCGTAGCCGCGCTGTTGAGTAATTCGACGGAAATGTTAAGGAATATTGCTGCGAGTTGCGCTGCGTTCGTCGTGTTATAGTATTTTCCTCCGCCGATGGCCGCGACTTGCCGGAGGAACGTCTCGTTCAAGTTGACGCCGTCGACGCCTAAGCCAATCACGTAAATCGACTGGTTTGCGTTTGCGGCAGCGCTCGCAGCGGCAATCACGTATGCGTAAGACTCGGGAGTCGGGTTGCCTTGGGGGTCGCCGTAAGGAACGTTCGGCATGCCGTCCGTCAGTAAGACAATAACTTTCAAGGCGGAAGGGCGGCCGCGAATGCTCGCGAGTTCATTCGACGAAGCGTTTATAGCGTCGCCGATGTCCGTCAAGCCGTTAACGTACTGGTTGAGGCTTTCCAGCGAGTTGTTCACTTGCCAAAAGTTGTCCGTCAACTGGTTGTTGAGGTACGCGCTTTCGTTGAAAGAAACCAGTCCGACCTTGTCGATCGACGAATTCAGGCTTTCTACAAAGACTTGCCCAGCGAATGTGGCGTTACGGAGTTTTGGTCCATTCATGGTGCCGGAAATATCGAGCGTCAGCATGCTGTCCAAATACCTCCTAACGGATGACGGAATGCCTGTGCCCGTAAAGTTTATCGCAACGGTGATGTTCTGCCCGATCAACACCCAGAGCGGCGAAGCCGCCTTCGACGCGTTCAAATAACGGTTGACTGGCGGAGTTGGCGAGGGACTCGGCGAAGGCAAAACGCTGGGCGACGGCAACGGCGAGGGACTCGGCGATGGAGTGCTAGTGACCGTGAAACTGAATTGAGGCGTGCCGCCGGAGGTTGTTCCGTAAAAGCACAGGTAGCCGACGTTGTAATTTCCGGGAGTGAGCGTCATCGGGTTGCTTCGGTAAACGTGGTCGGTCCTGAGGTATAACGTTACTTGCTTCGTGGTTCCGCCTCCGCTTGGCGCGTGCAACGCTTGACACTGGCATATAAGCGACTCGTAAAACTGTCCGCCGTGGCTCCCGTCTTGAACGAAGCACCTGACTTCGAAAACGAACGGGTTCGAAACCACCGCGCCCGAATCGGGAAACCAATTCCGAGGTTCCACGGTTACGGCGTTAGCTAAAACCGAGAAGGAAAAAATCACGAGCAGCGCGATAAAACCTTTTTCGAGTACTCCGCGCGACGCGCTAGAATCCAAAAATTTTGTTTCACTCATATGCTTCCCCTCAAATTAAATCGCTTGCGACGCGATTGCTCGAAAAAAGCGGTTCGAAAACCGGTTCGAAAAACCCTTCCCCGTTCCAACCAGCGAAAAACGAAAAAACGACGGTAAAACCACGAAGACAATATGCGCTAGTAATATTTAAACAAGTGCGGACGAGAGAAAAAAAAGGAAAAAAGCGCGCGCTTTCAACGCTTTTCTTTTTTCAACGCGCCTACCTTTTCTTTTTGTAGCGTGCGAGGTAAACGAAGACACCTAACGCTGCGAGCACGACGAAGATTAACGGCACGTCAGGGAATTGCGATGGCGGGTTGGGCAAAACGGTGAAACGGCACCACGACGACAAGGGGCCTACGGCTGGGTCTCGGGGATACGCGACTAAATCCACAGCATAAATTCCTTTATCGGGAGTTTCGACCTTGAAGACGTTGTTGCCATCTACGCAGCCGGGTTGGGGCTCTATGTTAAGCACGCTCCATTTTCCATCCGGCGTGGTCAGGTTGAACTGCCAGTCGTCAACGTTCGGAGGAATCAGGCACTCTGGCGTCCCGTTCACTACGAGGTAACCAGTGACGTTCGTAGTCGAGCCGAGAACAAGGCTCTTAGGACAAATCGCGCTCAAGAAAGATTCGTCTGGCGGGTAAGAAGACGGCGTTGGCGGCACCGACGGCAAAACGCTAGGCAAAACAGAAGGCAGAATACTTGGACTGGGGCTGGGGGAAGGCGAAGAAGAAGGACTAGACGAAGGTGAAGGAGAAGGCGATGGGGAAGGAACTTGAGAAGAAGAAAGCAGTGGCGCGAAAACGCTGCCAAACTGCGTTATGTTCGCGTAAACATAGTTGTCCGCCGCGTTTACGCCGTGCGAACTGCTGAAGGACGCAGGGTCCGTGTTCCAAGCGCCGTTGTTGCGGGCAACGAATAGCGTGTTTTCGTCTCCGCCGTGCAAGTCTGAATCCGAGTAACTAAAGTTCAAAAACAACCAGGCATCATCCGAAAGAGGCAGTGCGTCAACGTATTTCGAAATGTTCGAGTAATCAGGCGGATCGTCTGGCGGATTGGAAACAGCGTTCAAGCCTATCGCGCCGTAATTCGTAAAATTGGTTTTCGTCGAGTAAAACCATTCGTCAACGAAGGTGTTGTTTGACGCCGCGCGGTCTATTAGAACGTCATAAGCGTCATAGGCGCCGTTAACACTGTTTCCGCTCGCGTTATTGCCAATAAAAATATTGTTTGACCCACCGTTAAGGTATGGATCTGATCCTTCATACAACCAAAAACCCCCGTAGTTGCGAGTTACCGAATTGTTTTCGAAAACCGTGTCGTTTATCCAAGTTACTACGCCTGTGCCCGTTCCTCCTTTGCCTTCGGAAGGATTGTTGGGAATCATTTGGTTCAATCTACGCCGCACACCCATGTCCGACGTGCCGAAGCCGGATTCCGTGATTGAGTTGTTGACGAATTCGCCTCCTTCTCCTTGGTAGAGCCAGAGACCGTAAACAAAACAACTTCGAAACGTATTATTTGATACCAGCCAGTCGCGACCGCCAAAAGTGAGAAAACCAACTGGCGCGTTCTCGACCGCGTTGTTGGAAAAAGTATTCGTAGAACCCAAAACATAGAACGCCGCGACAGCGGAATTGTTGACCATGTTGTTTGAAAAAAGGTTGTTAGGCGAATAAACCAGGAAATCAATATTGGTATTGTTTTCAGCGGTATTGCGCGAAAAATTGCTTTCCTCGCTTTCAACGAAGAAACCGTTGTTGTTGCCTATCGCCGTATTGTTAACGAAAACCGAAGAGTCTCCCCAGCTGTCGAAACCGACATTGCAGCCTGTAGCGGTATTGTTTTCTACCAGCGCATTAACGCCATTGACGGCTAAACCAGCGGTGCCAGTCGAGTTAGAAACCATATTGTTAGCAACACTAGTATACGCGCCGCCCACGCTGATACCCGGCATATTTGATGCTCCGTCGACAATATTGTTGAAAACTTTATTGAATGCACCGCCAGTCATAATGCCGCCGTGCGGGCTATTGCTTACGTTATTGTAGCTGACGTTGTTATAGTCACCAGCAATGAAGAAACCAGAATCTGATTCTCGCACTTCGTTGAACGCGATAATCGAATTTGAACCAAAAAGCTCTACTGCTGGATAGTTGTGCAAGCAGGAGGCAAAAACGTTTCGTGTGATGCTAGAATGAGTGCAGCCGAAATAAGCTATGTCAATGCATCCGCTGTCGCCGCCAGCGTCGACTTCGAAATAATTGTCGGAAACAGAGCAGTAATCGCTTAAGGGCGCGTAGTGAATGAAAACGCCCCAGTCATTGCCGCCGGCTTCTGAAGTCAAAGTAAAAGAATTATTCGTTATATTCAGGTGCTCTACAGCAGCGTCACCAGCAACTCCAAATGAGCCAGCGCAATCTGTAGAATCACACACGATACGGCAGTTCTTTATCGCGATATTTTTCAGGCCACCGCTGTCCTTGTGCAAATAAACGCCTTTGCCGCTGCCGCCTCGCGCAAAATTAATATAGTAACCGCGACAGTCCAAAGCCACGCCGTCAGCTTTGACGTAAAAACAATCACTATTGCTGCTAACGTTTTGAGTCAGGATATAGGTAGTGTGCGCCTCATCTAGATTGCCGCAAGCGCTGATAAAACGGTCGGACGCCGTCACCAAACCTGAAGCAAACAACAAAACCAATCCGGATAACGCCAAAACCAGCTTGACTTCACGCTTCAATTTACATCACCAATTTTTCTATTTCCTGTTCAAAAATGATGAAAAAACGCTTAAAGAGTATTCCGTTACCATATTTAAACAAAGTGAAAACAAGCGCTGCAAAGCTTGGCGGGTGTCCGCGTGATTTCGGAATTCTGAACGTAACGCGGAAAAACAGGAAAAACAAGTTATAAAAACAACGCTTTCGTTGCTTTCGTTGTGATTCATCGCGATTCGTTGCGGCAATATTAGTTCAGACGAATTTGCTTTGCTTTACAGGCGATTGCTTTTGGTTGACGCAAAAAACTTGAATCCAAACGCTGCAAGCACTGCCGGCGCGGCTGGAGGCGGCGCTGACGCATTGCCTTTCGGGCCGTGGAAGATTCTTTACTCCGGCGTTTGGGCGGGACACAAGTCAAGCGTCTTTGTGAATCCAGAACGCGTGCTCGTTCTCCTCGTCAACGACGACGCGCCCGCAACCGGAGCTCTCGTGCTATTGAAAAAAACGTTCGTCCTCGACGGTGATTCGCGGGAACTCGTCGCGTTCCTGAACTCGCAGAAACGCTCGTTCAGCGTAATCGAAAAAATCGGTAGAGAAGGCAGAATCAAGTTCCTCGTCCTCGACGGCGAACCCACTTACGCGGCTAACGCAACCCGCGATTTCGCGAATATTCTCCGCTCGCAATACCAGGCTTTGGGCGGCGTAAGCAAATCGCTGCTCGAAGTCGCCGAGTCTTACAAGACTGGCGTAACGGAACTCGCGAAAACTTCTTTTGATACTGCAGACATGCTGCTCGGCGACCCGTTGTTTCTTTTGGCGGCAAAACCCGACGCGAAGAGCACGGGCGCGGTGGGAGTCGAAGCCGCTCGCGCGCCGACTGCGGAAAAAGGAGCCGCCGACCGAGAGAAAAGCGATGAAAAACCGGAGCGGCTGGCGTTGTTGGGATTGAATTCCAACAGGGAACCGCTTGAAATCGATTTGAATTCTTTCCAGCGCGTTACCGTCGTTTCAAAAGACGCGAAGCAATCGAACCACTTGCTTCAAGTGATTGCCGAGTCGACTTTATTGAACGGCGTCTCGTGCCTCGTTTTCGCTTCCAGCGACGCGCTGCGCGGAATAGGCGAAGCTGCTGAAAGCCGAGACGATTACGATTATTTCCGAATGAACGGCGAGCCCCACGGTTTTCCGTTAAACGAATTCTCGCTTAATACGCTGAAAATCGATTTGGGTGCGATTGGGACTGACGATTTCGTTGACGCGCTCGGGTTGCGCGACGCGGACTTCGCTGAAGTTATTCGCGCCGCGTTCGACGCCGCCGGCGGCAAAGCCCACGACTTAATCGCGCTCACGCAAGCGCTGGAAAAAACGGACGCCGCGGTGTTTCCGCCGTCCAGCCGCGAGAAAGCGGTGCGCGTCATTCAGTGTCTCGAACGCGAATTCCCGCATTCTTTCGGCGAAAACAAGCCGCAGTTGTTCGAGAACGCGATTGCAGCGGCTCGCGACAAAAAACTGGCGGGCGTGCTGTGGCTCGACGCGGCGAACGTTCAACCAATGCTCAAACAATTGCACTACTGCCAAGCTGCGGCGTTGGCGGAACGCGTTTTTTCTGCGAGCGCGAGCGCCGGAAGCGTTGGTTTCTTGTTCGTTTGCGATGAGGAAGCTGGTCAAATAGGCGAGGCTGCGAGGCGCGCGTTGGGGCGCGCGAGCGCTGCAGGCGTTGGATTCTGCGTGCGTTCGGAGTATTCAAGCGAAGCCAGCGGCATTCACGCTACGCTCAACTTCGAAATCCTCGGCGGGGACGCGTTCGCTTTGCGCGAGGGCGCTAAAACGAAATTCTCGGTTCGCCCCACGTATTCGCGCAGCATCGACAAGGCCACGCGCATGGCAGGCAAGCCCGGCTTCTTCGCTTTGCCGGCGAAATTCGAGCAGCAGGTGACGCAACTCGAACAAAAAGATGCGCCGAAGCAAAAGCAGGAACAGCAGCAAACGGAAAAGAAGACGTCGAGTGCTGTCAAGAATTTGTTTAGTGGATTGCGTTCCAGCGGCAAACCAAGCGAAGCTAAGCCAAGCGCAGTCAAGCCGGCGGCGCAAGTCCAACCTGATAAAAAGACGAAAACCGTCGAGGAAGAAGAATTCATTCCCTGAAAACAGTTCTTGAAAAACATTTTTTCACTTAATTCACTCAAACGCCTTAAAACCGAAATAACACTTAAATAACGTGGTGGGAGCAAACCTATGTTCAATCGCAAGCGCGGCAACGGCGTTACCGCTGCCGCTCGAGCCAAGCACTCCAAGCAGTTCAACCGCTATCGAAGCGCGTTCGTTTTACTCGTCTCATCCAGCCACGAGCGCCTCGGGCAACGATTGAAGAACGAGCTCGCGCGCCGCCGCGCTGAATTCGATGCGCCTGAAATCGAGCGCTCGGTTTTCGCCGACGGCGAAAATTATTTGCGCGTAGACTGCGGCGAATGCGGGGAACGCGGTTTCAACGGAAAAACCGTTTACGTTTTGGGTGCAGTGCATTCCCAGTCCAGCGAACAAAAAAACCATCTACTCGAAATGCTTTTGCTTCTCAGCGCCGCGAAAGCGAACGGCGCGAGCCGAGTGTGCGCGCTTCTCCCGTTTTACGCTTACGGACGGCAGGAACGCGTGAACAAACCCGGCGAGCCGTTGAGCGCGCTCGCGGTGCGCGACGCGTTGCTCGCCGCGGGCGCAGACGAAATCGTTGCGGTCGACGTGCACGCGCCGCACGCTGTTCACGGCGTGCGCAACCTGCTGCCCACGTGGCTTTTCGCGGAGCGGGCTCGCGAATTGCTCGGCTTGAGAACGCTTCTTCTTGAGAAAATCGCGGTTTTCGCTCCAGACAAGGGTTCTTACGACCGCGCCATCGCGCTCGCGAAATTGCTCAAGTCGAGGCACGGCCCTGCGCGAGTCGCTTGGGCTGAAAAACAGCGTCCCGAGCACGACAAGTCGTTCATCGCGGCGTTTCACGGGGAAGTGGACGGATTCGACGTCGTGACTTGGGACGACATTGCGAGCACGCTCGGAACGCTCTCGCACGGCGTCAAGCACTTGAAGGAGCTCGGCGCGAAGCGCGTTTTCGTTTTCGCTACTCACGGCGTGCTCGTTGGGAAAGCGTGGAAGCGGCTCGGCGAGTCGCGGCTCGAGAAATTCATTATCAGCGATTCGATTCCGCTCGAGCATAGGGCGCTCTCGCTCGAAGATTCCGAAGTGCTGCGGCGCCTGGCGCGCTCGCGACGCATAGAAGTCGTTTCGCTCGCGCCGCTGCTCGCTGACTTCATCGAAGCGGATCTCGCGAAGTAAACGCTTTTTAATTCCGAAGAGCATGGTTTATTCATGGCTACACGATTATTGATCCGTCGCACCGAAATTTCCGGGCTAAGCGACGCGTTGAAGGTATACAAAAAGAAAACGCGGACTGCTTCCCTCGGTAAGTACTTTGAAAGCGTTGTTCTTCCAAACCACGAATTTGAAGAAAAAACCGGTAAAAGCGTTTTAAGGACGGTTTCGCTTCACACGCTCAAAAAAAATCATTTCAACGAACTGGTTGGAAAATTCAACGTGGATTCAAGCGTTTTAAGCCGCTTGCACGTTGGGCAAACCGTCGGGGAACCGGATGTTTACATGATGACGTTGCGGTTGACGCCGAAACAATTGAAGACCGCTTTTCAGAAAGCCGCTTTAAAGAAAATGGGTTTGGCGGAAAAAGATTTTAAACTCGTTTACAATTCCGGCGGCATAGCCAACGTGCACACTGTTTTCACCAAGAATCCCAAAGCTGCTGCGTTGATGCTCGCTTACTTGCACTCGCGCTTTCCCGCATGAAAAAACTGGCAAGCAAAAAACGCTGCCGCTCGAATAAATACTTTCAAAAACCCCGCCGCGCTAAAGCACGCATGCTTTACTACGCCGATTTGCACATTCATTCTCACTATTCGCGCGCAGTCTCCCCGAAAATGAACCTTGAAGAACTCGCTCAAGCCGCGCGAGTGAAAGGATTGCGCATTCTCGGGACGGGTGATTTCTCGCACCCGTCGTGGTACTCGGAACTCAAAACGAAGTTGACATCAAGCGACTACGAGGGTTTCTACATTTTGAAGAGCGAGGAGAACAGGCGCGAGAGTGACGCTACGCTGTTCATGGTAACGAACGAAGTCGCCACGTTTTACTCAACTCCGAAGGGAGTCAAGAAAGTGCACCACGTCATTCACGTTCCGTCGCTCGAAGACGCCGCGCTCGTCAACGACGTTTACGCGAAGTTCGGCTCGCTTTCAGCCGACGGCAGACCCATGTTCGGGAGCACGCCGCCAGCCGCGCTCGTTGAACGCACGCTCGCGGCTTGCGCCGACGCCGTCGTCGTGCCCGCTCACGCGTGGACTCCTTGGTTCGGGGTTTTCGGGAGCCAAAGCGGTTTCGACTCGCTCGAGGAAGCGTACGAGGATCAAGCGAAGCACGTGTTCGCGATTGAAACGGGGATGAGCAGCGACCCGGCGATGAATTGGCGGCTTTCAAAACTCGACAAGTACGCTTTAATGTCGAACAGCGATTCGCACTCGCCTTACCCGTGGCGCCTCGGCAGGGAATGCAACGCGTTCGAATTTCAGGAAAACGAATTGTCGTACAAAAACTTGTTCAAAGCAGTCAAGGAAAAAAATGAGAAGCACTTCGCTTTCACCGTCGAAGTCGACCCCGCTTACGGAAAATACCATTACGACGGACACCGCGCGTGCGCGTTTTCGAGCTCGCCCGAGGAAACAAAGCGCTTGCGCGGCATCTGCCCCGTTTGTCGCAGACCACTCACCATCGGCGTGGAATATCGGGTGGAGCAGTTAGCCGACCGCCCCGTTGGCTTCAAGCCGCCTGGCGCGATTCCTTTTCGCGTCGTCCTCCCGTTGCACGAACTCCTCGCCGCGGCGTACGCGGCGCCCCTCGCTTCTAGGCGGGTGAACGAAGTCGGCGCGCGGCTCATTGCCGAGTGCGGTTCCGAACTGAGCATACTGTTGGATGCGGACAGAGAAAAACTCGGCCGCGTCGCGGACGACAAAATCGTTGAACTCGTGCTCGCTAACCGCGAAGGCGCGCTGCACGTCAAGCCGGGCTTCGACGGAGAGTACGGCGTGCTCGAGTTAACGAAAAAAGAGCGGGAGGAAGGCGTGGCTGCGGCGCGAAAGCAAAAGACGCTCGACGATTACGGGAAATGATGAGAACAACAGCGTTTGAGAAAAACAAAAATTTTTTTGGGAGGGTGAATCGGGTTTGGCTAAAATCGATTTGGATTCATTGATGGACGGGCCGACGCTGCTGGATTACAAGCGCGCGGACGAAAAAAACTACGCCGAGCGAGGCGCGCGCGGCGCGGGCGAAAAAGCGAAGAAGGAAATCCGCAAGGCGGCGGAGTTCGTCGGCTGGTTCGCTGCTTTCGCGCTCCTCGCGTTCGCCGCGCTTTCGCTGCAACCCGTCGCAATGGCGCTCTCGGGCCTCGCTGCGGCGCAATCCTCGTTTTTTTTGAGCGTTGCCGGCGTGCACAACAACATCGAGTGGACGGACGGCGTGCCGCACATCATTGGTAACGTCGGCAACGTTGTCGACGGCGACGCGCAAAACGCGGGAAACACGGGTTTCGACGCTGAAATCGGGGAATTGTGTTGGGGCAAGATTGAATTCGCGGTTCTCTTCGGAATACTCGCCGCTTCCTTCGACCGCTCGCGGCGCCAGCGCTTGTTTGGCTTCGTCGCGGGATTCATTTTCTTCGCGTTGTTCTTCAACCCGCTGCGCATCACGCTCTCGATATTGTGGCAGAGCCCGCTTGTTCACGACGTCTTGTTCCGCGTCACGCTCGCCGCGGCAATCGCGTTCTATTATTTCTTGTGGTACGCGCTTACGGGGCGCCGCAGCGCACGCAAAAATTATTCGGAAGGCGGAGTGTTCGAGTTTTGAGCGATTTTTTTTGTTTACTCGCGCGGATTCCCGCGGGTTTTTTAACTCGGCGCGAGTAAAGCCTTGCGATTGCGATGAACCGTTTTTCCCGCCGTATCGATTGGGTGAAGCGAAACCGCGCGTTCATTGCGGCGCCGCTGCTCGGCACAATAATTTTTCTCGCTTGCGTCATTTTCATAATCAACTTGAACAAGATCGAGAGCGCGAACGTCGTGCTCGCCGAGGGAGACGCTTACCACAACCGAATGGTTTCGCTCCTCGAAATGTACCGCAGCGACGTGGCGAGCATGTTCCGCCAGCAACTGACTTTCCTCACCGAGAATTATTTAGCCAGCCAGTGTTGGGTTAACTTGTTCGACATCAAAAACAGCAAGCCTTCGGGCGACAACCCGTCGTACGATAACGCAATTATTCAGCGGCTGCCAGAGCCTTACGGCTACGCTGGCATCGCGCCTGAAGAAAAAGATTACACGATGGCTGAACTGCGTTACGCCAAGTGCAAGTACGTCAACTACATAATCAACTCGATGGGGCGAAGCGTCATCAGCTGCAAGACAAGGTGCCTTCCAGAGTCTCAAGGGGGGCCTTGCAAACCTCCGTGCACCGACCAGACTTCTTGCATGAATCCGGATAATGGGTGCGCAACCTGCCAGGAGTGCATGAACAAGCTGTACGGGTTGTCAAAAATTCTCGGGGACTTGAGCCACGACAAAACGTTCGAAGGAATCGACTTCAAGGTTTCGAACCTCAACGAATTCAAATTCGTTTTAGAATCCGACACCGCGGTAAACACTCGCGCGGAACAATTTACTGGCACGCTACTGGGCGGCTCGTTGTTCGACTGCGGCGCTTTCGCGAAAGACGGCAAGCTGCAGTGCTGCTCTGTTTCCGGCGACATGCTTTCAGACACGTCCACTGGCACCGGCCACAAAGAGTATGAATACGACATGATGAATTCTTGCGGAGAAAGGCAAGGAAGACTCATTAGCGATACCTCCACGCCAGTTACAGGAGACGTCGTCCCTGGGTGTGAAGACGGCTCGTTTTTCATGAAAATCTCGATGCAGAACAGCATCGTCTTTCCCGTAATGCCTCGCTTCAGCGCGGACGACGCAGTCGGAAACCAGCTGCGCACGGGCGCGCTCGGCGACAGCGACTTCAACATTCCGATTTCGTACCCGTTATACCGTTACTTGAACTACGCTTTCCAAGTGTACGAAGATTTGGCGAACGGCGGTCCGGGCAGTTCAGGCGATAAAGACAACGGAATCGCGCAAGGATTGTGCGCTCAAAGTCCAGCCGATTCAAGCTCAAACGGCAATACGTTTGAGGGAGACTGCAGCTACGAAACGCCTTTCTACCACGACGTCGGCTATACTCCAAGCGAACCGTGCACTGACGCGAATAGTTGCGAAGACGCGGTTTTGAAAGCTTTCGTCACGAACCGCTTGAAGAACTCTTGCGACAAATTCAATGATGTTCACGGAGGCGTTGCTAGCAGCGAGCCAGCAGCAATCTATGTTTGTTCCGGCTACGATCAAGGAAGCGGCGGAGATTCAGGCGCCTGCACGGTGGACAAGGACTCGTGGAGCACGCTTTGCGGCGGCTCAAACCCCGGTGACGATAACCCTAGAACGCCAGTAAACTTGTTCGATTCAACAGATCCGACAAATCAACTGTTTGCCGGCTCTAACAACCAGAAGACTCTGTTTACCAACAACACTTGCAGCCGAGATATTTCTTCTTCGTTGCCTTCGTCGCAACACGCGTACTGCAGTTTCATTGATGGCGTTGGTTTGTGGCTGCGCTTCAATGATTTGAGCGAGGAGCATCGCGTGAACCCGTCAGCGCAAAACAGGTTATGCGCTAACATTTACATACAACACTATCCTAAACCTTTAACCTCTGGAACATAAACCGCTTGAACCGCTCGCAATCGCCAGCGACTTCTCGCGACTCGCGCAATCCGCAACCCTAGGGTTTTTAATCTACGACGCGCCTTAATTCTGCAACGCAAAAAACGTTTCAGCGCTAAAACTGAAAATAAAAATAAAACTTTTAAAATCAAATCGGGTGGTAGAATGAGCATTGCGGAACAATACGAAGACTTTTTGCTTTCCCTCGAAGAAAAAGGCGTTCCCAACCCGCGTTTGCTCGTTCCCGTCACCGCAGCCCTCGTCATCATAATAATAGGCTTTTTCGCGCTGCAAGGCGGCTTGCCGGCAGGCGTTCCAGGCGGAGGCGGCGGAAAGAAAAGCATAACACTTTACGTCAAAGATTATTCCACGGGCGCCGGCGTTTACGGAGCCGTAGTAGAAA
>CAITNU010000074.1 GCA_903893865.1 uncultured Microcaldota archaeon
CTCAACTGCCACGTCGACGCGTCAACGTTTACGGACCCGGCGCAAGACGAACTCCTGCGTTACGCGTGCGAAGTCAGCGCCGCAAACGGCTCGCCGTACTTCGTCTTCGACCGCGATGCTGCTACGCTCAGCCAGTGCTGCCGCCTCAAGACGAAAATCGAGGATCCTTGGTTGCTCAACCATCCCGAAAGCATTCGTTTTTGCGGTTTCCAGAACGTGACTATTAACCTGCCGCAGGCTGCGTATCGCGCTGCCGCAGCGAGCGAGAAAGTCGGAGCGAAGCCGACTGTCGAAAGCGTTATTCGCGAAGTCGATTGGGCGATGGATTTGGCGATGAAAGCGCACGTGCAAAAACGCAAGTTCATCCAAAAAATCATGTCGGGTCCGGGAACGCCGCTTTGGACCGTTGCCGCGCCTGCCGCGGACGGGTTGCCGTATCTCGACCTCGACAAGGCGAGTTACATCATCGGCATGATTGGGCTCAACGAGTGCGTGAAAACTATTACGGGGCAAGCGTTGCACGAGAGCGACGCCGCGTTTCGAGTCGGCGTGCGCGTAATCGCGGCGATGTATTTGAAGGCGAAGGCGCTCGAGGCGGAAAACAAGATGAAAGTCGTGCTCGAGGAAACGCCTGCGGAGAGCGCGAGCTTGCGCCTAGCGCGAATCGACTTGCAGAAATTTCCCGAGTACGCGAAGCCGCTCGTGCGCGGCAGCATCGAGACTGGCGAGGTTTATTACACGAACTCGATTCACTTGGCGCCTGACGCGCCTGTTGATATAATCGAGCGAATCGAAAAACAAGCCGTCTTCAACAATCTCATCGAGGCGGGTTGCATCACGCACGTTTTCCTCGGCGAGCAGCAGCCGAGCGCCGAAAGCATTTACGCGCTCGTGAAGCGCACTTGGGAGAACACGCAAAGCGCGCAAATAGTCGTGAGCCCCGAATTTACCGTCTGCAACGATTGCGGGGGCGTGAGCCGAGGGTTCGGACGCGAAAGCGAGGCGCACGCGCAAACGCAGTCGCAGACGCAAACGCAGGCGCCCGCTCAAGGCAAGGCTCCAGCGCCCGCGCAAGCCGCGCCAGCGCAAGCGCAGACTGCCGCCGCGCCAGTTCAAGCGAAGGGCGAAGCGTTGAAGGGCGACGTCGTTTTCGAGAAAATAGCGCAATGACGATTGAATAACGATTTTGATTGAGAGGTGAACGAAATGGCAGAGGAAAAGCGAGAGCAAAAAAGCGAGCACGGTCCGCACTGCAGTCACTGCGGCAGCACGAACGTTTACGGGATTTCGCGAGTCGTTGGTTACTTTAGCCGAATAAACAATTGGAACAAGAGCAAGACTGCAGAGTTCAAGGATAGGCAGAAGGGGAACTACTTCGTCCCTCAAACGCCGAAGGCTGTTGAAGAAAAATTCGATTCAAAGGCGTTGACTCAAAAAGCGAGTTGCGCTTGAACGGCGCGAATGCAAGATTAATGGAGAAAAAACGCATGTCGAAAGTAAAGATTTTTTGGCAGGAAACGTGCCCGAATTGTCCGCAAGCGAAAGAGCTGGGCAAAAAGCTCGCTGCGAGTGGCGTTGCGGTCGAATACCACAATATCCGCGATTCTGCCGGGCTTACGGAAGCGGTGATGCACGGCGTGATGACTACGCCGAGCGTGGTAATCGTCGCCGACGACGATTCCGAGAAAGCGGTGTGGCGCGGGAGCACGCCGAAATTCGACGAGGTCAAAGCCACGCTTGCTTCGGCTCCTGCCTGAAACTATTCTAAAGCTATTAATTGTCCCTGGTTTTGCGGAATGCTTGACATCAAGGGTTTAATGCCGACTTCGCTTATTGAATATCCGAACAAAATCGCCGCAGTCGTATTCCTCAACAACTGCAATTTCCGTTGTCCGTTCTGCCAAAACGCCTCGCTCGCCTTGGGCACTGAAACCGCTCCTTCGATTCCTCGCGAGCAAGTGCTCGCTTTTCTCAAAACTCGCAAAAAATGGTTGGACGGCGTAGCGATTACGGGAGGCGAGCCAACGCTCGCGGGAGACGAGCTTATTGCATTCGTCCGCGAAATCAAGGCGCTCTCGCTCTGCGTGGAGCTCGAGACGAACGGCTCGAATCCCGAACTTCTGCGCGAGCTTTTGCGCCAGCGGCTCGTCGATTATTACGCGATGGATTACAAGGCGCCGCTCGACGATTACGAACGCGTTGCTGGCGCTGCGACAATCGACAAAAACAGGATTAAAGAAAGCGCTGCGCTGCTCATTGCCGAAGCGCCCGACTACGAATTCCGCGCGACTGTAGTGCCTGGCTTGTTCGACGAGCGCAGCGCGCTGCGCATAGCGCAGGAATTGAAGGGCGCGAAACGCTTTTTCCTACAACAATTCCAGGCGCGCGATTGTCTTGACGCCTCGTTCAATAAGCTCGCGCCTTTTCCGCCGAAGCGGTTGCAAGAATTCGCGGCAATCATGCGTCCGTTCGTGAGCGAAGTCGGCGTGCGCGGGGCGTGAAGCTCATGATCGGTGAAAGCCGTCTAGGTCCCTTATTGCGCTTACTATTTGCTCTCCGTCTCCAATTGGCGTAATCACGCTGTTTTTTCCGACGGGTTTAATCGCGAGTCGTTTGAGCTTTATTTCTTCCAGTAGTTCTTTGACTTCAATACCGAATCCAGTTTTAACCGCCGTTGTGAATACATTTGGATTTAGTTCAGGATGTCCGTTGATCTGTAATCCGCCGGGTTCTCCAGCTCGTCTGTAAACATTTTCCAGCCTGGGAGGAACATCAATATTTCGCGGTCCTCTGGAAGGGCTAATACCCATACTTTACCACCTTAAACAATTATTTGCGCGAAGCATTATTAATCCTACCGTGTCCCTGTTCACATTGTCATCCATCCAGTTTTGTTTTCTTGTCTTGCAAGCGGTTATTAAACGAAGACGCAATAAAAATCGTGATTTTCATGGCATTCAAGCAAGCGCTCGTCTTGCGTTCCGAC
>CAITNU010000075.1 GCA_903893865.1 uncultured Microcaldota archaeon
CCGCAAGCGTTTTACCAGCTCAAGTGCGAGGAATACTGACGATAATATTGTTGTAAGCCGTTAGCAGTATTCGGGTAATTCGAATGGTTGACGTAAACTACGTTCGTAACTATTGCGATTCAAGCAAAAAACGGCTCGAGGCTGCTCGCGCAGGACGCCTTGCTGAAGCGGATACGGAACTCAATATCATAAATGGAATAAGCGCAGGACATTATGACTCTGCGATTCCATCGCGCGAGTTGCCTTCATTCAAATCAAACGTTGAAGTGTTTATGAACGATTTCGGAAAATTTATTTCGGCTAGACAAGAGCACATTTCGAAAAAAGTGAGAGTTCCATGGAATCAAGAAAAAGAAACGCTAGGCGATTACCTTAAAAAAGTCGTGCAAGTGCGCGGCGTCGAAATGGTAAAAATCGGCCAGGAAATGACTACCGCTGACCGCGAATTTTTAAGCGCTAATCTAACGCCCTGGACCAATTTACTCGAGCGACAGCACAAATTAGAGAAGCAATTGCTGGCTTGGCTTGAAAAACCTAAGTAATTTTTCAGGGGTGGTTGAAAATGCCTGGGGGAAAATACGTTTTGCCTAAACTCAAGTACGGTTACGCGGAACTAGCGCCCTTCATCAGTGAAGCGCAACTCACGCTGCATCACTCGAAGCATCACCAAGCATACGTCAACGCCGCGAACGCGATTTATGATAAACTCGACAAGGCACGGCAGGATGGTTCCGAGCTCGACTTTAAAGCCGTAGCGAAGGAACTCGCTTTCAACAGCGGCGGACACGTTTTGCACTCGTTGTTCTGGGAGAACATGGCGCCTGCAGGCAAAGGCGGGGGCGGGATTCCCGACGGAGCAATCGCCGACGCGATCAAGAACGAGTTCGGTTCGTTCGAGCGCTTCAAAACCGAGTTTTCGAAGGCGGCGGTGACTTGCGAAGGCTCTGGCTGGGCGGTTCTCGCGTACGGGAAAATGACGCAGCGCCCCATAATAATGCAAGTCGAGAAGCACAACGTGAACTTCGCGCCCGGACTCGCGCTGCTGCTTGCGCTAGACGTTTGGGAGCACGCGTATTATCTCGATTACAAGAACGAGCGGCCGAAGTTCGTCGAAGCGTTCTGGAATATCGTTGATTGGCGCGCTGCGAACGAACGCTTGAAAGACGCGCTTTGAATCGGTTGTCATAAGTATTAAAGGTGCCACGGCTTCTAATTTCGATGTAGTGATTTAATGGCGGTTCCAAAAGGCGTTAAAGTCGCTGGTAAAATTGCAGGTAGTGTTCTTTTAATTTTTTTAGCGTTCAAGGGTATCGCGGATAATCAACAACAAAAATTTGTTCAAGCCAAGAAGTTGGCTGCGGAGTTAGAATCAACGTACAATTATACTCCTGAACGGCCCGGTTCTGTCAGAATAGGCGTGGAGAAAACTGACTCGGGTATAGTTCTAAACGTTCGCGGGCTAGCGGCGGAGGTTTTAGAACCTCAAAGTATTCGCTCCTCTAATAAACCCGATTCTCTTCCTCCTGCCGTTCAAGATTTTATACACGTACCAACCGGCGAACAACCAGTGTCCCCTGAATCGATTCGTTTAGTGAAATTACTGGAAACGAGGGTGTTTCCAAAATTCAAAAAACACTTTAGCTCTTTTGAAGTTGGGCCATTACAAACAGAATTCAGACGAGTTCAGAGAGACTCCTCTATTGGTAACTATTCTACTTTTGAGCGGGCAAAAAGACAAATTTATCTCAATAATAAACGGTCAAGTATGCTTACCCCCTATCAGCCTAGAAGCAATATTCCTAGGCGGCGTTGAAGCCGCGTCTCCTGTTTTCGGGTTTTTTCCGGTTTCTTTTAGTTTCCACTAGGTTTAAAAACCTGTTTCCGCAAAATTAGTGTTCCTGTTTTTCCCGCTCGAACTGCACGAAAACTTTTTTCGGTTTCAACGCAGGAGGGATTGACTCGACAACGAGTCCCTTCGTTTCGAGCGCTTTGGAAAAACACTTTGTTTAATTCAAAGGCGTTGCATTTTGGCTCTCGACAAGAAAACCGTTGCAGAAGCAGTAGCAATAGCGCTTGCGGACGGAAAAGGAAAGCGCAAATTCACTCAAAGCGTTGATTTAGCGATTAATTTCCGCGACGTAGATTTCAAGAAGCCAGAAAACAAGCTAAACATCGACGTTGTTCTGCCTTACCTGCCAAAGCAAGTCAAAATCGCGGTTTTTGCGGACGGAGTAGTCGCGAGCGAAATGCAGAAAGCGGGCGCGGACCTCGTTATCGGAAGCGCGGAAATCGCTTCTTACGCCAGCGAAAAGTCAAAGCAGGCGACTCTCGCGAATTATTTCATTTTGTCGGAACCCAAGATTATGGCTCAAGTCGGTAAAGCGCTCGGCCAATTTTTGGCTGCTCACGGACGCAACGCGCGCCCGATTCCGCCGGGAACGAACC
>CAITNU010000076.1 GCA_903893865.1 uncultured Microcaldota archaeon
CACGATTGGAAACAAAACTGTTTTCAATTCGAGCGGCAGCGACGTCGACCAGCTCGTGCTCCTCAACAACGCGAGTTTTTCAGCTTTGTTCAACTATCCCGCCGAACTCAGCGAGAAGAACGTGCCAATGAAATTATGGGCTTACGCTAACATCACTGGAGGAATTCCTGTTGACGTGATTCTCATCACCGACGTCTCGGGAAGTATGGACGAGAACATAGGCGGCTCGAGCAGTGGAACGATTCCCGGTTATTGCAGTTATTCTCCTTCGACTCATAAACTTCCTTTCGCAAAGTGTTTAGACACGTTTTTTGTAGACAAGGTGTTAAACGTTTCAGGAAACCGCGTTGGACTAGTTAGTTACAGCACAACCGCTCCAGTCGACGGGTCAGTGAATTTAACTAGTAACTCCACGCGCTTGCACCAAGCAATAAATAATTATGCGTCAAACGGTTGGACTTGCATTTGTTGCGCTATAAACCGCGCTTACAAAATCTTGAACGAAACCCCGGTTTACTACGACGAAGTGTTGATTCCGCGAGGCAGCGCTTGGAATTACACCACTGCTTTTCCAACTGCCACGCCGCCGCTTGACGCGCAGGCAAGAAATTGGATTGACTGGAATTACACTGAAAGCGGTTGGAGCGGCGGACTGGCGAGTCTCGGATTTCCGGTTGGGAGCGTTACTACGAACATCGGCAGCAACTATGTTTTATTTTCGAGCACAAACTACAACGCGAGTTCGTTCGTCAACATCACAGGCACTTACAAGGGCTCGCTTTCGAATATCTTCTACGCCGACGGCGTGACGCTGAACTTGACGGACGCCCGTTTTACGTCTCCAACTCGTTACTGGATGGAAGTGCGCTTCAATTCCACGGCGGTTACAATCGACGAAAATTCCTCGATTAACGTTACAATCCGCTTCAAGTCGAACGTTACCACCTCAAATTACTCCATGCTGTTTTACGACTACAGTCAAGGTACGTGGACGAACGCAAATTGCTCGTCCCTGTCCGTAAGCGCCAATACTTGGTATGATTATTCGTGCGTTTTGAGTACGAACGCTTCGAACTTCGTATCGCCCAGCAAAAACATAACCGTGGCTTTGAACAAGACTGTTCCGAACCAACAGACGTTGACGCAAATTGATTTGGTAAACTTCACGGTTTTGCGGGGACGCGGAGATTATTATTTTAGGAAAAAGTTTTCAATTTCAAACTCATTTAAGTTGAATAATCTCATTAATTTTACTGACTTGTTTGTCTACTCCGACGACCGCGCAGACGTTTACGTCAACGGCAATCTTGTTGACTCTGATTCCGCGGAGCATGCAGCCGCTTATTGGAATAGGGCGGTTAGGGTTCCGAAAACGCTTTTGCGGGTGGGCGACAATGTTGTTGCTGTTCGCTTGCGTAATAACGACAATGTTTCAGCTAAATTCGATTTGGAGCTGAATGCTTCTTACATCCGCAAGCGGTTTGTTGTAACAATGACTGACGGCGTCGCTAACTATAGGTGCACTACGATTAATACGTGCGGTTCTTTCAACGAGTACTGCGAAGATGACAACGGCCGTTCTCGGTGTTATACTGGAAATGAAACGGATCCTTCGTCCGCGGTTCACTTTTGTGATTCTGGCACGTTACAAGCTATGTCATACAACGCTCCAGCCAATAACACCATTTATAGCGCTTGCAGAACTGCAACACAACTTAATACAACAATTCATGCGGTGGGATTTGGCATATCTTCAACTGAATTCCTGCCAAACGCTACCCTAGCCGGCGTCGCGCGTTGCGGTAACGGCAATTACACTATGAGCACTAGCGCGAGCGAGCTCGCCGCGTTTTACGAGTACTTGGCTAAAGCGATTGTGCAAGGAACGGGCACGCAGGTGTTGGAGACTTTCGGTGAAGTGAATTCCATACTTTACCCCGACTCGTGGCTCAACTTTTCCTTCACGCCGAACACGCCGCAATACGGCTACCAGCAAATGAGCGTCGACCTCGAAACGCCGAAATTCCCATCATGCCAAGGCTCGTTCAACATTTCGAACGCGATGCGCGTGGACGAGTTTCGCGCTTCTTCTTACTCGGGTGAATACTGGACGGACAACGCAACGCTGAACAATGGCACTGGCGGCTGGACGCCGTTCTTTAATTTAAGCGTTTACGGCCAAAACTACACGTACCTCGGCGATCCCTTTATCTTATGGGCTAACCCGTCGCTAATCAAAAACGGTACGACGAACTACATTTCGATTCGCACTGGAAACTCTTCGATTTCGCCGCCGAATCCTACCTGCAGTTCGTGGAACCAAGGCTTTTACACGGCGCGCGTTCACGCCGCAGTAAATTACTCAAACGTATTCCTTTACTGCAAGGCGCGCAACGCGACGATTTACTACGACTTGAATTACGACGGCGTTGCCGACGGAAACGTTAACGTCACGGTTGGAGCGAACCTCCCCAGCGCCGGCGCGGCTTTCGTTCCGCCCGAAAATTTCAGCGCCGACAACGCCGTCGACGACGCTTTCCAGCGCCTCCTAAACAACCTTGACTTTGACTCTTCTCACGGCGGCGCAAATGCATCTGGCTCGAGTGATAATCCAATAAGCATCAAACTCAGCGATTCCGTGAGTTCGCAAGTACTGATCGGGCAAGGCATTCCGTTCGCTTGGGGGCCGACCGAAGCGAGCATAGTAGTTTGGGGTAAAACTTGATTGAAAACGCGGTTCTACGAATCGAGTCGATTAGACGATTAAAAAATTGCTTCGACAAAGAAACAACAAAAAAATGTTTTTGAGCTTGAAGGGCATTTTCTACTCGCTGATGACTGTGCTGCTCCTGGCGCCGCTCGTGGTACTCGCCGTATACTACGCTCAAGCGTGGCCCCAATCGAGCCAGCAACTCGTGACTCGGGCAGTCGGCTTGAGCGTAAAAAACTTTGCGGACTCGCTCGCAGCGGATTTTCCGCGCGCGGTCGAGATAAGCGGTAAGAGCGCCGCGGCAGCCGCGGTAAACCAAGTGGTTTCAAACGGCTCGGGAGTAGACGACGCGGAACTCCGCGTGGTGGAACTCGCAACGAACGGCACTTTCAACGGGACCGCTTCGTACTTCATGCAGAACAACTCGATGACGGCTTGGGTTTCGCGCTTGCAGAACAAGTCAATCGTCTTCGGAATGAACGCTACGATCCTAATCACGAATTACTCCGCTGTGCCTTACGACGCGTTCCACTTGCTTTTCAACGCTTCGCTTTCCGTAAACGCTTCTAATGTCGATTACAACATCAATTTCTCGCGTTCCTACAACGCGATTGCGATTGTTTCGATTGAAGGCTTTGAAGACCCGCTTTACGCCCTCAACACGCGCGGGTTAATGCACCGTATGATAATAGAGAACGCGTCGCGCGTTTACGGAACGACGGCTCGTGAAGCAGCCGCGGCGCTCGACGCGGCCGTCAGCAACGCGTCTTACGTTCCCGCTTCCGAAGCGCCTTGCTTTTTCGACCGCCTTGAAGGACACACGAACGCCTCGCAACTATACACGCGACAGGCGATTGCAAATTCAGGCACCAACCCAGGAATCGAAACGTTCGTCAATACTTTCGAGCTCTACAACCAAG
>CAITNU010000077.1 GCA_903893865.1 uncultured Microcaldota archaeon
CCGTGGTCGACGTGCGCGACTATTCCCATGTTGCGAATGTTTTTGGGATTGCGCATGAGCTTCGAAACGTGCGCCGCGACGCTTTCCTTCGTTGCCATTTCCAAAACCACTCCGTAAAATTGAAAAAATTACTTTTTGCTTTTTATCTCGCGCTCTTCGCTATGCGTTCCGTTTCGTTCTTGCGTTTGACAGCGTAACTGTCCTGCGAGTTCGCCGCGGCGAGCTCGATTTCCTGCGCGAGCGCTTGCGCGACAGTTATTTTCTTGTTGAACGCGCTAGTAATCGCCGCGAGCGCCATGTTTCGCAGCGCCATGTCGAGCCTGCGCAGCGGGCTGACATCGGTCGCGACTTGGTACGACACGCCTCCCATTCTGATGCGCGTGACGTCTTCGCGAGGCGCCGTGTTTTCAATAGCTTGCACGAGGAGCTGCAGCGGGTTCTTCTTCGTCTTCGCAGCCGCAGCATCCATTGATTCCTCGATTATGCGGAGCACGCGGCTTTTCTTGCCTTGCAGCCTTCCTTGCGTGCGAATGACTTTGCCGCCGAGTTTTTCGCCGGTTCCGCCGCGCATCATCTTGTTCGCGAGGCGTTCGACGACGTTGACGCGCGCTTTGCCGAAACTCTTGTTCGCGTGGCGCGCGAAAGAGTGCGGGAGCGCGACTGGTTTCAGCGAAATGTAGGGTTCGAGCGTTCGGTCGCGTATCGTAACGTCGTAATCGTATTTTCCGAACAGTTTTTGTCTCGGCACGCTGATTTTGCTTTCCGCGGCGGCGACCGCCTCATCGTGGGCTTTCGCTTTTTCTTCAACCGCGATTTTCTCCCCGGTTTTTTCAGCAGTTTTTTCCGCGCTCTCCTTGACTTCCTTGCTCTCCTTGTTTTCTTCAGCCATTTGAAATGCACCTTTTTTCAGTCAGTTACGGTTTACCTCTTAGGCTTCTCCTTCCTGTTCAAGCGCAACTCCTCGAGCGAAATGCCGTTGACTTGGATTACCTTGTAGCGCACGCCGGGAATGGAACCCATTTGCCCGCGCTGTGAACCCCCGAGTCCCTCGATTAAGACTTCGTCGTGCTCGTCGATTTTTTCAATTGCCTTGTCGCGAGGACAAAAAGCGCTGACTTTCTTTCCGTTTTTAATGAGCTGCACCGTTACGCACTTGATTATTCCCGAGTGAGGCTGCTTTTGTTCCTTGCCCGTCTTCTTCAAGACGAGTCCCTTCGCTTGCGGTGCGCCTTCGAGCGGGTCGTATTTTTCCTTTAAGCCTAGCGCCTTGCGCTTCCACGTTTTCTTGAGCCAGCGCGCTCGTTTGCGTCTTTGCTTTAGAATGCGTCCAGCAAATTCTCCTTTCGCCATGAACAAAACCACCCGAATCCTTTTCAGTTTTTCAATTTTTTTTCCATTTTTTTTCAAGAAATTTTTACGTCGTCGCAACCGAACTTGCGTTTTACGAGCGCCCGCGCCCTGTTGATTTTTTCTCCGCCCCTGCCTATCGCCTTTCCTCGGTGTTCCGCGTTCACTTTCAGGAAAACGATTTTGCGGCCGCTTGCTGCGTCCTCTTTTTCCTCGACGCTCAAAAACTCTACTCCGCGGAAAATATTTGCTAGAAACGCGCGCAGCGTTTCCGCGTCTTCGACGAGGTCCACGTTTTTTCCGAACGCGCGCCTTAAATGCTCCAAGTTCGCTCCTTGTTTGCCTATCGCTTTACCCAAATCGCCTTGCTGCACGATGAACGTGACGCATTCGTTCGTAGCGAAAACGTCGTTGGCTTTGGCGCCCGTCGAGCGCTCGAGCGTGTTGAGGAGCGCGAGTTCGTCGTTTGAAATCGTAGGCAAAACCAAAAACCTCGTTAAATCTCATTAGTGTTTTATCGCTTTGAGGACGTCGGAGTTTCCTTCCTCGATTATGCTGAGTGCGCTCACAGGGAAGGGTTTTCCGCAAGCGGTTCCGAGTTCTATGCTCGTTCCCTCAAAAACAACGAGCGGGATTTGCGCGAGGGAAGCGAAGCGTTTGACGTCCGCCGCGCTGTCGCTGGGACAGTTTTTCGCGATTATGACGAGCTTAGCTCCGCCGTTCAAAGCGATTTTGAGCGTCTGCTTAAGACCGAGCTCGACTTTTCCGCTGTCGACGGCAAAACGAATCGATTTAGCCAAATCCATTTTCGAACACCACTTTTTGATGCTTGCATACGCAGCTGCACTTGCAGCTGTCTTTGAATCGTGTTTTTCAAACCAGTTCGTAATTGAAATGGTTCTCAACCGCGCGCCGCGCGCAAGCGCGGAGCGGGTTACTCCCCATTGTCGTAAAAGGAGTTAAGGAACTACTTTATGCGCAAAACCCTTTTTAAAGCTCACGCCAAAACGATGAAAACGCCGATGGCGGCGAGCGTGCCGAAAACGATTGGGGGCAGCGCGGGCCAGTAGCCCTTGAATTTCTCGAGCAAAACGATTATCACGACGAGTCCAACGAGCGAGCCGACGAGTCCGAATACGGCTGCTGCCGGCGCGATGCGCAGCGCGCTAACGCTCAACATCGCGGGAATAACTATATCGCCCGTTCCCAATTGAATGCTTTCCTTGCCTTCCTTCAAGTGCACGGCGAACGCGGCGCCGCGGCTGTCAAGCGCTTTCGCGAGCGTGACCATGTGCTTGCTGTAAAAAACCGCAATTACGTCGTAAAATGCGAGCGCGCCGGCGAATACTGCTGCGGGAAGCAAGTCAAGGCTCGCGCCGAGGAGTCCGCCTACAACCGCGACTGCGAGCAAGAGCGTGCCGTTGCGCACGCGCGGCTCGAAGTGCCGCACAAGCACGACTGCCGCCGCGATTATTAGCGAGGCGAGTTCGTCGACGAACATTGCGGCGAACAATTCGACGGTGCTGAAGATGAGTAAATATTCGACGAGCATGAAGAGTTTGTTGCCTTTGTAGTATTTGACGAGCACGAGCATTAAGAGCGTCGCGCCGATGACGTAAGCGAAAAGAAAAGCCGCGTTTCCGAGGCTAGCCGAATCTTTCACTACGGAAACCTGCTGCGAGAGGAATTGCGCGCCTGCGAAGAGCGCGATTGCTTGCGCGATTGCGAAGACGGCGATGAGCCGCAACGAAACTCCGCGGAATTTCGGAATCAGAGCCTGTGTTTCCGTTGTTTTCTTCGTTTCTCTTCCCGGTTTTGTTTTTTTCGCTTCTTTCTTAACTCGTCTTTTTCTTTTGGCAGCGAACAAAAAATCACTCTCTTTGCTTGCTTGACTGAATCGCAAATCGTTTAATAATTCGCTTCGCATACTATAAAAGGCATGGCTAAACCAGCGAAAAAGAAAAAAAGCGCCGCGAGCTCGCAGGAACACGCGCAGGAGTACGCGCAGGAGCGCGCGCAAAAAGAAGCAGCGCAAGCGCTAGCTGCGGCCGCGAAAAAACTTTTTTCTTTTTCGTTTTCGTCGCCGCTCGTCTTGCGTTCTGCGAAGCCGGAATTCGGCGACTTGTCTAGCGCGGCGGCGTTCGAAATAGCGAAAAACGCTAAAACAGCGAAAAAGAATCCGGTTGACATCGCGAAGAAGCTCGCAGCCGAAACAGCGCAGGTGCTTCCGCCGTTGTTTTCTTCAGTCGCCGCGCTCGGGCCTTACGTTAACTTCGTTTATTCTAACGAGTTTTACGCCGCGCTCCTCTATGAAGTAAGCGTCGCAGGCGAGGCTTACGGTTCGAGCGAGAGCGGCGCGAAGCGCCGAGTTGTCATCGATTATTCCTCGCCGAACATTGGAAAGCCAATGCACGTGGGGCACATTCGCTCGACTATTCTAGGCGATTCCATCTGTCGGCTCTTGCGTTTCACCGGCTGCAGCGTAGTTGGCTCGAATTACTTGTGCGAGGCGGGAACGCAGACCGCGAAGCTCATGCTCGCGCTGCACGAACTCGAAAAACGCAAGCTCAACGACGAAAAGGATTTGCTAGATTATTACGTTAAAATCCACAAGCGCATTGAAGAAAATCCCGAACTGCTTGAGAAAGCGCGAGTAATCGTTGAAGACATGGAAAAGGGAGAGGTCAAGCTGAAGAAGGAGCTCGCGGAAGTGCGGCGAATAAGCGTGGACGCTTTCGATCGGAATTACGCGCTGTTGGGCGTGAGTTTTGAGGAAAGCATTTTCGACAGCGACATGGTGCCGCTCGCGAAGCGCATGGCTCTCGAGTTGCTCGACAAAAAAATCGCGTTCCGCGACAAGGACGGGGAAATCGTGGGCGATCTCGAAAAATTCGCGTTGCCGAACTTGATCGTTTTGCGCAGCAACGGAACTACGCTTTACAGCACGCGCGACCTCGCGCTCGCCGAGACGCGTTTCGAGCGCCACGCTTTCACAGAATGCGTTTACGTTACTGGCAGCGAACAAAAAAATCATTTCAATCAAGTCTTCAAGATTCTCGATTTGCTCGGCAAGCCTTACGCTGCGGGGCTCAAGCACGTGAGTTTCGGGCTCATTTCGCTTCCGAGCGGGAAAATGTCGACTCGCGCTGGAAATGTCGTCCTCCTCGAGGATATTCTCAACGCCGTAATCGCTGAAGCGCAAAAGGAGATTCTCAAGCGTCGGGGCGCAGACTACAGCGAAAGCGAAATCGGCGCGATATCAAAACAAATCGGGGTTGGAAGCACTCGCTTCGCTTTCCTGCGCGTCTCGCCAGAGAAGAATATCGTTTTCAATCCTGCGGCGGCAGTAGTTTTCGAGGGAGACACTGGAGCGTACGTCCAGTACGCGCTCGTGCGCTGCCGAAGCATTCTCGCTAAAGCGGAAGAAGCGGGCGTTAAAGCCGACGCATACGCTAAAACCACGAAATCGGATTTCGGAAGAGAAGAGAAAGCGCTTTTGGCGCTTGCCGCCGAGTTTCCGCTAGCCGTAGAAAGCGCGGCGCGTGCGATGCAGCCGCACCAAGTGTGTGATTTCCTTCTCAAGTTCTGCGCTGCTTTCAACGCTTTTTACGCTGCGTGTCCTGTACTGAACGCGGAAAACGACGAAGACAAGGTTCGCAGGCTTCGAATCGTCGAAGCTTCGCTGCGCGTAATCGAGAACGGGCTCGGCCTCCTCGGAATCAGTGCACCCGAGAAAATGTGAATAACACTCGCGAGAAATCCTCGACACGGCTGTTCCTTATTTTTACTCCTTCTTTCTCCAGCAGCGCGATTTTAGCGCGCGTTCCACGCGCGAACCCGCCGACTCGCCCGTCGCTTCGCACTACTCTGTGGCACGGAACGCTCGGCATGCCGGGGCTCACGTTGAGCGCGTTGCCGACCGCGCGCGCCGTGCGCGGCGCGCGTATGGCGCGCGCGAGCGCGCCGTAAGTCGTGACTCGCCCGCGGGGAACGTGCGTGCACGCTCTCCAAACTTTGTGTTTAAAAGAATGGTTTGCCATTGGGTTTTTATTACGCTTAAGCGTTTTATCTTACTTCCGAGGTGGGATTCGATTGTCGATTTACTCCGATTCGCTTAAAATGCACTCGCGCTTGCGCGGCAAACTCGAAGTCAAATCAAGAGTCAAAGTCAAGACGATGCGCGAGCTCGCGCTCGCTTACACGCCCGGCGTTGCGGAACCGTGCCGCGCAATCGCCAAGCACCCCGAAAAAGTTTTCGAACTCACGAACAAGTGGAATTCCGTTGCCGTCGTCAGCGATGGTTCGCGCGTGCTCGGCTTAGGCGATATTGGCCCGCTCGCGGCGCTGCCGGTAATGGAAGGAAAAGCCGTGCTTTTCAAGGAATTCGCGGGCATCGACGCTTACCCCGTTTGCTTGAACGCGAAAACCACCGGCGAAATCGTTTCCGCGGTGAAAGCGATTGCGCCGTCGTTCGGCGGCGTGAATCTCGAAGACGTAGCGTCACCGAAATGCTTCAAAGTCGAAGAACGATTGCGGCGCGAGCTCGACATACCGGTTTTTCACGACGACCAGCACGGGACGGCTGTAGTCGCGCTCGCCGGACTCATAAACGCCTTAAAGCTCGCCCGAAAAGACGTGAAAAAAGCGAGAATCGTCGTGAACGGAGTCGGCGCAGCGGGTTGCGCGATTATCAAGCTTTTGTTGAAGGCTGGCGCTCGCGAAATCGTAGCTGTCGACAAGCGCGGCGCGCTTTTCGTCGGCAAAAAAGGATTGCCCGCGCATCACAAGGAAATCGCGCGCTTGACGAACAAGCGGAAACTAAAAGGCGGCTTGGCTGACGCATTGCGCGGCGCGGACGTTTTCATCGGCGTGAGCGCGCCGAACGTGTTGACGCCGCAAATGGTTCGCTCGATGAACAAACGCTCGATTGTTTTGGCTTTGGCTAATCCCGTTCCAGAAATCGATCCGCGCATCGCGAAGAAGGCGGGTGCTTTCATCGTCGCGACGGGGCGCTCGGATTACGAGAATCAAGTCAACAACGTGCTCGGCTTCCCGGGAATTTTCCGCGGACTCCTCGACTGCCGCGCGCGTCGCGTGAACGACGAAATGAAGCTCGCTGCAGCGCGCGCAATCGCAGGCGTGCTGCGCAGCGGAGAATTAAAACGGCGCGCAATCCTTCCCAAGCCGTTCGACAAGCGAGTCGTGCCCGCAGTTGCGAAAGCGGTGGCGGCAGCGGCGCGCAAGACGGGGGTAGCGAGAAAGTGAAGTTCAGTCAAGTCTCTTTATTAACGCAAAAAATTTTGCTTGAAGCGCAGACGCGTTTGCCGGCCGTCGTCGAGCGCGCGCTGCGCGCTGCTCTCAAGCGGGAAAAAAGCAAGCTCGCGCGCCTGCAGCTGAAAACGATTCTCGACAACGTTGCTCTCGCGAAAAAAGAGAAACTGCCGATTTGCCAGGACACTGGGTTTCTCGAGTTCTTCGTCGAAGCAGAAAAAGATTTTTCGTTGATAGAAAAAGGAATCCGCGACGGAGTCGCCAAAGCCACGCGCGAAATCCCCTTGCGGCCGAACAGCGTTGATGCGTTGACGCGAAAACCACTCCACGCAAACGAACCAATAATCCACTTCATTTCCGCGCGCGCAAAGCGCGCTCGCTTGACTTTATTCGTCAAGGGCGCGGGAAGCGAAAACCAAACTGGAATTTTCATGTTGCCCCCGACTTCCAAAAAAATCGAGGAAGCAGTCATCTTGTTCGTGAAAAATCACGCGGCGCACGCTTGCCCCCCAGTTTTCGTCGGCGTTGGCATCGGCGGAAACGCCGAACGCGCGCTATGCCTCGCGAAAAAAGCTTTGCTGCGCGAGAACGAGCGAAGCCGCAACCCAGCGAACGCCGCGTTGGAAAAAAGCTTGCTGCGGAAAATTAACGCGTTGGGAATAGGCGTGATGGGACTCGGAGGATTGACAACTGCTCTCGGCGTTAGAGTCGAAACCGCGGCAACGCACACGGCTTGTTTACCGGTTGCGGTGACGTTGAATTGCTGGGCGTTGCGCAAGGCGAGCGCGAAACTAAAGTGATGCCAACTGATTTGCTTGAAGACGCCTTTGAGCGAGAACGACGTGCGAAAGCTCCGCGCTGGCGAAATCGTTTTCTTGAGCGGAACGCTTTTCACCGCACGCGACCAAGCCACGCGGCGATTGCTCGAAAAATCTAACGCGATTCCGAAAAACGCCGCGGTTTACCACTGCGGTCCGCTCGCAAAGAAGAAAAACAAAAAATGGAAACTCGTTTCAGCGGGACCAACGACGAGCGCGCGCATGAACGCGTTGCTTCCGTCGCTAATCAAGAAGTGCGGCGTGCGCGCGATTATCGGTAAAGGCGGCGTTGACGCAAAAACGAAGGCTGCGATGCGAGGAAAATGTGTTTACTTGGCTGCAGTGGGCGGAGTGGGCGCGCTTTACGCGAAACAGTTGCGCGTTCGCAGCGTTCGCTGGCTTGAACTCGGCGAGCCTGAAGCGTTGTGGGAACTCGACGCGCGCAGCTTCGGGCCTTTGATTGTCGCGATCGACGCGCGCGGCAAAAGCCTTTACTGAACGCGCAGCAAGCGGCGCAAGTCCGCGTAACTCGCGTTAGTCTTTACCGCCGTTCCAGCGTAATGCGTTCGCGTCGCGCGAAAACCTTTCTTCCGCAGTTTTTCGATTAACGTGAGTTTGTTCGGCGAATTTGTTTTGAGTTTTGAGCCGAGCTCGTGCAAGTCGAAAAACCAAGGCGGCAACGCCGACTCGTTTTCTTCAATAAGCAGTTCCGCGAATTTTTTTTCTTTTTCGTCGCCCGTGAGCGCGGCCATTTTCTTGAGGAACGCGTCGTCGCTCGTCAAGCCAAGCCAAAGCGGGCCTCCCCAAACCTGTTTTTTACCGCAAGCCGCGCACTCCTCTTTCGGAATCGCGGCGCTCTCTCGGTTGCCGCACGCTGGACAGTAATTAATGAAACCGATTTCCCGCAAGCTCGCGTCAGCTTTCGAAGTTCCTTCCGTGATTCGCGCGATTATCTTGACGTAATGCTCTTCGTACCATGCAGCGAGCGGTTCGGTGCCCGCGTCGAGGCGAGCGGCGGAGCGCGCGATTGCGCCGAGCGTAATGCGCAACGCGGTTTCATGAGAGAATTCGCAGTAAAGCGGTCGCGCGCCGTAATTGCGCTCGCACGGAGCTGGATAGCGGCCCGCGCTGCTTGCGAGGTCCGTCGCAGTAACCGAGATGATGCCGCCGTTGCGCGTCGCGTGCAGGGCGCGCAACGCGTTTTCGAGAAAAGGCGCTGGCGTTCCGAACGGGTCCAAGTCAACCCAGTCGAACTCGTGTGCGTGGCTCGCGAGAAAAGCGTTTGCTTCGTCGCAAGCTAAAACCGCTTTTTTGATTTTTGCTTTTCGCGCGTTGGCTTTGGCTTGCTTTATTGCCTGCGGACTCGCGTCAACGAAAACGATTTGCTTTTGGGCATTATCGAGAGCGGCGGCGTAGGCTATCCCCCTGGCTCCCCCAGCGCAGAACACGTCCGCAATAACCGGGTTTTTTGGAATTGCGCCTAGTGCGAGCGCTGCGCGCAGCGCGAGGCTGGAGAAAGCGCGGTTGAAATCCATTCTCGGATTGAAGAAAACGCTTGACTCGAGCGGTTTCATAAGTTTTGCCTCTTTCGGCGAAGCGCGTTGCGAAGAACCGTTGGGTCCTGTGTTTTGTGAAATTTTTCCACGGTTCTTTGGAATTTGGTTACTGGTACGTGAACCGCGTTCGTCAGCAACTGGTCGGCATCCGTCAAGTCCACTGAAAGAGTCACTCGGTTGCGCCGACATATTTCCGCTGCAGCCAAAAGACTTTCGATTACCTGCCTTTCACTCGCAGGCGTGTAACCACTGAACGCATCTTTTTCTTTTCTTTCCGCGGGAATGTAACCGCGCATGGTGCAAATCGTCAGCGGAATTTTTGGAAACTTCCCGCGCAATCCAGCCATAAATTCAGCTGCTTTTACGAAGTCGGCGGTGGCGGATTCAAGCGGTCTTCCTGGCAGGTGATGGATTATGTAAGCACGCAAACCCCAGCCCCTCTCAGCGAGGATTTTCGCTGCACTAGCTATTTGCTGGTCCGACAACCGTTTTCCAGTATTTAAGCGTTCAGCCTCGATTCCGCTTTCGACTCCGATAGTCAATTCCTTTGTAATCCTTCTGTTCACCAAATCGCGGTTGTTTGATATTTCTTCGAGAGTCCGGGAATCCACCATGTCGCCTCGCGTCTCCAAACTAATATGTCTTAATTTGGGAAGTTTTTTTACGAGGAAAGAAAGACCCTTATTCAACGTAGTAACCGGAATAACGTCCGGTGTGATTGTGGAATGGCAATTTGTTATGATTGAAACTTTCCTGACTGTTCCTCTTTTTCCGGCTGGCAAATCCGCCAAAGATTTTCTCATCTGAACCAGCAGTTCTTCCTCAGTTAACGGCCCCGCGTCAGCCCATTGCGCGTCCTGTTTGTGCAATCCGCAAAACTTGCACGGCCCGTTTTTGCGCGCATGTTTGCACGGCCGCGTTCGCAGTGTAATGAAGACTTCAGTGCCGAACGGCGACTCATAATGAGACACTGGATGCGGTTCTAATCGCGCTCTTTGCTGAAACATCGTATTATCCTCCGTAGTAGTACGCAGTAGTATTTCAACGTAGAAGCGTAATAAAACTTGTGGGAGGATGTAACGCCGCATTCACGCTTTAGTGACTTCGCCGAGAGTAGCGTTAACGCTCACTTGGTCGCCGTCGCGCAGTGCTTTCGTCGCGATGCGCGTGCCCACCACGCACGGAATCCCGAGTTCGCGGCTCACGATAGCAGCGTGGCACGTGAGTCCGCCGAAATCCGTGACTATCGCTGCTGCCTTCTTCATTGCGACAACGATTTCAGGATTCGTCATCGCGCTGACGAGAATGTCGCCGCGCTGCATTTTCGCCATTTCCTCCGCGTTATTGATCACGCGCACCGTTCCGAATGCGTGGCCTGGACAAGCGCAAGTTCCCTTGATTTTCTTGACTTCGACGAATTTCTTCTCTTCGCCTTCGATGCCCGCAGTCAAACGCTTCAACGCATCGCCGGTGGCGACGAGAACGCGATTCCCTTCAGTGTAAAGCACGCACTCGCGCCTGCGCTCTTCGAGTTCGCGCTTGTCCGGCGCCGCTTCGCCTCGCAGCGCGGCGGCGAGTTCACCGGTTGTCATGCAGTAAACGAGTTCGGGCGACAGCGCCAAGCGCTTCGCAGCCTCGCGCACAACGTTGCTCGCGTAATAATACGAGTGCACTTGCATGTCCTTGCGCCACGCCTTCAGGAAAATCATTTTTCGCGCTGCTTCGAAAAGCGCCGCATGCTCCGCGTCCGGCTGCACCGCCTCAAGCGCAGCTTCGCGCGCCTTGCGCACGTATTGCGGGAGGGCACGCGAATGCGCGAGTTCGCCTTCAATGTCCGCTTCGTGCTTGAGCGCGTCGTGCAAGCGGTGCAGGAAATAGTGCTTCGTCCACTTCACGGGCCCCATGAAAAGGAAGGAAAGCCACTCCCACTTGCGAGCGTGCTCGGCGAGCAAAGCGTTTTCTTTAGCGAAGCGGGGCTCGTGCACCAACGCGCTGATTTCGCTCAGCGGCCGCGAACGCATTGCTTCGACTAGCTGCCGGTTTTTCTTGAATTCGAGTGCGAGTTCGAGGAACTCTTTTTGCTCGCGGTTCGCGAAACTATCTTCGTCCGGCGTAGTCAAGTCCTTCATCCAAACAACGCTTTGCTTCGCGTCGCCTGTTGCGCGCCGCAGGTAAGCGTCGAGCTTCGCGAGGAGAATGTTGTCCGCTTCGTCGCTCGCGTAATCGAGTAAATTCGGCAGTACGCCCCAAGAGTAAGTGACGTTTCCCAGTCGAGAGTATTCGTCCAACGCTGCTGCGAGTTCTTCGTTCGAAAGGCGTTCGCTTTCAACGAATTTTTGCGAGTGCCGCACGAGCGCTTCGGCGTTGCGCTTGAGTTCCGACTCGAATTTTTTGAGGAACGCCGCGTCGCCGCACTTCGCGAGAACCGCTTCGCCTGCCGTCATCCTGTCCTTCTGCGCGCAGTACAAACGGCATTCAAAATTCTTATACCAGAAAAGCCAGTCTTGCGTGCATCCGACGATGCGCTTGATGCCTATGCCGACGCCGTAAAGACACGAGTCCATAGGAAAAAGCGGAATGCGGCTTATGCTTTCGAAGAAATGCCATTTCGCCGACAAGTCGAATCACCCGCCCGAGTTCAGAACAAATTAAAAGCGCGGCGCGACTTAAAAATACTTCATGCAAGCGAAAGGCGTGATTTTAAACAAGACGCTCTCGTCGAATCCCGGTTATTGGTTATTGTGCCCCGGCGCGGCGAAAAACGCCGTGAACACGGCAAAACACGTTTTCGTCGACCAGTGGGCTACGCAAAGCGATTACGCGCTAGGCGAAGCAATCGCCGCAAGCGGCGCGGAAGCGAAGGACTCGCGATACGGCGAGAAAATCGATGCCGACGAAATCGTTTTGCTGCCGAGCGCAGGGCAAGCGGAGCTCGCGGCGCAAGCTACGGCGCTAATCGAAAAAGAATGCGCTCCCCTCACGCCGAAGCCGCCGCTTTTTTTCGAGGACGCCGCTTTGCGCGCGCTGGCGCCTGAATTCGAGCGAGTCGCGCGAATTTTGATGGAACGCGTTTTCTCGTTGACGCCGATTCTGATTCGACACCACGATGACGCGGACGGAATCACTTCCGGACTCCTGCTGAAGAATGCAATCCTCGATTTCGCTAGCGCAGGCGCTGGCCGCGCAGGCCGCGCAAGCGTGCCGCTGCCGAAAACTTTTTTGCGCAGCGAGTGGACTGATTACGCGATTTACGATTCGTTTCGCTTGCTCGAAGACAGGAATTGGGCTCTCGGATTCCAGAAAAAACCGTTGCTTCTCCTCCTCGACCACGGCGGAAACGAGGATTCGCACGACGCAGTCCGCGACGCGGCTTCGTTTTTCGACATCGTCATCGTCGACCACCACCCGCCCGACTCGCGCTTGCGCGAGCACTCGCTCGCTTTCGTGAACTCGATTGCAGCTGGCGGCACTTCTTCGCACACAACGGGATTGCTTTGCTTTGAAATCGCGCGGCGAATGCAGGCTGCGCCGCGGGAAGAGCTGCTATGGGTTTCGCTGGAAGGCGACCACTCTGATTTCCGCCGCGGCGTTTGGCCGCAAGTTCTCGCGCTCGAGTATTTATCGCAGACGAGGCATTCGCTTGACGACTGCGAAAAGCTCTTCGCCGACGCGCAGACACTCGACATTTACTACAAGAAAGCGCGCACCGCAATCGAAGACATGATGGGCAACGCGCGCAAGAACACGAAGACGTTCCGCATAAATTCGAGCGGAGGGAAGAGCGAGGCCGTGCTGCAGGTGACGCGCATGAGCTTTTTGAAGAAAAACGAATTCCCTTCGAAATCGCTTGCGATTAACGAGATCCACAACGCGCTCGAATACGCTGACGCGAACCTCGCCGTCGTAAGCATTGGGTTTATACGCGATTCGCTGAGCTTCAGGGCAAGCAAGCCCGCGGGCGCAGTAGGCTTCAAAGCGAACGGAATAATCGAGCGATTGAAAGAACAGTTCGGGAGCGCGGTTCGCAGCGGAGGAGGACACGAACTCGCGGCGAGCATTCGGTTCGACGAGGATGTTGGAGAAAAAATTCTGGAAGCGGCGGTCGAAGAATCGAAGCGCGCGCTCTCCGGCAAAAGCGGTTAATAATCCGGTTAATTATAATAATAACGAGCGAGCAAGATAACGAGCGCGCAAGGGAAGGAGCAAGGGAAGAAAGCGGGGTGGGTTTTTCATGAGCGGGAAAGAGCCTCTTTTCGAAATGGTTGAAGCGACTACTGAAGTAAAACGGAATCTGCCGCTGTTGTCGCCGAAATACTCGAAACGCATTTCGGACACTACCGGCGCGCAAATGAACGCCCGCATAACGCGCTTGCGCGCAGCCGAGCTTTTCCTCGAAGCGTGCGCGCTCGAGTCGACGGACGACTCGAAAATCCCGGGACTAATCTTCAAGCACAAGCTGGTTGTCACGTACGACGGAAAATACTTCGTTACAACAACAGTTTCAGCCGAGAAAACGCTTTACTGCGTGTTGAAAGGAAAACTGACGGGCGGCCCAGTTTGCCCCATAAAAAATATGCCGGTCGATGAACGCAAGGCGCTGGAAGAACACGTCAAGCTCTTGAACAAGTCGGTCGCGCAACGCGTCGCAATAATAATCAACCCCGTCTACTTCGCTCCAGCGAACCGCTAGCGTCGTGCCAGCGTAAAAGCCAAGCGAAGCCAGTGCCGTCAAACCAAATTAGAATAAAGCGACTCCCACATTCCCGCTACCAGCGGAACGTCGACTTCAAGCGCGCTCGCCCGCGCCTCGCGCGCCATCCTCGCGCGCTTTCTTTCGCTAGCGCTTGCGAGCGCTAGGATTTTTTCCGCGCAGTCTTCAACGCTGTAAGGCTCGAACAAAAAACCGTTTCGTCCGTTCCGCACCTCTTCAGTGAAAGCGAGCGCGCGAGCCGCGGCGCAAGGAGTGCCGCAAGCCATCGCCTCGAGCAACGCGAGTCCTTGCGTCTCGAAAGTGCTGGCGCTTGCGAAACAATCCGCGGCGCTGTAAAGCAGCGGGAGTTCGCTTTCCTCGACGAATCCCGTAAAGAAAACGTCTCCCCACAATCCGAGGCGGCGCGCTAGTTTTTGGTACGCGAGCTTTGCTGGTCCCTCGCCGGTTATTACGAGTTTCGCCGGCGTGTGTTCGAGAACGAGCGGCAGAGCGCGGATGAGAACGTCAATGTTTTTTTCCTTGCTGATTCTGCCCGCGCACAAGATCAGCATCTCGCCTTTAGAGCAATACTTTTTTTTCTCGCGAAGCGCCGCTGCGGCGGCAGCGGACTTGAAGCGCGTACAATCAACCGCGTTAGGAATAACCGCGAGCGGAGCGTGGACGCCGTGCTTGAGGAGTTCGCGCTTGATGACTTCGCTTGGCGCGGTTACGACATCAAAATTCTTGTAAAAGCGGGCGAAAAACCGCCACAATATTTCGCGGGTCGCGGCGCCGACCACGCGCGGCCTCAAAAAGCTTTCAGCTGCGCTTGGAATCAGCGTGTGAAACGTGCCTACGAGCGGCAGGTGCAATGCGCGGGCGGTTGCTTTTGCCGTCACGCCCATTGAAGCGATTCCGTGGCAGTGAACGATCTGCAGTTTATCTCGTTCGGCAGCGCGAATTGCTGGAAAAGGGTGGAGCGCGATTTTGTATTGTTTGTACAAAGGAAAGGAAACGCCCGTGAAATAGTGCACGTTGGGGTCGCGGTTCGCGCGCTTCGCTTCCCTGCTGCCTGACGCGTAAATCGAAACAAAGTGCCCACGGCTTTCGAGCGCAGCGCGGTTCGTTAGCAGCGAGCGTACTACGCCGTCGACGTTCGGCAAATACGAATCAGTGAAAAAACCTATTCTCACAGGAATCACTTTATGCAATTTTATGCAATCATTTCCACACGAGCAGCGCGACCGTAACGAGCAAAATCGACAGCACGAGTATTGCCGGCGCAATGATTTTCGCAACAGCGATTATCGCGTTAATCGTCGAAAGCATTTCGCTTTGGCTTTCAGCGCCCATCACGTCGAGCCGCACCCTCGATTCCGCGTACCACGCTTTGCACGACTCCAAATCACGCAACGCCGCCTCCACCGCACGCTCCATTTGTTTGACGAGCGCCTCGCTCGACGCGCCGCCTGGAAGAGGATTGTATATTCCGGCGAGGGAATTCACTGAGTGCGTGTCGCTCGTCGCGATTTCGATCCAATCAAAACCGAACTTGCGCTTGAGTGATTCTACTGCGCGCGCGCGGAACGCTGGCACGCAGTTGTTCGCGTCGATGAGCACGAGACAGTAGCGCTTGCGGCGCTCGCGGCCGATTTCGAAAACCGCCGCTCGAATTCCTGCGCGGCCTACTCCTTGAGGCGGCGAAAAACCAGTTTCCGCAAACGCGGCGACTCCGAGTTTGAACGGCGCCTGCCGCGGCGGTGCGATTCCGCGTGCCGCTTCCTCGTATTCAGCGAACGCCTCGCCTCCAGCTGCGACCTCGGTTCCGTCAGTCAAACAGTTATGCCGATCAGCTATCACGCACTCCGCGCGCAATCGCGCGCCGCAAGCGTTGCGCAACGCTTCTCCAAGCCCGTAATCGAAGTCCTCCGTGCTTTCCGGAAAACGCGATACAGTCGCGAACGCTGCAGCGTTCGCTCCGCTGCCGAAAGCAAAGCCGGCAACGTCCGCTGCGCCTGCACTGGACTCGAAAAATCCCGCCGTCCTTGCTCCGCCTGTTTTCGCTTCGGTTTTTTCCGCTTCGCGCAACGCTTTCTCGATTGCAGCAGCGACTAGCGCGTAATCGCTCGACTCGACGGGATTGAAATCGTGGTTGACTAGCCCATGCCAAACGAAAGTCGTTCCGTGCCTTTGCCCTAGTTCCGCGCTCAAGCGCGCCGGGTATTCGCTTCCGCCCACGTTTCCAAAAGGCCCGAAATGCAGCGAAGGAATAACGAAAAGCGCCTTTGGCTTGCCGCCGAGGGTCTTGAATTCGAACGCGCGAACAGGCATCAACGCGGGCTCGCCCATTTCCTCGAGAACGCGTTCGAAGTCCTTGCTGCCGCGAATGGTTTGCGCGAAGAAAAGCGCTGCAGCTTGAATCGCATTGACTCCGAGATTGCGTTTCGCGGGCGCGTTGATGACGTAAAAAAGCGACCACAACGCGAAAAGCAGGACGGCGGTCGCAAGCAAGAGCTTTAAGCCCGCGATTACTGGCGATTCTATCGTGACGCCCGCCTCGAGAAACGAGATGCGCGACCACAAGAAGATGAACGCGAGATTAAAGAAAGGCTGCAACAGCGAAATCGGCGCGGAACGCCATTTCGCGTTCAGCGCCACGAAAGAAACGAGGAACCACAAGCACGCGACTAGCGCGTTTACGACTAGAAAGAAAACAAGCAAATCGAATCCAGCGAAGCGGTTTGCGGTTACGCCTGCGGCGTAGCCGACTGCAGCGAGAATTGAAGCGCAAAACGACAAAAACAAGTAGTAACGGAAGGCATTGCGGAAGTCGCGCGGGCTAGCAAAGCCTGCTGCGAGTAACGCGGCGAACAACGCGGGCAGCGCGAGGAGGAGTACGCCATCCGCTCCGCCGAACACGACGAGTCCGCCGAGACTGATTTTCCCGTAAATCGCGCGGTTGACGAGTCCCGCGACGAAGCTCCACGCGAGGAGATAAACGAGCGTACGCCGCGACTTCGGCACGTGAAAAAAGAATTTCGTCGTGCCAACTGCCTTGCGTTTCTGTTCTTCCAAACCGCCCAAAAAACCCACCGAACCTTTGAATTAACCCGCCGAATCCGTGAATCGTCGAAAAAAAGCTTCAACAACCCCTTCAACAACGCGTTATTTAATTCTCCTCGCATTAAAAAACCTCTGATTAGATTTCCATGTCCAAGGTTTGCCCAAAGTGCGGAGCACGCGAATCCGCAGAAAAACCGTTTATCGGCTCGTTTTGCGGCGACTGCTATGCTGAAACGCGACCCCTCGCCTCGCTTCCAAAAAGCGTGTTAGTGCGCCGCTGCCCGAAATGCAACCGCGCGCGCCTGGGAGGCGAGTGGGTTGAAGCGAGCGATGAGGATGCAGTCGTTCGCGCGTTGCGCTCGCCTCACTCGATCGTAAGCACTGAAGCCAAAATCGATGTCGAAGGAAAGCGCGCGAGAGTGCGCGCGATAGTAGAAGTCGAAGGCCAAAACGTTTCCACCGCAGAGTCGACGCGCTTCGAAGCGCAGCGAAAACAGTGCGAAGAGTGCGCGCTGCGCAGCGGCGGCTACCACGAAGCGATCATTCAACTGCGCGGAGACGGAAGCGAAGCCGCAAACAAAAAAATCGAGTCGCTCGCCCGCAATCTCGCGCGCCGCATCGAACGCGATTCGTTTCTTTCCGGCGTGAAGGAACAAAAATTCGGTCTCGACTTGCTAGCCGGAAGAAAACGAGCGGCAGTCGACGCGCTTAAAGCGCTCGACCTCGATTTCACTACGGAGTACAAGCTTCTCGGCGTCACGCGCGACGGCAGGCGCGCGGTGCGCGCGACCATGCTCGTGCGACTGTGAATTTTACTTTCTCTGCTTGTAATACCACGCCAGCGCGCTCGCTATTATAACTAAACCAATAGTTCCAGCGATTTCGTAAGGCAACCATTTGTCGTTGTGCCAGGGTGGGGCTGCAGCAACCGCCAACTTTTCCTCCGAAGGCTTTTCAGGAATCTTTTCTGCTACTGCAGTCGTTGGTAGAATAGGACCGAGAGGGCAAACAGGTGATTCAGGCCACGCGCCAGGCGCGTAACTCTGGTTGTATGGACAAGAGTCAATAACGTCTGGGCGGTTCGAGTCCCAATTGTTTATACAATTAGCGTTTTGATTTCCGTATTCGCAGAAATAAGGGCGCTGGCTTCTGCCCCAGTAATTGCCTTGGCGGCTATATCTAAGTTTGACTGGAACATCCGAATAAACTTGATATGGGTGTGCTGACGTAGAGTAAGTAACCGTATTATGCCTTAAATTGTAATTAAAGTTCTGATTACCGAATGTTTGAATTCTAAGATTTCCACTGTATTGTTGGGAAAGCCCGCTCCAGTAATTGTCGCTTATTTGATTTTCAGTTACTGTATGTGAAGCGGTCTGGCCAGAATAAAAAAGATCAAATTCTATCCCGACTCCATGATCTCTAATTAAATTATTTGCTACATAGGCGTTGCCTTCAAGCAACCAAATACCTACCTTGTTATTCCCGGGGTCGCTTCCCTTGCCCTCTATAATGTTGTAGCTAACATTAATGCTGTTAAAACCGCGGGCTAATATAACGCCGTGGCTATTGTTAATGAGATGATTTTTAGAAATAGATACTGTCTGCCCACCAAACAGCATTACTCCAGTTATACCTTCAAAAATGAAGTTTTCAGAAACGGTTCCATTATTATTTTGATTATAGAAAATTCCTTCTCCGCCGTCAATTATCCGATTGTTATTAACCTTAGAAAAATCAACGAACTGTAGCCATATTCCATCATTAGCAGTTGTGTTTACTATAGTTATATTACGGCCGTAACAAACATGTAATTGTCCAACGTCCAAATTCTGAAAAAGCATATTTGAAGAATTAAAAAAATAATATGCTGGCCGGCCGTCAATCAAATTAGATGTATCGATGTTATTGTCGCATCCTGGCTCAGCATACGGGCCTAAATAAAGTCCATACGTGCAACTAGATATCGTATTGCTTTTCATTTCAAGCCTACTGCCTGTAAGCAACACCCCGACCCCGCACCCATTGATACTATTATTACTCACGTTGTCTTCATTACTGTTTAAAACTATCGCATAATCATTTTGCTCGAAGTGATTATTGAATATTTTAGCTTGTGCTGCTTCGGTCGTAGCAACAGCATACACGTTGTTTTCAAATCGGCAGTTTTTAACTATAACTTGCGTTCCGCGCTCAAACCACACTCCAACGTAGCTATTGCTAATTTTGTGTCCCGCGCAATCGATAGTCACATTATTTACGTAGTTTGTATCTATGCAGATTAATCGATTGCCAGTAATATCTTCCGTTAGTGTCGCAGCGCCATACCTATTTGCTGAAAAATTACATTCCGCACAGCTACTGCAAAAAGGTGTGTTTTTTGTTGCATATGTTTTTGAAGGTGCTTCTTGTTGAGAAGGAATGACTGTTTTAGTATTGGCGATATCACACGCCCCAGAAAGTTGAGAAAAGTCATTGCTACATAGTTGCGATAGTGGTCCCGCTGCAGTTGTTGCTGAAACGCTTAAAACAAACACGCCGCCTAAAATGCACGCAAATAAGTACGCAAAAAGCTTTCTCAAAGCGACCAACCTCTCTGAAACCTTCCCCAAAGCAACTAGATAACTAGTGTTTGCCGAGAATTAAAAATAGGTGGATTTACGGCTCGTGCCTTAAATCAGAGTGTTTAACCGTTCTACTTCTTGATTACGCTCTTGAGCGCCTTGAAATCGCTCTCGTTAATGAGGAACTCGCTCTCTTCCTTGTTCCCGAAAATATCGTAGTACTGCAGCGCCGCCTTGCACTTGTTGAGCGCGCAACCGCCTTTTCGCACGAGTCCAACGACGTAACTGCGCTTGATGACGCGGCCGGCGCCCAAACGAAAGTGGATATTCTCTTCACCGACTTCGATTGAACCGCGTTGTTCCTCGTTCACGGAAGCTATCTTGAAAATTTTAACGCTCGCTTCGTCATTCTTTTTTTCCGCTGGCATGAGCAATCACCTTTTTTCAGACAATTCGAATATTGAGTAAACGCTTTACTGTTTTAGCTTTACTGCCTTCGGTTTAAAAAACGATTTGCTTCGCGTGCTTCGCGCTGCTTACGCTGCAAGGGAAAACAAAAAGAATAAGGAAAAAGAGAGAAAAGGAAGCTAAAAAATAAAAAAACTCAGGTTCTCTTGCGCTTAACGATCTTGACGTTCGACGGCGTGAGGAGGATTTTGTCCTCGTCGATGCGAGCGATGTCGCCGTTGATGCCGAGCGCGAAGCCGCGCAACTGGTTCACGACCTGCTTGAGTTTCGCGGGATTGCGCGCGAGCGGCGTGATGTTGAGGAGAATGATATTCTTCTGCTTGAGTTCGTCCTCGACTATGGACGTGTCCGCCTCGCTTTGCAGCGAAATGGGTTTCACGTAAAAGTCGGCCGCCTTGTGCAGCACGTCAACGTCTTCCGCTTCAGCCGCGTTCATGAAATCCTCTATATCCATGTCCTTGCTTATCCCGAGTGCCTTGCCCAAGTCCTTGAATACGCCCATTCCCAAATCACCTTTTGTTTAATCAGCTTAATCAAAGCTTTAATCGCGGTTATTACTACAAGCAACTGGTTTTTAAAACCTTTTCTAACCTCTCTCCAACCTTTCCTTTGCTATCACCGCCTCTCAATGCGCTTGCAATTCGATAAATCAAGGAAACCACAAATTATAAATGCCCCCGAAAGCAAAGCATTAAAGCCAGTCGAAACAACAAAAATTGTTCAAATTCGTTGCAGTCGCGAAAAATCTCTTTCAATCGCTTCAAATTCTTTTTCCGACTGCTTTTCGACTGCGCTATAAGGTGGGTGTGGGGTTTGGCGAACATTTCGTTCAAAGACTTGACTGCGCCGGAATCGCAAGTGTTCAAAGACAAGTCGGTGCTCTCGCCTCACTATGTTCCAGAAACGCTTCTCGACCGAGAAAAAGAAATCCGCTCGCTCATGCAGGCGGTCGCACCAGCGCTGCAAAGCAAAAAACCGAGCAACGTCTTCCTTTACGGCAAAACCGGGAGCGGCAAGACGGCGAGCACTCGCTACGTCCTGCAAAAACTCGGGGAGGAAGGCGCGGAAGGCGTTTACAGCGTTTATATGAACTGCCGCGTCTACGACTCGCGCTACAAAGTTTTGCAGAAAACGATTACGTCGTTCTGCCCGGATTTCGCTAAAACCGGTTATTCGTTCGCCGTTCTTTACGAAAAGCTCCTCGACTGGATTGAAGGCGGGAGCGCGGCCGGCGAAGCGAAAAGCGGGGAAGAAAAACACACGCAAGGCGAAGGCAGGAACGCGCACGACGAAGCGAAAAACGCTCAAGGCGGCGTTCACGGCAAGCAAGTGGTTCTCGCGCTCGACGAAGTCGACATGGTGCGCGACCTCGATAATCTCGTTTACACGCTCACGCGCGTCAACGACGACTTGAAGCGCGGCGGACTCAGCGTAATCGGAATAAGCAACAAAGTCGGGTTCAAGCAACGCTTGGAAGCGAGAAGCAAATCGTCGTTATGCGAACAAGAACTCGTTTTCCAGTCTTACAACGCGCAGCAGCTGCAGGAAATTCTCAAGCAGCGCGCGAAAACCGCGTTCAAAAGCGGCGCAGTCGAGGAAAGCGCGCTCAACCTCGCCGCCGCAATAGCTGCGAGCGAAAACGGCGACGCGCGCTACGCGTTATCGCTGCTCTTGCGCGCGGGAGAGCTCGCGGAAACGCGCAAGACGCCGCGCGTTTCGGACAAGGAAGTCGAGGCGTCGCGAAAAGCGGCTGATGAGGACAAGGCTTTCGAAGTAATGAACACTCTGCCGATTCACCAGCAACTCTTGCTTTACGCCGTTGCAAGCATCGCTGAAGACGTGAGTTACAAGAAGCTAATCGACGAAGGCGGCGAACGCTTGTACTTCAGCGGCGAGATTTACGAGCGTTACACGCGCGCAGCGAAAAAGTTCGGCCGAGAACCGCGCACGAGCCGTTGGTACCGCGAGTATTTGCACGACCTCGAGAATCTGGGTTTAATCAACACGCTCGACAGCGGGAAAGGCGTGCGCGGGCACACGACGCTGATTAAGCTCGCTTACGAGCCGACGAAAGTGCGTAAGATTCTCGAGAAAACGCTGAGCACAGCCGCGGGCGACAGCAGCGAATAATTTTTTTTAAAAATAAGCAGCGCCCTGGATCGGATTCGAACCGATGACCTTCTGATTTCTTCCGGAAAACCTTTTCCGATAACAGTCAGACGCTCTGCCGGCTGAGCTACCAGGGCACGGCTAATTATTTGACGCCAGCGTTTTTTAAGGCTTCATCGAAGCTTAAAGCTCGCTAGAAACCAGATGCGGCAAGCGACCGCCGAGTTCGATAGCAGCTGGGCGTAAACGCAGGAATTAAAAGAGTTTGCGGCGTAACCGCGTTCATGTACGGCGTATTCGGCGACATCACGCTCATAGTGCTCG
>CAITNU010000078.1 GCA_903893865.1 uncultured Microcaldota archaeon
AAGCAAAAAGTAATTTTTTCAATTTTACGGAGTGGTTTTGGAAATGGCAACGAAGGAAAGCGTCGCGGCGCACGTTTCGAAGCTCATGCGCAATCCCAAAAACATTCGCAACATGGGAATAGTCGCGCACGTCGACCACGGCAAGACTACTCTCAGCGACACGCTCGTCGCGCGCGCTGGACTCATATCGCAAGCGCTAGCGGGCGAACAACGCGTGCTCGACTACGACGAGCAAGAACAAGCGCGCGGAATCACGATTAAAGCGGCGAATATTTCAATAGCGTTCAACCAAGGCGGACAAGATTATTTAATCAATTTAATCGACACGCCGGGGCACGTGGACTTCGGCGGGCACGTTACGCGCGCAATGCGCGCCGTGGACGGCATTATTCTCGTCGTCGACTGCGTTGAAGGCGTTATGCCGCAGACGGAAACGGTTCTGCGCCAGGCGATGAAAGAGAAAGTCAAGCCCGTGCTGTTCATAAACAAAATCGACCGCTTGATGAATGAGTTAAAGCTCGACTTCGACGGAATGCAGCAGCGGTTCATAAAAATCATTAACGGCGTCAACAAGCTCGTTGAAGACTACGCGCCGCCGGAACACAAGGAAGATTGGAAGATGAAAGTGGATTCCGGCAACGTCGCGTTCGGCAGCGCGTACAACAAGTGGGCGATTAGTTATCCCATAATGAAATCGAAGGGAATCACGTTCAAAGACATTTACGACAAGTGCGTTTCCGGCGACCACGCGTCGCTGCAGGCAACGGCTCCGCTCGGCGACGTCATCCTCGAAATGGTCATTACGAAGCTGCCTAACCCGTTGGAAGCACAGAAATACCGCATTCCAGTCATTTGGCACGGCGACCTGAATTCGTCCGCAGGAAAAGCGATGATGAACTGCGACCCGAACGGAAAAGCGTGCTTCATGGTTACGGCGATTCAAGTCGACCCGCACGCGGGAGACGTCGCGGTCGGACGATTGTATTCAGGTGTAATCAAGAAAGGAACCGAACTCTACCTCGCTGCCCAGTACGCGCGCGAAAAAATCCAGGGAGTCGCTGTTTACATGGGAATCGACCGCGTAACCATCGACGAAGTGCCCGCGGGCAACATCGTGGCGCTCGTCGGGCTCAAGGAAGTTTACGCGGGCGAAACAGTCAGCGAAGAGGAAATCGAGCCTTTCGAGAAAATCAAGCACCACTCCGAACCCGTAGTCACGAAAAGCATTGAAGCGAAGAACCCTCGGGACTTGATGCGCCTAGTCGAAGCGCTGCGGCGCATAGCGAAAGAAGATCCGACCGTGCGCGTGACGCTTAACCAGGAAACGGGCGAACACCTGCTCAGCGGAATGGGAGAGCTGCATCTCGAAATCATCGAATACAAGATTCGCAACGAACGCAAAGTCGAAATCGAAACCGGCCCGCCCATCGTCGTCTACCACGAAACCGTCGTAAGCGAAAGCCCTGAAATCGAAGGCAAATCGCCGAACAAACACAACCGCTTCAAAGTCATAATCAAGCCGTTAGAGGAAAGCGTGTTGAAAGCTTTTCGCGAAGGCGAAATCGACGAGAAAGCGAAAGGCAAGGATTTGACGGAACGCTTGCTAAAAGCAGGACTCGCCCGCGACGAAGCGAAGAACGTCATGCGCGTCTGCGATGAAAACCTTTTAATCGACATGACGAAAGGCGTGCAATACCTGCAGGAAATCAAGGAGTCGCTGCTGGAAGGATTCGAGGAAGCGGTGACTGCTGGACCCCTCGCGAAAGAACGCGTCGTAGGAGTCAAAGTCATTTTGACGGACGCGACGATTCACGTGGACCCGGCGCACCGCGGTCCCGCGCAAATCATTCCTGCGATTCGCCGCCCGATTTTCGCGGGCATGCTTCTCGGCGGAGCAGTCCTCCTCGAACCGAAGCAAAACTTGTTCGTAACCGCGCCCGCGGATTACATGAGCGCCATAATCGCGCAAATCCAGTCGCGCCGAGGACAAATCTCGGAAGTAAACCAGGAAGGAGAATCCCTCGTAATCAAAGCGAAAGTTCCAGTCTCGGAAATGTTCGGTTTTGCGAACGAGATTCGCGGCGCCTCGCAAGGCCGCGCGATTTGGTACTACGAGTACGCTGGATACGAGCGCTTGCCTGCGGGCTTGCAGCCGACTACGATCTCGAGCATCCGCAAGCGGAAAGGCGAACCGGAGACGCCGCCGAGCGCGCGCGACTTCATGGAATAAAAAACAAAAACGGAACTAGAAAAAAAATAAATTCTAGTAGTCAGCGTTAGCCTTGTTGCCGTGTCAGCCGTGTTGTTTCCAGGAAATTAGAAACGCGCCGATGAGCGAAACAAAAGCCAAAAGCATCAATAAAGGCAAAAACGGCACGTACGTAGCGAAAGAAGGCGCGGGCGCCAGCGAGGGGCTGACGGCTTGCACGGGCGAAGGCGAGGCTACGGCATCGAAAATTCCCCGCTCGGCTGCGGCGCTGGAAGCAAAAAATAGGTAGAACACAAACAATAATCCAACGCTCTTCGTCCGCCAAACGCTTTTTTTCAAGTTCCGCTACCTCCCGCAATAACAGTTCCTGTTTTCACAAGAAAACGCTTAAAGAATTTGACGAACGGGCAATAAAAAGCTATTGTGAACTCTGTAAAAAGTGCATCAAAAGCGCGTCAAAACGCGTAGTAGAGAGCGATCAATAGAAAGAAAAACACCAGGAAAGCGATGGTTGCCGCTAGACCAATTATCCACGAGGTAGCGAGAAACATAACGTATTCCGAGAAGGAACGCTTGCCGGCGAAAAACAATTGAACACCCTTCGTTTGAATGAGAAAAAGCGAACCACCCCAAACTGCGAAGGCGACTAAAGCAACCAAAGCACCATAAATGAGCCCGATTCCTCCTGAAAGGCCAAGACCATTGCTAAAAAGCAAAGCTAGAAACACGACGGCGGCAGCCAATAGTATAGCTGCCAGCGAACCAAAAAAGTAAAGCCCCCACGCCTTAAAGGATTCTTTGAATGCAGCAATCCAGCCAACCTTCTTTTCTGATTTAAACCAAACCATCGCGGCGCCTGCAAGTAAGCTCGCAAGGAAAGCTATGGTATAAGTAAAGACGTGGAGAAAATCCAAAATCGCCGCAAGCAGCGACTTAAAAGCGTCAGAAAACGCGGAAACCCCCTTCGATTGTACGATGGTGTTGAAGTCATAGTTCGGGTTATCGAAAAAAAACTCTTTCAAAAAAACGCTTTTGCCGCCGTAAGCACCAACTTTTTTGAGCCCGCCGCCGTTCAACTCCAAATCTTGCGGGACAAAAAGGTACAACCCGGTAACTCCTATGGGCTCGGACCAGAAAGCGCTCGTGCCGAGCGGAAACCAGAATTTTCCGTCGTCAAGCTCAGAATCGAAGCTGACTTGAACGCCGGTAACATCGCTGGAAAAAATCGCTTTAACGATGTCAAGACTCAAAAAATCTGGGCCATAAGATTGAAGGCATTCATACAAATCCGACTTTCCTGACCACTTGCAGTCCGCACGTGCTTGCTCTAAAGTAGAATATTGACCACGAAAACGTATTCTGCATCCAGTCGCACTCCATTCCTCCGAAGAAACTGTTTCTTTGCCGAGCAGTTGAAGCGCTTGCTTCGGGTCAGGACAGAAGTCACGCAACACACCGTACAAACTCTTTTTGCGGTAAACTGGTTTCAGCGTTAGAACGTACAAGTAAAGATGGCCGTAAGATTTGTATTTATCACGAAGCGACGCATCCAAACCGTAACGTGCGATTATGGAATCAAGGTTGTCGTTGGTCACGCCGTAAATTTCTACGCTTCCGCCTTCGAACGCCCGAACTTCATCGGGAGTCAAACCGCTTCCTAATGAAGCAGAACCAAAGACGCCGCCGCGCAAGCCGCCCATCAATAAAACAAAAATACCTAACGGCGCAGCTGGAGCAAGCGTAAGGAAAGCGTACGAGTAAATTGTGCGGCCAACCGCGGATTCACCAAAAGTTCTGAAGCGATCGTTCTGCTTCGCTAACTCTGCGACTTCGTTCAAGTGATTTTCCAACTTGAAGTCAGTCAAATTCTTGCGCTCGACATTGAACGTAGTAGGCTTTTTCTGGAACGGAATCGCTACGATGATCGAATCATTCTTGTCGCTCTCAATAGAAATGAAAAGCTTTTCTGAAGCTGAATCGCGTCCAACGTCAGCAACCAAAAGCTGGTGCGTCTCGCGAATGTTTGCAGTCAAATCGCGCGGAATCAGCATACCGTCAGCTGAAACTACTGGAGAAAACAAAAAAAGCAGTGAAAAAACGAGCAGCGCGAACGCGACAAGGAAGCGATTCATGAAAGAGGCTATTCAGCATGCCTTTAAAAAACATTTGAAAATTTGAGGTGAACGCTTTTCCTTCACTCACGCGTCGGCGTCAATCGGTTTCATGCTCGGAAAAAGAATTACTTCCTTAATGCTCGACTGATCGGTGAAAATCATTGCTAGACGGTCGACGCCTATTCCGATTCCGCCGAGCGGAGGCATGCCGTGCTCCAACGCTTCAAGAAAATCCTCGTCGTGCATCAAGAAACTCGCTTCCCCGTCGCCGCGCGCCCTCTCCTTCGCTTGTTCCTCGAGCTTCGCGCGCTGGTCGAGCGGGTCGTTTAGCTCGGAGTAACAATTGCCGCACTCTTTGCCTGCGATGAACAATTCAAATCTCTCGCGCAAACCACTCTCTTCTCCGCTTCCGCGCTTTTTCTTCGCGAGTGGGCACATATAGTCGGGGTAATCGAAAACGAACGTCGGCTGCCACAACGCTGGCTGCACGTGCTCTGCGAACAACGCGTCAACAACGTGCTGGCGCGTTTTTATTTCAACGCTCAACCCGAGCTTTTTCGCAGCAGCAGCTGCTTCAGCGTCGCTGCGCCACGCGAGGATGTCTACGCCTGTTTTCTCTTTTATCGCTTTCGCGAGGTGAACGCGCTTGAAAGGCGGTTTGAAGCTCAACGGTTTTCCGCCGTATTTTCCGTCGAGCGAATTCCAAACGCGCTTCGCGATTGCAGCGAGGAGTTCTTCAGTCTCGCCAGCAATTTCCTCGTAGTCCGCGTAAGCTTGATAAAATTCGAGTTGCGTAAATTCGGGGTTGTGCATCGAATCAACGCCTTCGTTGCGGAAATCCTTGCCGATTTCGTAGACTCGCTCGAACCCGCCGACGATTAAACGCTTCAAGTAAAGTTCGTCTGCGACGCGCAGGAAAAGCTTTTTCTTGAAGAAATTGTGTGTCGTCGTGAACGGCTTTGCGGCCGCGCCGCCGTAAATGGGCTGCAGAATCGGGGTTTCGACTTCCACGAAGCCTCGCTCGTCGAGGAAGCGCCTGATTTCTGAAACGATTTTCGCTCGCGCGCGGAAAATCTCTCGAACTTCTGGATTGGCTAACAAATCGAGATAGCGTTTGCGGTAACGCAATTCCGTTTCCTGCAATCCGTGGAATTTCTCGGGCGGAACGCGCAGCGATTTCGCTAAAAGTTGGACGGAAGAAAGTTCAACGCTTTTCTCGCCTTTCTTCGTCTTCGTGACGATTCCTTCGCCGCCGATGAAATCGCCCGCGTCGAGACTCATGAACAGCGCGAAACTCTTTGCGTCCGTCTTGTCGGTTCGCGCGACGACTTGAATTTTTCCAGAGTCATCCTGCAAGTGAGCGAAAGCTAGTTTCCCAAAAGAACGGATTTGCGTGAGCCTGCCCGCGACGCGCACTCGCTTGCCTTCGAGCTTGTCGTAATTCGTCGTTATCTCGTCCGCGTAATGCGTGCGTTTGAAAGAGTACGCGTAAGGCTCGATTCCGTCGCGCTTGAGTTCGTCCAGCTTCTTTTTGCGTTCGGAATCCATAAAGAATTCACGCACCAACGGAATTTAATCCTGATTATTCGAATGCCAACGCGAAAGTCAACGGCTTTAAGGCTGTATCCACTCGATTTCGTAATACTCGTATTTCGAGCCGGGAAGCTCAATGCGCTTGACGCGGTAATACGTTATACTCGTTTCCCGGTCGCAAATCGCGAGAACGAGGTCGAGCCCGAGCTGCTTCGCTTGCTCGATTGCGCGCGCGAGTTCCGCGCCCCCAAGCTCTTCCTCCTCGCTCAACGCGAGCATCACGAATTTTGGTTTCCCGTTGCGCGGGTTTTCGGGAACGCTCCCCGCGCTTTCTCGATGGTAGAGCAGGAAATCGAGTTCGCTTGCTTCGACGCGGCGCGCGCCTGGAATCGCGAGGATAAACGTCTTGCGCACGCCGTGGGCGACTCGAATCGCGCGCGCCCACTCGCTGATGAGCATTCTCGCTTCGCGGGGGAAAACGTGGATTACGTGCTTCGAGTGCATCCACTCTCCTTCGCCGAGGCCGGGACTCGCGCCGGGAAAATATAAGCGGAAGTGCGTGCCGAACTTGAATCCCGTCTTGACGACGAATCCGCGCAAGCGCCAGTCTTCGTAAACCGAGTAAAGCGCCGCGAAATCCGAACGCCGCGCCGTCGCGTCCTTGATT
>CAITNU010000079.1 GCA_903893865.1 uncultured Microcaldota archaeon
AAGCGGTGGCCGCGCTTTTGCAGCTCGGCGCGCAATTCCGCGTAATTCTCGATTATTCCGTTGTGGACCACGAATATTTCTCCGTTGCAGCAAACGTGCGGGTGCGCGTTCTCGCTCGTAACGTTGCCGTGAGTCGCCCAACGCGAGTGCCCCAGCGCTGCCCTGCCTGAAAGCGCAGAAACCTCGCCTTCGCTGACGCTACCTATTTTTCCGGTTTTCTTTATCGCCTTCGCCTTTCCCGAATCGCTGACGCAGGCTATCCCCCAACTGTCGTAGCCGCGGTATTCAAGCTGCTTCAATCCGTCGAGCACGATAGGCGCAGCCTCGCGTTGTCCAGCGTAACCGATTATTCCGCACAAAGCGCATCAACCGCCGATTGTTTTATTCTGAAACCGATAAGCTAAATTGTAGATCGCGAAAATAGGTTTTCTCGGCTCAGGTTTTTAAACCCCCCTAATCTCCGTTTAATAGTATTGTTATAGTATAATAAACATTTTGATAAAACCAAGGCAAAGTATTAAAAATCCTGTTATTGTTACATTAAACGATTAAAAATGACTTCCAAGCCGGTGAAAAGCGCGGAAGAGGCGGCTGCGCCTTCAGCGAAACTCGTTCTAGCCCAAAAATCGCTTGACTCGCTCATCCTGCCGGCGGAGTCGCTCGCCGCGCTTTCGCCAGACCGCTTTCGCATACTCGAGAGCGTGGGCGGCGAGGCGAAATATCCGGCGCAAGTAGCGCGCGAGCTGAAGATGCAGGTGCAGACCGTATACTACCACTTCCGAATTCTGTCGCAAGCAGGGCTTTTACGGCCCGAGGGCAATGCCAAGGAACGCGCGGAAAACGCCTTGAGAGGAAAAGAAAAGCGGTTCCGTGCTGCGAGCGATGCCCTGTCGCTCGTCGTCAACGCGAGTTGGCGTCCTTTACACCAGCCCTTGGGCCGCCCACCGTCCTTTCTCTCGCCGTTTTTGAGCGGAGGACGGCTTGAAGCGAAGCTAGTTCTCGGGAGTCCGGACGCGCACGGTAAATTCCGCGGACGAGGGAGCGAATACTGCGCCGCCGAGCTCGGCGCGTGGCTCGGAGGCTTCGCCGCGTTCGACTACCCGTTGTTCTTGCTCGACACGGAAGTGCGCGAAGCCGACCGCAAGCGCAATTTGTTTTTGCTCGGGGGGCCGCGGGTGAACACGCTCGTGGAGGAAGTGAACGCTTCGCTGCCCGTGCGTTTCGAGGAGAAGACGTTCGGCGTGGAGTCGCGGTTGAGCGGCCGCAAGTACGGGGAGAACGTTGGGTTTCTCGAAATCGCTGACAGTCCGCTTGCGCGCGGGCGAAAAATTTTCGTTATCGCTGGAAGCAATCACATCGCGACGCGAGTCGCGGTTCTCGCGCTAGTCAAGGAATCGCGGCGAGTTGAGGAAGGCAATCTCTTCGACAGAAGCGTAATCGCGAAAGTCGTTCAGGGTTTCGACGAGGACGGGGACGGAATCGTTGATGCAGTCGAATTCCTGGAGTAAGCGACGGTTTAAGCAACGGTTTTAAATTGGTGCGGTGGTAAATCGTTTATGGCTTTGAGGAAGGGGCAGGGCTGGACGCCGATTTACTTGCTAATCGTAATGATAATCGCGGCAGTGCTCATAATCACGCTCGTGAAGCCGTTGTTCAGGCAATCAGCGATAAGCGCAGAAGAAAACCTCGGTGAGGCTGGCGGAATCGCGAAAAGCGCTTCCCTGCTAGTCAAAATGCTTTTGATTCCTTGATTTCCAGAAATTTTTTTTCTTTAAGTTTAGTTTGAGCTAGCGTGGTGGTTGTTTTGAGGATTCGCTTGCGTAAATCGCAGGTCGAGGCGCCCATAGAATTGTTCGTCGCGGTCATAATTCTCACGATGAGCATGGCTCTCGCGCTAAACGTTTGGAACAGCATGCAGGAGCAGCAGTGCGTGGCGAGAATAAAAACCACGATGAGCCGCGTGCAGAACGCACTGGTTTCGATTGCGATTAGTTCACCTCCAACGACGCGCCTTGAAACAATTGATTTTCCGAGCTGCGGTCAGTACAATATCAAAGCAGTTCAGTTCGCTTATTTTTCCAAGCCGGAATACTGCCGACTCTGCCCGGGCCAATCCGCGGGCTGCTGGCAACTGATTCCTTTGAGTTACGGCGCGGACGGAACGTATTCCGCGCTTACTGACGCGATTACTTGCGTGCAGACGAGCGGGCCAATCAGCTTGTCTTGGGACGACAGCGCCGATTGCAGTAGCGGCAGCGGAGGCAGCTTCAATTACTGTCCTTGCCCTAACGACGCGACGCAATCTCACAGTTGCGAAGAGAGCGTCAGCTATGATAGCTGCAAAAGCAAGATTCACTTCGTCGACCCTGAGTACGCGCGCTATTACTCGCTGAGCAGGCCGCCGAGCGGAAACACCTTCATTTTACGGTTCGCGTCGAGCAGCACAGGCGCCGGATCGACAGGCGGATCGGATAAAATAGCGAAAATAATCAACGTTTGCGCTTTCACCCCAAAGCAATGGAACGACCTCACTCAATCCGCTAACCAGCAATCCTCGTCTTGAAGCGCTGCGGCGCGCTTCGCGCTTAAAAACTCGGTTTTTTATTGAGCGGCAGCGTTGCGTTAAACGTGGTTTGAAGTGTATTGCCCCCAGAAAAAAATTTCGCGGCGCAGCGGCAGTTCGAAAGCGCAGATTGCAATGTGGATGCTTACGAAGATGGCCATGGTTTTTTTCATTCTCGCGCTCGCGCTCGTTCTAGTTGGTTTGAGCGCTAAAGAGAAGAGCGGTTTGTGCGAAGCGCGCGCTGAAAGCCTCGTGCAAAACGTCCGCAGCCAAGTCGTTGGAGTTGTTTCCGCGCCAATAGAGGACGAACGGAAGGTGATTCCGCTCGAGCGCGTTCTCTCGACGGGAAGCGAGGATTTCCAACGCTATAACCTAACGGTTACTTGGCGCAAGACTCAAGACTCTGGCGGCATCAAGCAAACGCTTATACTCGAAGCGAAAGCGGTTTCGGCGAGTTGCAGTTCAGGTTCGTCGCTGCTGATTCCGTACGGCTCGTCCAGCTCGCCCAGCTCGTCTGGCTACCGAGTGCACTTTATTGGTTCGAACAAAAACAGGCGGCAAACTTCGCCTTCCGCCATATCGGTTGATATGACCGTCGAACCATCCAAAAAATACGGCGAAACCACTCCTCCATCGTATTATTTGGTCGTATTAAAATGTTCCACGAAAGCATGGCCTTTCGAGAAGCACTTGTACGTCGAAGACTGCACACGGGAAAACCCGGCCGATTGTGTAAACTTCGACTCGACGGAAATCGATAATTGCTGCGGATGGGGGCACAAGGTTGATGTCGGCGGAGTGCAGGTGGTTCAACCGTTGTGTTCCAATGCGTTGAGTTGATTGTTTTGGTTTTCAGGAAAGGTTTCGTAGGACCGTTGGGCGACGATATTCCCAGCATTTTCCCGATAGTAGCGGGCGTAGTGCTTTTCTTCGGGACGATAGCGTTCGCCGGCAACCTTTCAGCCGAGAAAAACGCTTACCTCGACATCCGCAAGGCGGCGGTGTCGCTTTCGTACATCGTTACCGACAAGGGTTTCGTCGACGACGCAACGTTCCAAGACAAGTGCGCTGCCCTCCAAAAAGCGGCTGATGCTGACAACGTTTACGTGTTGCTCACGGTGAAGCGTTACTGCGGGGAAATAATTTTTACTGACGATCCTAAAAGCCGTTTGAGCCCCTACTATTACGAGAAAGATCTCAACGACGATTACGGCTATACTTGGCAGGCGTGCACGAACTACGAGGACCTGCAACGACGCGGCGGCGCTTTCGTACCAAACGAGAGGTCTTACGCGGTCGTATTCAACTATCCAATCGCGGTCCCGTGTCCTAGCCACGGCAGCTCGACTTTCGGGCACGGTTTGATGAACATCATAGTGTGGCGAAAATCATGAAGCGGAAAAACTTTAAAGCTGCAGGCGCGGTCGCGGTCGCGCTCGGCAGTAACCGCGCGAGGCGAAGCAAGGCTCAGGCAGCGATTTTCGACGGAATCACTTTTCTTTTAATGGTTGGCTTCTCTTGCGCGCTCGTTTACTCGACGATAACGACTTACGGCGATAGCATGGACAACGCGTTGTACTCGTTTTACGAAATCAACTATCTCCAGAGCGCTGTGAAATCGCTTTACTACATCAACCTGCAGCAATTGAAGGACATTCCAAAAGATCCGAGCGAAGGGATTGAGCCAGCTTACGCTACCGACCCATCTCTGATAGGCACTTACGGCTGCAAACAGTTGTTTGAAAATTACAAGGGCTCGATTACCGTGCTTGACTTGGTTAAGAAGGATTTAAGCGACAACCCGAACAACCCTAAAGGACTTCCGCTGCCGCGTTTAGACGACCGTTTTTGGTCCGAGCCAGACAAGCCGAACTCGCAAGCGCCCGGCGTTTCAGCTCCAGGGAGACAGGCGTTGCGGTGCGCGCTGCGGGAGACTATGTTACCGCTAGTGCTCGCGGGGTACGATTATTACGCTGAAATCGTGAATCCGTCGGATAAGTCTACTCCGTATAAAGCCATAGACGTCGTGGGCGCGCGCGTAACCAGCAACGAGCAAATGAGCGATTCGACCAAAATCCCAACTTTCACTGCCTACAATCTTCAAGGGAGCGGATGTTTGTATGCGCAATCGCCGGACGGTGGCTCGCACAAGGTATCGTCCATGACCGTTCCTCTTCGCATATCCCTCGGTACCGCCTGCGCTCAACCGCCGTGCGAGCGCGATTACGTTCTACGCATTTGCGTTTGGCAGAAATCTTGACGTCTTGAAGTGAAGCGTTTTCCTAAGCATGAAAAAATTTAAGGGTGGTTTTTTTGTCTAAGCGATTGTCTAAGCGACTTTGTTTTTCTTTCATCGTGTTTTCGCTAGTGTTTTTTTCCTTCGGTGCGCGCAGCTGCTCCGCGCTTTCTTCGCTCAGCATGCCCGCAATGGATTCGACGGGAAAAGGCATTTTGACTACTACGAGCGCGCGACTCGTCGCAGACTCAAGCGGCGTTTTTTTGGACACGACTCCGTTCTCGAGCGTCGAAACGCAGCAGAGCGCGGAAACCGCGGCTAAGCTCGCAGCGCGCAAGGCGGGCGCCAGCCTCGAGGGCAACGCCTTGCTTTACTCGGTTCACGCTCCAGCGGAAATCATCGACGGTCCGTCCGGCGGAGTGGCTTTCGCGCTCCTCGCTTACGCTGAATTCTCGGGAAAAACGCTGCGTTCCGACTTGGCGGCTACTGGAAGCATCGAGCAGGACGGCAGCGTCGGGAAAGTCGGGGGAGTCGCGGAAAAACTCGAGGCCGTGCACGAAGCGGGACTGAAAATATTCCTGATTCCGCTCGGGCAGGGCGTGCAGACTGGAGTAGATTTGCGGCGGTTGGGCGAGCAATGGGGAATGCAGGTAATCGAAGTAGCGAATTTCGATGAGGCAATCGCAATCGCCTTCACTCCGACCGGCTCGCAAGCCATTGCGCCCAAGCACGAGACTAAACCGTTGGTGCTCGCTGCAATCGACGCGCTTCCGGCGTCGCAATCCATGCGCTTTCTCGCGGAAAACGAAATCAAAGCGCTCGCAGCGGACGAAGCGGAACTTTCCAAGAAAAACGACAATTCTTCCGCGCTCGTCGCTTCGGCGTTGCGCGACGCGCTGAATTCGTCGCGCGAACTCCTCGCCAAAAACTATTTTTACTCAGCCGCGAACGCTGCTTTCGTCGCGCGCGTTGCCGCAAACTCTTTTTTCACGGCGAATTACTCGAAACAGGAGTTCGCCGATGCGGTGCGCGAACTCGCAGAGGAGACGAACGCATCGTTCGAACAAAACGTCGATTCCTCGCCGATGCGCGTTTCTAGTTGGGAGATGCTCGTCGGCGCGCGGTTGCGCTACGCTTGGGCTGCTGCGAAGGCGGCGGAACTCGAAGAAAACGCGCCGCTTGCTTCGAAACCGCTGCCTTTCGTTGAAGATTATGCGAGCGCCCTCGCATGGCTCGAGGCGAGCCGAAGCATGGCGGCTGCGGCTTCGGCGAATGCAAGCGGAGTCGAGCTCAACGAATTCAACGCAAGAAGCGAAGCGAATGCGCTGATAACGAAAGCTAACGCTTCGCTTTCTTCGTCGTACGACGCGGATGCGGAGTGGCACCTCGGCGTTGCGGAAGACTCCTTCTCGCAGGGAAGCTACGCCGCGGCGGCGTTCGACGCGTGCTTCGCGTTGGGGTTCTCGCAAGCGCGGGCTAAAGCGGAAAAAACTTTCGGCGAAGAAGATTTCGCCGCGCTTTTGGGAAACGCTTCCGCCTTGCGGGGCTTCAAAAGCATGTGGGCTCAATTGTACTACGCGCACTCGCTTTACAACATCGCGGAAGCGAACCGCACGGCCGATTTCGCTTACTCGCTGAACGCGCTCGAACTGCAGGAACTCGCGCGCTGTCTCGAGAGCGAGTCGGCTCGCTTGAAAGACGCGATGTCTTCTCCGTTCGCGCCCGAAGGAAGCGCGAGCGTTTCCGTTTCCGCGGGCGGTTCGCCTTCCCCCAGCGAAAAAGGCGCGGCGTTGAGCATAATTTACTCGGTCGAGCCGAACGGCGATTCGGCAAGGCTTTACTTTGTCTTTGCTTTCGTCGTTCTCGTAATCCTAGTGATAATCTCAGTTTTGTTCGTTCGTGCGAGGTTGCGCGAGCGGGAACCGCCGCTGACGGACGAAGAGCGGAGCCGCAGGCTCGACGACTTGTTGTTGCGCGGGAGAATCAGCGAAGCGACTTACGGCCGGCTGCGGGCGAAATATTCTGCTGCCGGCAAGGCTGCACTTAAACCGCCTAAAAAAAGAAAGTGATTGCACGGCCGAATTCAAGCGAGTCGCACAAAGCGCGCGACCCGCGCCTCGGCTCGGAGAAAGCCGAACGCGAACGCTGCGCCCGCAACTGCGGTAACGAGCTGCAAAATTCCCATCGCCGCTAGAAAGACGACTGGAAGCAAGTGCAGAGAGTAAAGCGCGCAAGCCGCGCCGAAAATCAGCGCGACTTTCGCCGCGATGCCTGCGGTGTTTCCGAACGCGAAACCTTTTTTCTCGAGCACCGCGAAGCGCTTTATTGCGAAAACGAGCGCTGCGTTGCCGAGCCAAATGAACGGAATCATTAACGCTAGATAAGGAGTCCACGGGCCGAAGATTAGGCCGCGCGACAACGCGCCCAGGCTCGGCAGCGTGACGAGCGGCAGCAATTCCCATCCGCGCAGTTTGAAGGCGCCTGCGATGAGAGCGGCGTTGACGATTGCGCCTACGACGAGTTGCGGTTCGCCGAGCGCGAACGGCACGAGAAAGCAGAGCGAGCAAAGAAGGAGAAGGTACGCCTGCCTGTTCAGGAAGCCGACTGAGTTTTCGAACGCGTCGTCAAGCGAATTCACGGTTTCGCTCACGTAAGAGTAAATCCTCACTTGCACCACCTCGAAATTTCGCAAAAAGTTCAGTCGTCCAATCAAGTTCGACGTTAGCTTTTGGGCTTGTAATTGCGAGATGGTTCTTATTGAGGGAACGAAAGAATTTAAAGGTTTCAACGCGGTAACTAATCCCCTTATTTTTGCGGGTATTACGGCTAACAAAAAAGGTTTTGAAGAGTTGTTGATCGCGCATGGGCAAAAAGCTTAGCGAAAACCTCA
>CAITNU010000080.1 GCA_903893865.1 uncultured Microcaldota archaeon
GCGAACTCGCAGAGCAGCACGCACGCGGCGAGGAGTTTTGCGTCGTTCTGATTCATTGAAATCAAACAAAAAAGTTTAGGAAAATTAAAAAATTAAAAGGAGTTGAAGAAAAAGAAAAAGATAAAAAACGGGTTTTTATTTTTTTTACTTCGACGCGATCATGTAGATCTTGTACAACGCCGCGAGGCCTATCAAAGCGTAGACTATCGTCGCGAGAATCGGAATCGAACCGAAAATCATGTCGACGAGATCCGTTTTCGCGAAGAGGCCGTACAAGCCCCAGTTGAGACCGCCGATGATCAAGAGAATCACGGCAATCCAGCCCAGCGTATCCATTTTGCACTTGTCCTTGCCCAAAACAAACCACCCCTTAACGGGTTTACTTGTTGCCCTCCATTACGCCGCTAGGCTTTTAAAAACAAGGGGTTTTAAAGCCAAAACGGGTTTTAAACAGCGAATCGAACGAAAAAGCGGGGTGGGTGGAGAAAATGGGTTTCGTAAGCGAATTCCAAGCGTTTTTGACTAAATACCAAGTGCTCGGTCTCGCGGTCGCCTTCATCATAGGCGCGGCCAGCACGAAACTCGTGACCGCGCTAGTAACCGATATTGTCATGCCCATAATCGGAGCCCTGATTCCGGGCGGCGATTGGCGCGCGGCAACGCTGCAGCTGGGCCCAGCGAAATTCCTCGTAGGCGACTTCGTGGGCGCGCTCATTGATTTCGCGATAATTGCGCTCGTCGTATTCCTCATCGTAAGATGGATGATGAAGGAAGACGCCACGCAAAAACGCTGAGCACGCAAGCGCGCGTCGCGTCAGCGTTTTTTTGTTTTTCTTTTTTTGTTTTTTCTAAAACTTTTTAGCGCAGTAGTCGACTAGCCCCTTGAAGATTCGCAAGCCGTCGCCTTCCCCATCGACTTTTCCCGTCCTCGTCCAATCCCTGCGTTGCCACCCGAAGCACGAGCGGTCGGGGTGCGGCATCAAGGCGAATACGGTGCCGCTGGGGTTGCTTACGCCCGCCACGTCGTCGAGCGAAGCGTTCGGGCTCAACGGGTATTCGCCTCGCGCGAGCGCGCCGTCGGCGCGGCAGTAGCGGAAAACGATTTGCTTGTTTGCTTCGAGTTCGTCAAGGATTTTTTGTTCGCGGCCGGGTTCGAGCGTGAATTTGCCTTCCGCGTGCCCCACCGGCATTTCCACGACTTCGCCTTGCGCGTATTTTTCGGTGAACAAGCAGTCACCGGTTTTTTTGAGGAAGATCCATCTGCACTCGTAGCGCGCGCTCGCGTTCGACGCCATGCACGCTTCCGGCGCTTCGCTTGCTCCGCGCAAGCCCGGCAGCAAGCCGCTTTCGACGATGACTTGCATTCCGTTGCAAACGCCGAGAACAGGTTTTTCCGCATCAACGAATTTTTTTAGGTCGTCGCCGAGTAATCCAAGGAATTTGCGCGCCCAAATGACTCCGCTGCGAATCTCGTCCCCGTAAGAAAATCCTCCCGGGAAAATCAGCGCGTCGTAGTCTTCGAGTTTGCGGCTGCCGCCGTGCAACCGGTTGAAGTGAACGATTTCGCCCGTGCCGCCTGCAGCTATTACTCCGTCGAGCGTTTCCGCGTCGCAATTCGTTCCGGGCGCGCGGACAATGCAAACTCGAACATCGCTTTTCTTCATGAAATCAACGCTTTATTCATTTTTCATTTTCGTTTTCATCGTTTTAGTGGTTTCTGCCAAACGCGCTTTAACTCGAAAACGTTTTCCCGCAAAATTTCGGTTCCGTCGAAGACTTTAACGACGAAGTCAGGGTTTTGAGTGAACACGCCGATTCGCCCGAACGTTATTCCTTTTAGGCTAGCCTCGAACTCTTTGGCTTTGTCCGGTTCGACTTCGATTAGCAAGCGCGAGTTCGACTCGGAAAACAAAACGAAGTCGTTTCGCTTGACGTCCGCGGCGCGCGGGACTTGCGTCAAATCGATTTCTACGCCGAGTCCGCCCGCGAAGCCCATTTCGGCTGCCGCAACCGCCATCCCGCCTTCGCTGCAGTCGTGGCACGAGCGCACCAAGCCCGCATCCATCGCGCGCAGAACCGCTTCGTAAAGCGTCGCAGCGCGCGCACCATCAACGCCAGGAATTACGCCTGCTTCACTCGCGTCGAGCGCCGCGCAGTAATGTGAGCCGCCGAGTTCGAGTTTAGTCTCGCCAACGATATACAGATAATTTCCAGTTTTTTTCGCATCCATGGTTATTGCTTTGCGGACGTCCGGCACGATTCCTAAGGCGCTCACGAGCAGCGTCTGCGGAATCGCTACGCCATTGCATTCGTTGTGCAGCGAATCCTTTCCCGAAATGAACGGAGCGCGGAAGGCGAGCGCGTAATCGTAGCACGCGCGACTCGCCGCAACGAGCCCGCCTGCTTGGCGTTCGTCATTCGGGTTCCCCCAACTGAAATTATCGAGTAACGCCCACCGCCTGCCGCCCACGCAAACGTTGTTGCGAATCGCTTCGTCAATAGCGCTTGCAGCCATCTTGTAAGCGTCGGACGCGAACAGCGAATTAAAACCGTTTGATAGCGCAGCGCCTTTCCAGGAATCGCGCAACGGTCGAATGACGGCTGCATCGCCGGGACCCTCGTTCGACGCGCCTTGAAACGGTTTGATTGTTGTCGAACCCTTGACTTCGTGGTCGTAACGCCGCACCACACTCTCCTTGCTGCAAACGTTTGGTGAAGAAAGAATTTTCTTTAAGATGACGCCGTATTCTTGCGGGCTCGCTGGTTCATTGAAACTCAACGGATTCGGTTTTGTTTTGGCTAGAACTGCGCCTTTCGCCGTCGTCGGCTGCGTGAACAGGAAATTCATGTCGATGTCGGCGACCGCGACGTTTTTGTAAAACAACCGCAGGTTGCGCTCGGCCGTGAGCTCGCCCACGACCGTCGCGAGAACGAGTTCGTCTTCGAAAATCTTTTTGACTGCTTCAACGTTGCGTTGCGGCACGGCGAGGAGCATTCGCTCTTGCGATTCGCTCACCCAAATCTCCCACGGCGTCTTCAACGGGTATTTTTGGGGAACGAGCGACAAATCAACGCGCACGCCGCAAGAGTAGCGTTCAGCTGTTTCCGCAACAGCGCTGCTCAAGCCTCCGCCTCCGAGATCCGTGATCGCGTTTGCGAGGCCGGCGTCGCGGACTTGCAGTATTCCTCGCTTGACTTTTTCTTCCTCGATTGGATCGCCGATTTGCACTGCGGTGCGGCTTGTTTCCTCGCTTTTCTCGTGCAATCCCGCGCTCGCGAAAGTCACGCCGTGAATCCCGTCCCTTCCCGTTCTCCCGCCCACTAGAACGAGCGCGTCCCCCGCGGCCGCCTCGTGTTTGTACGCGCTTTTCTTCAGCAGGCCGAGCGTTCCGCAGTAAACCAGCGGGTTGCCCGTATAATTTTCGTGGAAAAATATGGCGCCGTTTACGGTGGGGATGCCCATGTTGTTGCCGTAGCAAGCGATTCCCGCGACTACGCCGTTGTAAAGAAAACGCGGGTGCTTGACGCCGCTAGGCACGCGCTGCTCGGGCAAGTCGAGCGGACCGAAGCACAAGACGTCGGTATTAGCAATCGGGTCAGCCCAAACTCCTAGCACATCGCGAATCACTCCGCCGACGCCCGTCGCCGCTCCGCCGAAGGGTTCGAGCGCGCTCGGGTGATTGTGCGTCTCGACTTTGAATGCGAGCGCGTTATCCCCGTCAAAATCGACTATGCCCGCGTTGTCTTCGAAAACCGAGTAACACCACGGCAGCGCGAGTTCGCGCGTGGCGCGCGCGATGTACGTTTTGAACAAGTTGTCGACTTTGCTTTTCTTCTCGCGGCCTCGCTCGTCGCGTTCGACTAAAGCGAAACTGCCTTTGAATGTTTTGTGGCCGCAGTGCTCGCTCCACGTTTGCGCTATTGCTTCGAGTTCGACGTCCGTCGCGTCGCGGCCGATTTTCTTGTAGTACTCCTGCAAAAGCTTCATTTCCCGCGCTGAAAGCGAGAGCCCGCGCTCGCGGCTGATTTGGTCTAGCTCGGCGTAACTCGCTTCGCGCACGCGTACTCGCCAGAAATCGAATTCTTCGCTCGCCTTCTCGTACAATCCCAAAAAAATTTCAACCCGCGAAAAAAATCAAAGAAATCAAAAAAATCAAAGCGTCGGTTAAAATCAAAGCGTCAGACTTTGGATATGCGATAGTCTTGAATAATCGGGTTAGCGAGTAGTTTGCGGCACATTTCCTCTACGCGCGCCTGCGGCTCTGCAGTTTCGATGTAATAAACTTTCGCCGTCGCAACTCCGCTCGCTTTGAAACCAAGCGACTTGAGGGCGTCGAGCGCTGCGTTGCCTTCGGCGTCGAGAACTCCTGGCTTGAAACTCACGCGAACTTCAAAACGCATTTTTCATCACCGCAAAACCATTACCGCAAAAATTATTGCAAAACCGTTTTTTCGCCGTTGTAACGAATGACGATTGATTTGCTTTTCGTCGCCGCCCCGATTACCGCAGCGTTTTCGCCTTTGCGCCTGAGGAATGCGACGACGTCGTCCGCCTCGCGCTGCGACACGATCAAGCAAAAACCCCAACCCATGTTGAACGAGCGAAACATTTCTTTGTCCGTCACTACGCCCCCGAGTTCTGCCGCAGCCTCTTGCACTAGCGAGAAAACGCGCTGGGGTTTGAAGAAATCGAACTCGAAACCGCAATTGCAGAACGCAGCGAATTTCCCGAATTTCTCGTAAGCGTCGCCCGTAACGTTGAACGCGCCGTGAACGCTGAAATTCCGCATCGCCGCGAGCACGCTCTTAACGTAAATGCGGTTGGGCGCGAGGACCTCGAGAGCAAGCGGCTTCGCAACGCCTTTCGGTTTCGCTTTGGCGTCGTAAAGTCCGCCCCACTCTTTGAAGAGCACGCGGCGCACGAGCGAAAAACCGTTGCAGTGAAAACCGCTGCTGCGCAAGCCCACGACTGCGTCGCCGGAGCGAATTCGCGAGCCATCAATAACGCGCTTTTTTTCCACTACGCCGACGCAGCTCGCGTTGACCGCGTAAGGATTCGCGCAGCCGTGCACGCCTCGAACCATTTCGCGAACGTCTGCCGTCTCGCCTCCCACGAACGTAGCGCCGGCTTCGCGCGCTCCTCGGCTGAATCCTTTCACGAGCGCGTTGACTAGCGCGGGCTCGCTGCGGCTCGCGTCAATCGTGTCTGCAAGGGCGACGGGGCGTGCGCCGCAGCGCACGCAGTCGTTTGCGACTGCCGCAGCAGCATCAACGCCTATGCCTTCGTGGATTTTCGCTGTGGCGAGCTTCTTTTTTTCAGCTAGTTGCGCGATGAGGATTTTCGTGCCGACTCCGTCTACCGTGAGCAAGCAATAGTGTTTCGCGTCGAGTGGCGCGAGATTGTTGAAGGGCGTGCGCTTCCAGCCTTTAGGCATGGCGGCGTTCAAGAAACCGAATTTTTTGGCGCGGGCGCGTTCGACGCGATTAACGCCTGCAGCCGCGTAAGTGAACTCGCGCATTCTTTAATCCCACCGCTTTTTTTCTTTAGAAAAAAAAATAGTTCTCGATTGGATTGAATTTAACGGCGCAGCGGTTTTAAGCGTTTTGCTCTGCGTTTGCGCGCTTTTCCGGCTATGCTTTTTCCAGCTACGCTTATGCTTGCGCAGGCGATTCCGATTCTTCGCTCGATTCGCTTTCCCGTGCGGCTTCAGTCCGCTGGCTTCCAGCGCTTTCAGCGGATTCCGATTCCGTCGTCTTCGCCGTCTCCTGCGATTGCGACTGTTCGCCTTGCGTTTGAGTATCACGCGGCCTGTCGTAGCGGCGCGGAGGAAAACGCCCGCCGCCTCCACTGCCGCGGTCGCCTTGGTAACCGAACTCGCGCTGCCGCGCAGCGCGCTCGTCGTTGCGAATGTTCTGCTTGATTTTCTTCTCGTAAACGCGTAGATGTTTTCCACAACCTGGGCAGTAAGCTACTTCGCGCGTGAGAACCGCGCGGTAAGTCGACGGTTCAGCGATTTGGTTGCGGTCGAGCGGGTTTTGCAGAATAGGCTTTTCGATGTAAACCGCTTTGTCCCTGCGCACGCTTCGCCCGCATTTTTCGCAGTGAACCTGTCTTTCTCTACCACGGCCGCCCATGCAAAACCACCTTTTCAGTAAAATGAGAAACACAATTTTGGGTGAGCGCAAATATAAACCCTGTTTTTTCGTTTTTTTGGTTTTTTTCACCGCTTTGTTTTTCGCGCTCCGGCTATGCCGAGCTGCAAACCGTCGAGAGAAAAAACGCGGGCGCGAGCAAGGTCGAACAAATCGTTCTCGAATAGAACGCCGATGCAGCGCTGGCGGTTGACGACCGTTCCGCCGCTCAACGCGCCGAACGCGGGAAATATCACGCACTCGCGCGCCAAAGTCTTGAACTTTTTATTGGGTTTGGTTTTGCCTACGAGCCAGCACGGCACGCGCCAAGCGCCCGCTTTGTCGCTTAACTCAAAAAGCGGGTGCAAGTGGCCGCACAACAAACGCTTGGCTTTCAGAACTTCCTCGCTAGGCCAAGCATGCCCGTGAAAAACACCGTAAGACTCGCTGCCGTCGCGCAAAACGAAGCCTTGAGGCGGAATTACTTCGAAAGCGGAATCCTCTTTGCTTAATTCGTCGAGCTGCGAATCGTGATTGCCTTTAACGACGGTGAAGCGTCCGATGCGCGGATTGTTTTCGCGCAACGCAGCGAGAAAATCGCGCATCATGCGCTTTTCTTGGAGTTCAAAACCGTAAACGTCGTGCTTGCAGTCGCCGACTACGACGATTTCATCGCACGAATGCTTTCTCGCGAGCGAAGCGATGCGGCGAGCAGCCTTTTTCTCTTGAAGCGGAATGAAGATCCCGCGTTGCCGGAAAGCGAACTCTATTCCGAGGTGCGAATCCGCTACGAGAAGCGTCGAGCCTATTACCGCTGCGGGTTCGCCGACGATGAAGCGCATGAAAATCACGAATCGCTAATGATTACGCTGAACTGAAATAAAATAGGGGCTTGAAAGTAAGGAAAAGAAAAATAAAAGCGAAAAAGACGAGAAAAGAAAAAAAGGAAAAAAGAAGAAAGGGAAAGAAAACGCTGGCTTGTTTACAGCATTCCCTTCCTTACCGCAAACGCGAGCAAAGCGAGAATCACGTCCTCGCCAACCGCGTACGCAACAGCCTGGCACGCGTCATTCAACAGCAAAGCCGCTGCGAACGGAAGCAAAAACATTACCGCCAAAGCAATCCAAAGCGGCGCCTTAACGATCTTCTTCTTCTGCGAAGCGTAGTACGCGAGCGCGCTCGCGATTATCGCGAGCAAGAGCAGCGCACCGACGCAGCTGGAGTTCGCGAACGCGAACAAACCCGTTATCGCCGCAGGCTGCTCGCCGAGAGGCAAAGCGCTAGGCTGCGGACTCGGAATCGTCAACGCCAAGTGGCCCATGGTCGGCCTAGGCGAAGGCGACGGCGAAGGCGCCGGAGGCGCTATTGAAGTTGGTGCAGGAGTTTGAGTCGGCTTAGGCGTTGGACTGGTTTCCGGAGCCGAGTAGCCGCCATAGTAACCGCCAACGTAAACCACCTCACCTACGCAATCACCCCACGAACCCCAAACGTAATTTTCTAGGCACGTCCTGGTTTGACTGCCGCCGTTGCCGCAAGATTGCGTTTCAGTTGAATTCGGAGCGCATTGTCCCTCGTTTTGGCACGCGCTCCAATCGCCCCATTGGTAGTTTTCTCCACAAGTACTCGATTGATAGCCGCCGTACAAGCAGCTGTCTGGTTGGGTTCGCGTGTCACCAGGAGTGCATGCGCAAGTCTCGTCTGGAACGTTCCTGCTCAAGTCAGTGCAGTACTCGAAAACCGAGTTGTTCGCCCTGCTTTGGTGCATTGAATCAAGCGCAACGCAGCCCGTGTTAGTCCAATTAGTGTACTGGCATAAACAGTTTTCTGATGTGTTTGTAGTGTAGTTGACATAACTGTTTTGGTATTGATCGGTGCATGTTCTAGTCAAATTTACGATGCCTTCTTCTATGCAACCATTGTATTGGTTTTCAACAGGCGTCCAATCGCCGCAAGAGTAATTCGAGCTGCAATTCAAGTCCGTTTCCTCTAGCGTATAGTTTTCGTCGCAATAATTGTAGTTCCACGAGTACCCGTGCAGTCCGAAGCCATCGCTCGTGCAATTGAGAAGCGAATAGCTCAATCGACACCCGCACTGCGAATCCGACACGTTCCTCGTCAAGTCGGTGCAGTATTCAAATTCGCTTGTCCGCTGTCTTGTTTGCTGCATTGTTCCATTCGCAACGCACTCAGTATCAGTAAAGTTTGTGTACTGGCACGAGCAATTCGAGTCGGTTTCAGTGAGCGTGTAGCCTTCATCGCAGTAACCGTAGTTCCAACCATAGGTCACGTTCGTGTAACCGTCGCTAACGCATGTCCTGCTGTCTTCGGAAGCGAGGCAGTTACAGTTTGTGTCGTTTACAGTTCTGAATTCGTCGTAACTGTTTTGGTACTGGTCGATGCACGTGCGCGTTTGGTTCGCGTAACCGTTTTCAATGCAGCTGCCGTACTGGTTTTCAACGTTCGTCCAGTTAGTGCACGAATAATTTGATGCGCAGTTTGAATCGGCTTCCGTTTGCGTGTAGCCTTCGCCGCAGTAGCCGTAATTCCAAACGTAAGTCACGTTCGCGTAACCGTCGCTGACGCAAGTTCTGTCGCCGCCTGATGCAACGCAATTGCAGTTTGCGTCGCCCGTCGTATTGTACTCGACGTAACTGTTTTGGTACTGGTCAGTGCAAGTCCTAGACTGATTCGCCGTGCCATTTCCTATGCATCCGTCGTACTGATTGTCAACGTTCGTCCAGTTAGTGCACGAGTAATTTGATTCGCAGTTTGAATCGACTTCAGTTTGCGTGTAGCCCGCTTCACAATAATCGTGATTCCACGTGTAAGTCACGTTAGCAAACCCATCGCTTACGCATGTTCTTGAAGATTCGCTGGCGACACAATCGCAGGTCGAATCGGTCACATTACCAAAATAATTTGCTCCGCAGTAACCGTAATTCCACGTGTATCTGTGTTGCCTGTAACCGTCGCTCACGCACTCGAGAACGGTGTCGTTCTGCTGGCAACCGCACACCTGATTAGGAACGTTTTGCTCTAGCTCGGTGCAGTACGGGTAACCCGAGTTATCGGTTCTCGTCTGCCTCATCGTGCCGTTGGCTACGCACACGTCGTCCACCCACGCGGTGTAGTTGCAGCCGGATCCGACAACCACAACAGGGCTGGTAAGCAAACCGCTTTGCGTTGAGCCGTTCGCAGCAGTGTAACTATAGCTTGAAGCGTTGTCGTTCGTCCACAAGCTTCCAGTGCCGTTCAAAACTATATTGAACTGGATTACCCAGGAAGAATTGAGTGCGAGAGAACCCGAGTAGCAAGACAACGTCTTCGTTACATCGTTGTAAGAACAGCCGCTCGGCAGCGGGCCGATCCAAACAGCCGGCGAAGACAAAATGTCTGTAACTTGAAGGCTTGTAGCAGCAATGTTGTTGATTTGCGTTGCTATATCCTCGTAAATCTGGCGCAGCGTCTCGGCGTCGGCAGCGTAGTAGTAACTGCCGCCGGTCATGGAGGCTATGTGCTGCAACGTCGCGTTGTCGGCATCCGAACCGAAGCCGATAGTGTAAATCGTGATGTTGTGGTTCGCCGCGTTCTGCGCTGCGCTGTAGGCGTCCTGCTGCGCTGTGGAAGAGCCCTCGGTGCAGGTGCCGCCGCAGTTGTTCTGCCCGTCGCTCATAAAAACCATGAACTTTATCGCGCCGCTTCTCGCGCGCACGGATGTGAGTTCCGCGGTTGTCGTGTTTATGCCTAAGCCGAAGGCGGTCCAACCGTTCGACGCGAGCGCGTCAATCGTGTTCTTGAGCGCCGTCTTGTTTGCAGCGGTCATTAACGCGAGTTGTTTGTCGAGCGTGGCGGTAGTCGAAAATGAAGTGAGTCCGCCTTGCGCGGTTTCGTTGAGAACGTCAACGAACGTATCTGCGGCCGCCTTTGCCGCATCAATCTTAGTTGTAGTCGTCGTTTTCTGCGAAGTGACTTGATAAGTTAAATCGTCGGCCTTGCGGTTACTCATCCAAACCTTCCAAGTGCCCGCCTGCCAATCTGCCGATGTGAACGATTTAGTATACGATGCGTCCTTTATGTCATTTTTGGTGAAGTTGGTTCCGTCCGGCTTTTGAATTCGCAAGTCATATGCGTGTCCTGTTCCGCTTGCCGCGATTATCACGTCGAAAGCGCTTTGCGGCGAAACGGAGAAAGTCTGGACGACGGTAAAAACGCTCTGAGTCGTTATCGTTCCGCTCGTCTGGTTTATTACAATAGTATTAGTGATTGAATCCGCCATGCTTCCGGAACGGTCCACGACGAGCATAACGTCGGCAGGTTTTGTGATAACCAACGGGTCGCCGCCGCCGGTGGCGTTTATCGTAATGGTGATATTGTCCCCCATTGCAACGCTGGACGGCGACGCGGTCTTAACGAATGAAACGTAAGGGTCGACCGCAAGTACGAGCGGCGCGAACAAAAACAATAATCCGAACAACGCGAAAGCTAGCCTTGATTTGTTTTCCATTTACCCCACCTGCCAGTTTATTCAAAACACCGAATCGATTAACGCACGCAATTCGATGGAGCGCCCTCGAGAAAACGCTTACAGCAACGCGTCAACACAAACGCGTCTGAGAAAGCGAACAAACGAAACTAAGTTTGCCCCACCGTTTTTTCGCTGGTTAGATACTGCACGAACCTATTTAAAAAGCTTGCCCTGAATGAAACTACTGAAAACGGGTTAAA
>CAITNU010000081.1 GCA_903893865.1 uncultured Microcaldota archaeon
CTTTGTCCACGAAAGTCAAGTAATTCAGAACCGCTGCCTCAAAATCCTTGTGGAGGAGCGCTGCGCCGACTGCGGCGGCGTTGCCGCGCATGGAACCGAAGCGCTGCGCGCCGAAATAGTTCGGAAAACGAAAGCCAAGCTTCGATGCTTTTCTCGCGATTTTTTTTGCGTCGGGCGTTATTTGGGGCGAACCACAGTTTTGCGGCGTGAGCGTTATCGTGAAACGGTTTCCGGCTAAATCGCCGAGCTTGACTTTTCGCTTTGACTTCCACGCTCCGAGAATTCGCACGTCGCGCACGTCGTCGAGCGCGAGCAAGCGTTCCGGCGGAACGGCGAAAGCGCTGCACAACTGCGTTGAAAGCGCGGCGCGATCTTTCGTGCCCGCGAAGTCGAAGCGCTTGGGGTGGATTCGCAGCCTGCGGCTGATTTCCGCGAGCGCCTGCATCGTGTTCCAATTCCTTTTCTGCAAAACGAATCGGGAAAAATAATCTCTCTCGAGTTGCGAGTCCTCGGGCTTGCCGAGATTGATTAGCGCGCCGTTTTCGAGAACTACGCCGTCTGCGGTGATTTCTTCGACGACGAATTCTTCAGGCGAAAAAGCGTAAGCTCGAAACTTCAAGCGAAAAACCCCTCTCAAACCCCGTCTTCCGTCTCTCCTTCAAAAAAACAAGCGCAAGCAAGCGACGGCGAGCGTGGATAAGGGCGCGAACAGTTTTAAATGCGCTGAAAGAATAACGATTTCCGATAAGAAATGGCTTTAAACCTAAAACAAAAACTGTTGGGCGCCTATTTTCTAGTCGAAGAGCAGTACTACAATATCGTTGACGCGCTCGAAAACATGGGCAGATACGAGTTCACCGATTATTTCGTCAACCCGATCGAGGAGCGCGGAATACCGTCGTTCGTCGTCGCGCTCCTTATTTTGCTCGTACTGCTCGCCGGCGCATTCTTTTTGTTCATGCGGCCCCAGCCGGCCAGCGCTGGTTTCGCGATACGACTTTACAACGCTTACACTAACGAGCCAATCGACGGTTTCGTCACGATAACTAGCGGTGGGGAAAAGATTGCTGCGACTAAAACGCAGGGCGCGCGTGCTTACTACGACGAACTACCTAGAACGCAAATTAACGTTGCAGTCGAAAGCGAAGGATTCGAAAAATACGAAAAGAGCGTTGACGCAACCAAAACGCGTTTCTTCATAGCGCGGCTCAAGCCTTTGAGAGGCGTGAACGCCGGCGGAATCATGCTGCCACAAATAACCGAACCGCCTTCAGACTCGGAATTACCCGCACTGCCGCCTTTCGAACCCACGCCTTGGCAGCCGACGAGCGAAGCGAACGAAACACCCACGAACGAAAGCCCGACTCCGAGCGCGAACGCTTCTATTTCGCCCACGTCGTCCCCGTCGCCGAGCGTGCAGGCGAGCGCCACACCCACGCCGTTGAACGAAACGTACGTCGTGCTCGCGGTGTTTAACCAAACCGAGTTCGCGGGATTCATCGTCAAACTAGTGGATTTAGGCGGCAGCGCTATACGCATCAATTTGTTTAACGCGAGCACTAACAACAGGATTTTGAACGAAACGATAATCATCGTCAATTATTCCGTTAGTTACGAGAATCTGGAAATCTGGTTCGTCGGCACGGTAAACGATTCAGGCGTCAACAAAGCTCGCCTTCTGCTGCAAATCTTCGCGCCCGTTCCTTCGCCGAGCCCTACCGCCCCGCCGTTTTTCTTCATCAACATAACTTCCCCGCAAGAAAACGACGTGATTTACGACGCGTTCGCGCGAGTCGAAGGCTTCGTTAGCGTGAACCCAAGCGAAGAAATAACTGCAGTCGAGGTTTCGATTGACGGCGGAGCGCATTGGAGCGCGGTAAATAGAACCACATGGAGTACCGCGATAGGCTACTGGAATTGGAATTGGATTACGCCCCCGGGGGGCACGGTGAATATAACGGCGCGAGCGAGAACGAGTTCCGGAAGAAATGCTACGACGGGACCCGTGCGCGTTATCGTTTCGCCTTGCAAGAAATTCATTTACAACAGCAACTCCAGCCAGCAAATCAACCTCGTCTTCGCTCCGTCGCGATACAGCAGCGCGGCAGCATTCAGGAGCGCGATCGACAATGCTTTACCGGAATTGTTCTCGAAACATCCTTTCGACAAAAGCCAGCAGAAGATAAACCAGATTAACGTTTGGTATTATGCGTACAACTTCAACTGCAATCACAACGGAAGAATGTGGGAGTGCGAAACGCCGCAAAACTATATCGACGCCTGCGGCGCACTCGCTCAAGCGACTGCGGTGATAGTTAACAACGACACATACGGGGGAAGCGCGAATCCTTCCGCGCACACGCTCGCCTTCGATTCGGGCGACCTCGACTTGTTCCCGCACGAGGCTGGACACGCCTTGTTCGGATTATTTGACCGCTACTGCTGCGACGGCTGGTATCCGCAGTCGCCGATACCGCAAGAAGAAAAACCCAACTTGTGGATTGACAATCAAGGCGCTTGCTCGACTTACATTACGACGCTCCTCGGCGGTACGCCAACGAATTGCAGGTCGATTAGCTCTTACGCGAATTACATTGGACCCATTAGCGCTAAAACGCTTCTGTTCCAGGGACACATATGGTTCGAACAACCCGCAGACAGCAACATGCAAAGAGTTGGAGTTTTACACAATTTCGACGAAAGCGACGTCGCAAGAATAAACTACGTCCTCGAACACGGACTTCAAAGCGGATGACGATGGACAATAACGAGTGATTAAAATGACTGAAAAACTGAATAGAATCGCTTTCACGGCGCTCTTGCTCCTCGCGCTGGTTTTGCCTGCGCTCGCTAACGCGAAGCTCGAGCCAGCCGCGGTGATAACGCTTTCATTCCAAACGAACGCGAGCGGAGCGACAACGCTGCGACTCGAGGAATTCAAGGCCGGACTCACGGAACCGCCTCGCTATCTTCAGCCCGCGCTAAAGGAAATAGAAGTCCGCGTGCTCGACGCTACTGGCGGGCAGTTGAAGTCGTTCTGGTTCTCGGACCCGCGCAACACGTACTACGATGCTCCCGGAGAAAACGGCTCGCTCAGCGGCGGCAAAAACGTTGATGCGAACGCCCGCTTCTTTTTCACCGTTCCGCTCTCAAGCGAAGCCAAATACGCTGCTGTTTTCGACGCGAACGGCGCCAAACTCATAGCGATTAACCTCAAGACCGGCACAGTCGTCGAGGAAAAAGAGTGGAAGGAAATAGCGCCGAAAATAATCGAGGAAAAACGCGGAATCGGCGCAATGGAAATCGCGCTCGCGGCGCTGGCGTTGGTCGCGCTCGTACTAATACTGCTAGGCTTGGTAGTATTCAGGAAAGCAGGCAGAAACGGAAGACAACGAAGCTAATTCGCTAAAAGAAACAAAACAAGAACTCTCAAAACAAGAAAATCTTAGGACTTTACTTGTACTTCAGGAAAGCGCCCAAACCGCGAAACGTGGCGTGAAACTCCGAGCCGGCCTGCGTCTCGCGCGAAAAAACCTCGACGGACACGTCCTGCCGCTCCGCCTCGTCGAGAAGCGCTTGAGTAACGTCTTCTTCCTCAGCGACTTCTTCCTTGCCTCCGCACTCGCAATCGCGCTCCTCGAACTCTTCCGCGACTCGTTCGCCTTCGCGGCCGCACGAATTGCATTTGTAAGCAAAACGCTTGAGCTTCAAGTCTTCGGAAACGAGTAATTGCTTCACTTGCCTGCGGGCAAGCGCGGCCTCTACTTCCTCGAGCCCGTAAACAGCGAAACCGCTTGACGTCGAAACGGCTTTCATGAATTCGTCGAAAATGCGTTTTTCGCGCACCGCTGCCTGCTCGTGAATGATTTCCCCGCTTTTTTCGAGGAGTTCGCGCAAGCCGGGTTCGTCTGAATAACCAGTGTCGATTACGCCGATTATCTTGAGTTGGTAGTTGAACGGCTTGAGCTTGAGAAAATCCTCCTTGCTCGGACCAGGGCCGCCGACGATGACGCCCGCGAAATTCTTTAGTCCCACGAACGCATTCATCGACTCGCCTATGCGCTTGTAGTAAACTTCAACGCTTTCCTCGTGAATGCGCTGGAAGCGCCGCGCGCTCTGCCCTCCTTTAACGACTTTCTGCTGCGCCGTGCTGTGCATGCGTTTGACGATCGAAATGTTTTTTCCGCGCAGAATCGCAACAGTCGCGTCCTTTCCGTCGACGAGCACGAGCCCGTAAGCGTTCGCCGAATCAAGCATTTCCTCGAGCGGCGCTAGAACGAAGCGCGACTCGCAACGGTAGAATTGAACGCCGAGCGGTCCAGGCGGCTCGACCGAGAAAAGCTTTAAGTCCTGCTTGCCTTCGATTCGCGAGACGTTGCCGCAGAAAATCGCGATTCCGTTGCGTGGCGTAGCCTTGAAGCCTTTCAGGTATTGAAGGATTTTTTCGAGCGCGTCGACGACGTTCTGCCGCGTGCTCTTGCTCTTTATGTTGCTCGCCTGGCCTTGCTCGTCGCGCAGTTTCGCCGCTATTTCGTTCAGTGAATAGCCGGGCGTAACGTAGACGCTTATCAGCTCCGTTCCTCGGCCGCTGAACTCCTTCAGCTCCTTCACTTTCTTTTTGAACTCGTACTGTTCCTTCGATTCTTCAGCCATAAGGCAAACACTTCGCTTGACAACACTATTTCAACAACTATTATTTGCGGCGAACTTTAAAACACGCGCGTGCTGGACGCTAATCTGAAAACGCTAACGCGAAACATCATTTCTTCTTTCCGCGCGAGTGAAAGCGAGTGTGCAAATACTTGCGCGACTGCTCGGAAAGCGGCTCGCCGAGGAAATCGCGGTAAACCGCCTTAATGCCTGGGTTGTCTTGCGCGCGCCGCACTTTCTTGCCTTCGTCTTCTCCGTACAAGCCGCGCGTGCGCGCTTCGATGACGCTTTTAGTCGTCGGTTTCGGCTGCCCGCCTCCGCCGGCGCACCCGCCTTCGCACGCCATTATCTCGATGAAATCGAATTTTTCTTTTCCGTCAAGCACCGCGTCGACGAGTTTGCGCGCGTTTCCCACGCCGTTCGCAATCGCCACGCGCGCCTTCACGCTGCCGCACTCGTCTTTTATTTCCGCGACTTTGATTCCTTCCAGTCCGCGCACTTCCTTGAACTCGACTGCATGCTCGGGAAACGCCATTCGCAGCGCAGCTTCCGTCACTCCGCCCGTCACCCCGAAAATCGCTCCTCCGCCGCTTGAAACGCCGAGAACGTCGTCGAAATCCTCGTCGGGAAGCGAAGCGAAATCGATTTTCTTTTGCGTTATCATCGCGGCGAACTCGCGAGTTGTGAGCGCGATGTCGACGTTTCGAAGTCCGTCGTTAGCGAGCTCGGGCCTGTCCGCCTCGAACTTTTTCGCGACGCAAGGCAAGATGCTTACGACGACGATTTTTTTCGCGTCGATTCCTTTCTTCTTCGCCCAATACGATTTAATCATCGCGCCAGTCATCGCTTGCGGGCTCTTGCACGTTGACAGAAGCGGCAGCGCTTCGGGATAAAATTTTTCTGCTACGATAATCCAACCCGGGCAACACGAAGTGACGACGAGCCGCTTTCCCAAATGCGTCTTGAGTTCGCTCGCTTCCTCCATTATCGTCAAATCCGCTCCGAAATCCGTATCAAAAACGTAGTCGAAGCCGAGGCGCCGCAGCGCGGCAACCATTTTGCCGGTAACGCGCGTTCCAGGCGCGAAACCGAATTCTTCTCCGACGGCGACTCGAATCGAAGGAGCGGTTTCCGCGACTATGGTTTTCCCTTGCGATTTCGCTTTCTCGAGCGCGTCTAAAGCGCGCTTGGTGTCGTCGCGCTCGTTTATCGCGCCGACGGGGCATTTAAGAGAGCATTTCCCGCACAACACGCAGCGCGACAAGTCAATTGGTTTATCGAACTCCGTTTCAACCCTCGCTGCCTTCCCGCGTTCCACCATGGCGAGCGAATTGATGTTTTGCTCGTCGCAAGCGCGCACGCACGCGCCGCACAAAATGCATTTCTTGCGGTCGAGTGATAGTATTCCGCACGCTTGGCTGGGCACGCAAACGAATTTTTTGATTTCTGGCTCGAGTTCCGTCTTGCCCAAAAGCTTTTCGTAAGCCTCACGCATTTTCTTGAGTTCCGCCGAGTCCGTCTTGACTTCGAGTCCTGCGGCGATTTTCACCGTGCACGCCGTGCGGTAAGCTCCGCTTATTTCGACGACGCACATCCTGCACTTGCCTATAGGCGGCTTGCCTTCCTCGTAGCAAATGCCGGGGAGCGCGATTCCGCTAGCGCGAATGAACTCAAGCATGTTCGCTCCTTCTTCCGCGCTCGTTTTCTTTCCGTTCAAGGAAAACTCGACTTTACCCAAGCAAACATCAACTCCGCGAATCAGCTTGTTTTTGTTTTTTAATTTTCGTTTTAGATTTAGTTTTAGATTGCGATTTCGCCGGGCTCTCGAATTCCGAAGGAAACTGTTTCAACGCCGCAGACAGCGACGCTGTGGCGCATTGTCCCAAGCCGCACAAGGACGCGGTGTTCAACAACGCGGAAGACTCCGCAACGAACTCATTAAATTTTGCATCAAAACCGCCGGCAGCACCACTCGCACCAACCGAGCACTCGAGGCGCTTCGCGAGCAACGCGGTTATTTCGCGGCAGGGAGCGCAGTTTCCGCAGCTCTCGTGCGCGAAAAACCGCGCTATGCTCGAGCACACCACGGGAATGCTCCGGCTCTCGCCGACTATGATTAGCGTACACGAGCCCAGCATAACGCCTCCACCAACTGCGGCGCCTTTCGCCGCAACAGCCGCAGGCTCGAGGGCAAGAGCGGCGTCGTACTTCAAGCAGCCGCCTGCTGCGCCGAAGAAAACCGCTTTCGGCGTTTCGCTCGGCTCGCAATCGCGCACGAGCTCGCCCAACCGCGTTCCAAGAGCGCGCTCGTAAACCCCGGGTTTGCGCACGTTCCCCGAAACGGAAAAAAGATAAAGGTCTCCGCGCCAGTCGTCGCGGAAAGCGAGCGCGGCGTTCGCGACCGTCTCAACGTTGTTGACTACTGTTGGTTTGCCCCATAAGCCGTAAGTAGCAGGAAAAGGCGGTTTGAGTCGCGGCGTCCCGCGCCGTCCCTCGATTGAATTCAGAAGAGCGGTTTGTTCGCCGCACACGTACGCCCCAGCGCCAACGACGACTTCGATGGGCACGCTACGCGGCGCCGCGTCGAGTTTTTTGCGGAATTCGCGCGCTAGCGCAGCGTATTCGCCGCGGACGTAGACGAACGCTTTGCGGCAGCCGATTGCGAAGCAAGCGATTTCGATTCCCTCGATAAGCGTTTCAGGATTGTTCTCGAGAATGAATCTATCCTTGAACGTTCCGGGTTCGCCTTCGTCGCAGTTGACGACGAAATATTTTTCGCTGCCGCCAGGCTGCGTTCGCACTTCCAGCCATTTATTGCCCGTCAAATTCCCCGCGCCGCCCCTGCCTTTCAATCCCTTGCGCGTAATGAACTCTATCGTCTTCTCGGGACCGAGCGAACGCACCTTGCGCAAGCTCTCGCCATTCGTCTTGATTAGAATCTGCCGCACGTTTTGAGTGGAAAGCATGATTATTTAGTCGCCTCGCGCGCTGCCGCCTCGCGCCGTAATTTTTCTATCAGGTTCCGCATTTTTTCTTTTGAATCGATTCCGCCGTAGTTCTCTTCGTTTATCATGACGTTCGGCGCGGTTTCGCACCTGCCGAAGCAGCTGACGGCTTCAAGCGTAAACAAACCGTCTTTCGTCGTCTCGCCGTCGCTCACTCCCAAAACCTCGCTCGCCCACTCGAGCGCGCGGCCGCCGCCGTTGACTACGCAGGAAGGCGAAGCGCAAACGCGCACGATGAAGCGGCCGACCGGCTTCAAGTAAAGCATCGCGTAAAAAGAGGCGACTCCGTCGATTTCGGACTCCGTAAAGCCCGTCTGCTTCGAAATGCGTTCGACAGCCTGGTGCGTGACGTACCCGTCGCGCTCTTGAGCTTCGCGCAAAAGCGCAAGCACCTTCGGCTGGTCCGCCTTGCTCACGCCTTCAGCGCAAGTTTTTTCGCTGAGGTTTTCGCTAAGCTTTTTGCCCATGCGCGATCAACAACTCTTCAAAACCTTTTTTGTTAGCCGTAATACCCGCAAAAATAAGGGGATTAGTTACCGCGTTGA
>CAITNU010000082.1 GCA_903893865.1 uncultured Microcaldota archaeon
CGGTATTATTCTTGGACTTTTAGGAGTTTTCGCCGTTGCAAAACGAGTTGTCGGTTAATTGAAAGGCGAATTTCATGTTGAAGTTAAACGAAGCGTGGATCAAAGCCGCTGTCGAACATAGAATTCTTGAGATTGTTTATTACAGCGGGGAAACCAAGAAAGAGGTAACCAAACGCGAAGTAGAACCTGATTTTATGGGGATTAGTAGGGACGGAAAAAGCATTGGTTTGTGGGCCACGTATTGTCATCTTCGTCATGAAGGGCCGCGGTGTTTCAAACAAGAAACCGTGATGCGGTGGAATGCCACGGATAAAACGTTTCAGCCTTCCGCACGTGGCAGGTGGAAAGAGCTAGTTCCGGAATATGAACGCTTAGGGCTTTCCTCAAAACAATTCTGAAACTCGATTGTAAAAAACCTTGTTTCCGCGGAAACGCGGTGTGCCCCGGCGTTTTTATATGTCAGGCAATCGACGAGGTTAACCTCGTTGATGTCCAAAGAAAGGCAGAGAATAAAAACGCTGGAAAACAAAGGGATAACGCGGAAACGCGGTTCAAATGGTTTGGCGCACAGAGACGAGCTCTCTGACCCCTCCGGGGGCTTCCGAATTTTTTAGAAAGATTCGCGTTATTCGCTTTTTTTCGCTTCTACGCTGGCGGCAATGGCGGAGCGTCACCGCCTTGGCCTTGCGCTGGCTGAGTTGCCAGAGGTGTAGCGGAACCATATGGCGAGGCGTAAGCCGTTGCGCTTGCCGTCGCTGTCGGCGAAGCCTGCGCGTTCGGCGCTTGCTGCTGCAAGCAGCCGACTGCTGTTATCGCGAGCAGTAACGCGATTGCGGTTGCGAAAACGATTGCGAGCCTCATTTGCACTCACGCCTCCTCTTATTGCGCTATGCGAATTTTCGCGTTTGTTGCACTAAGCGCTTTCGCTTCAAGAACTTGTTGAAACCCACTCGGGAAATCCCGGCATTTCCGGCATTGAAGGAATCTCGACGCTTACCGAGCCGAACGTACAAGTGCTTTTCACGCGCACGAAATACGCTTTTCCCGGCTCGAACGCGCTCGCTTTCTCGTAAACGCTTTTAGCCGAGTTGTAGTACCAAGGCCCGCCGAGCATTTCGCATTTTCCGAGAATGCCTTCCACCGAAGTAGGCGTTAGCGGTCCGCCCACCAAATTCCACCCGGTTTGTAGCCTCGCGCCTTCCAGCGTAACCGCTTCAGTGCCTTCCACCGTAATCGAGCAAGCCGAAGGCGAGTAAACCCAGTAGCCCGTCGTTGGCGCGAGCATCGTGCCGGCAGCGAGAAAGCCCGGCGAGTCGTATTGTCCCTTGTTCGCGTCGTAAGAGAACAGTTTCATGGGCTTGCAGTCCGTCTCGTAAATCCTGCCTCCGGCGGAAACCGCGTTCGAAGGAAGGTTAACGAGCGCAGCTTCCTGCGTTACGAGTTGAACCGCGCCTACTTGAACCGCTTCAGTCGCTTGCGCCACTTGAGTCGAGCTCGCAATCGCTTGCGCTTCCTTCTCTTTTTTAGCTTCGCCTTGATTCTCGCTTGCTATCGTCGTCTGCATAGTCTGCGTCGAGGAAGCGAATTTGGCTTGCACGTAGACGACGCCGCTGGCGCCGATAAACACTCTGCCCAAGTGAATTACTATTCCGTTCTTGTCGTAAACGTGCTGGTCTCCCTCCTGCAGCTTCGCTTCGTCAATCTTGTTTCCGCTCGCGTCGTATATTTCGAACACGGCGCTAACCGGATTTTCCGACGCATCCTTGAGGACGACTACATGACCGTCAGCTAAAGCGTATTTTTCGCCTACTTGCATGAAGTCCTTGGCTTCAACGACTTGAGTTGCTTCGCTGACTGCTCCGCTCGTCGAGCTCGCAGCCGTGACCGCGCCGGTAATCGCAGCGACTTCGTTGTCCTTCTTTTCAGCACCCTTTGCAGCACCCGCGCTGCCGACTGCAACTGCCTGCGACTCTTTTTCCTGCGCCTTATTTTCATTCATTTTTTCCGCAACCAAGGCGTCGACCGCCGTAACTGTTTGCTCGAGCTTCGGATTGTAAGCCCAAACTTCTTGAAGCGGTGTTGAAATCATGTTCCATCCAGTGTGCAAAGAAATTTTGTAAGTTTGCGCTGATTGCGGAATCGAAATCGCTGGTCCTGGCTTTGTTGATTCAATTGGAGTCACGCCGTTCGCGTACCTGCAGTCCTCGACGTAGTAAGTGTCGAACGTACCGTCTTCGTAACATTGCTCTTTCTTTCGGTTTTCGCACTTAAAATTGCAATAACCTCCGGCTGGAATTATGCACTGCGGTTTTTTGACTAACGCGTCTGTAGCGCAATCCCGCGTTTCCCGCCTGAACGAAGTTACCATAGTGAGGGGGTAATCCATGTACGCCTGGCAGCCCGGAGACCACATCGGGTGCTTGGGCCACTCATCAACGTTGGTTGCCTCCTCATCGTCCCCGCACTTCGGCGCCACTTGCGGAGTCGCGGTCGGCCCGACGGTAACCGTTGGTTGCACAGGCGCGGTGGGCGTTGGCGCATTATAAACGTCGTAAACGATTACAACATCGACGGAACCAGGCTTCTCGGCTGAAGCGAACGGCAGGACGCGATTCAACTGAATCAAAATATTGTTTGCTCGGAAAAAATCGCCTTCATTCAAAATAATGGTATTCAAAACCTTTCCGTCTGAAGTCATTTCCTCGAAGGTGGCAGCCGCAGGAGCTTTGCACTCTGTTCCCGGTGCAACGTTGCAGTCAGCAGGCGGAGCAAGCACTTTCGTGAGTTTGACTATTTGTTCTTGGACGCCAGTCGCGGCAGAACTAAACGGCGGAGTTATCTTAACGCATTCGTCGATTGCCAGCCCGAAAATCTTTCCCTCCTTGTAAATCATCGAACACGCGGGCGATGGAGTCGGAGCAACGGTGACCGTCGGCGTGGGCTTGAGTGTCGGAGTAACCGTCGCAATCGGCTTCATTGAAACGTAAATGTCCGCATAAGGCTGCGCGCTGGCTGCAGCAGTGAATTGGTCGGAACTCGAGAAAATCTTGTAAACACTTATCAGCACGTTATTTTGGTCGTAACCTTTCTCGTTTCCAGCGGTAATCGTCGGCGAATCAATTAGTTTGCCGTTCTCGTCGAAAATTTGGAAAGCGGCGATGCCTCCGCCGTTTTGATTTTCATCCGACTTTACGTCTGTTAGTTTCACCAAAAAGCTTGGCGAACCACCTGAAGCGGTACTAAAAATCGCGTTAGTCATGTAAACGCATTCGCCTGCGAACATCTGCGAAATTCTGCCTTCTTTGTAGACTTTCGTGCACGCAACCAGCGGCTTCGCCTCGGTCGCGCCTACAAGCGCAGGCAAAAACAGTGTAGCGAACAAAGCGATCAACAAAACCGCGCACGCCACGAAAAACGTTGTCTTCATCGTATTCTTTTTTCCCTTGCTCATTTCCGTTCACCTCTCCGTCACTTTTACCGTTAATCTCTATTTTATATTATTATCAGTGCGTGAACAATGCCGCGATAACCAAAGCAAAAGCCAGCCAACCAGCTGCAGCCAAAATCAATTCATCCATTTTCTTTCAACCGCGTTTTTCACTTAAATTCTTTTGAAGGTTTTTGATGGCTTTCGCGATTATTCAAGTTTTCGAAAACCTCAACCAAAAACCTGATTGATTTTTTATCGTTTTTCCAAAAATTTCAAAAATTTCAAAAAGATTCTTGAAATTCGCAAGGCATTAACAAAAACTGAATATAAATAACTTGAGTGGTTCAATTCGGCGAAAAAACGTTCCAAAAAGCAGTTTTAGGCAAACGGAGGCTCCGCAAGCCTCGATTGGAAGCGTTTTTCTCTGACCTTTTCGCGGGAGCGGTTTGGTTTTCAATCTACTTTGACGTGAACCAGTCCGTCAATTCTACGAGCTGCGAATTTCTTTCAGGCGTCAAACGCACGACGTTGCGCCGTTCAAGCGATTCGAGGGCGCGCGCGAGACTCGTCTTGGGAATAAGCGTTTCGCGGTAAATCTTCGACTGCTTGAGCTTGCCACCGCTGGCGATTAAGACTTCGACTATGCGGCGCTCTCGCTCGTTCAACGCGTTCATGACGTTGCGCATCTTGCTCGTCGGCTTCAATTTTTCTTCGCCGGCAGATGCAGACGCAGTCGCGGACATCAAACGCGTTTTCTTTTCCGGTTTCGCTTCCTTCGCCTGCGATGCGCCTCGCTTTCGCCAATACTCTCGGCCGAACCACGCAACGAGAAGCAAAGCGAGTGCGAGCAGCGCAAGCAAAACGAGATTGCTTGCGATCGCGTTCGGCTTCCGCCTGATTTTAAGCGATACTTGCGCGAGCTCGCCCGCATTGATTTCCACGAGTTGCGAAACGCTCTCGTTCCCCGCGCTAGGCGCAGTAGCCGTAAAGCCGCACGTGCCAACTGGAACGAATTTGAGTAGAAACGAGCCGCTCGCGTCCGCGCGCAAGGCGTTAGCGCTTTCGAATCGCGCGCTCGTTTCGGCGTTCAGCGACTGCAACTCGTAAAAACCCTGGAGGCAGCTGACTTCCACGCGCGCGTCAGCGACGGACTCGTTCGCCTCGTCCGTAACTGAACCGCTGGCGCTAGCCACGCGCTGGAAGAAAACAGTATAGTTCGCGTCGGCCGAAACGTTGAGCGTCAACGCCGCCGCGTAATCCGCGCGCGCGTTCGGAGAATCGATTTCGGCGTGCAAAAACCATTTGCCCGCGTCGACGTAAACCGTCGCGGAGCCGTCCGCGGCAGTAGTCACGCTGAACAGCATTTTCCTACTCTCGTCCGCCGCGTTGCGAAGCGCGTACACCGCCGAGCGGCCGGCTATCGGCTGCGAATCATTCAACGTTTTCGCGTAAAGCGTGAGCGCGAACGAGCCGCTGGGTGGCTCGGGCGGGGCTTCGGCGAGGCACAGCGGCGCGAAGCACGCTATGCAAGCGAGAAAAAGCGTGATCGCGATCGCAGCCGAGAAGTTTTTCGTCGAAATTTTTTTCATCGGTGAGGAAGAAGGCGGGGAATGTTTTAAATACTTGTTTTCAGTTAAAAACGGTTCGAAACGATTGAAACGATTCGTTGTTTTGTTTTTTGTTTTGGTTGTTTGTTTTAGTTTTTGTTTTGGTTTTTTGTTTTTCGTCCGCCGATTGAACCCACCAAAGAAGTGATCTTTCATGACCGTAGAAGGAGATGACTTGATTCAGAACTGCCGCGACTGTTTTGCGACGAACGGTTATGGCATACGTTTGCAGCGACGCTCGAACAAGTGGGTTTGCCC
>CAITNU010000083.1 GCA_903893865.1 uncultured Microcaldota archaeon
GGTGTCCCGGTCGGCACGGGGACCATCAACATGGGCAGCGGGCTTATCGGTACCGGGCTCCTCGTGAACACCCGGGGGTACCTTGCAGGATCCGGATCGCAGCCGGTCGACTGGCAATAACGCGTAACGCTGCAGCCGCTTCCGCTTCCGTCGCTGCACGTTAGTTGCACGCTCACGTTGTAACTGACCCACGTGTCGTTAATCGCGGTAGCGTTGGAAGTCGTCGTTGGCGTCGCGGTATCCAAAACGATTTTGCGTTGCTCGCTCACGTTCCAATTCCTCGCGCTGTCGTTAACCCACATCTTGTACCAATAATCGCCATCGCCCAAACCGGAGCGGTTCAAGTAACAGTAATTGCCGTCGCGAGTCGCAGAATAATTCGTCGAATTCACTTGAAGCAAGCACGAATCGGGATTGCTTTCCGTGAAAGTGACGTTAGCGTAAAACCAGTTCCGCGAAGCGTTCGTGTTGTTCGCTTCAGTCGGAGAAACGAATTGAACGTCCGCAGGCAGCGCCGTGTCTACGCGGAACGTGCGGTTGGAGTCAGACCAATCGCTTGCGCCCGCCGAATCGTTGCACCAAACGCCCCAGGTGAATTGCTGTCCGTCGGGAATGCCCGCCACAGTCACGTTCAACCACGAATTATTCACATAACTCGAGTTCGAGTAATTGAGTGCCCACGCGCCCGACCAATTACCCCACAATTGAACCGTGTCGACGCTCACGTCATCGCTGCACTTGAAGTCGAAAGTAACGTTGCGCGAGGAGGAATTGTAATTGTCGACTGGATTCGTTCCGAACGCCGCGTAAGGCGGAACGGCTTCGCTTAGCGCCAAAACGATGTTCTTGTTGTCGTCGATTGTTTGTTGCGAACGATTCGCGTCGTAAAGGAATTTGCTTGCATTAAACCAGTGAGGCGTGTAATTGGTTGTGCCACCCGAGAACTTGAATTCCAAAACGTTTTGCCTTGGAATCCAGCCCGTCGAGTTCGTCGTTCCATTGTACAAGCTCGTGCCGTCGTTTGCGGAAATGTTCAAGTTCGCGTTCTCCAAGCCGTTGCCGGTAGTAGCGTTGACGACGCGCGCATCGACGTACCAGAAGACGTACAGCCACGCGCTCTCGGCAGCCAAAATCTTGCTTTTATCGAAGGAAACGTTCAAGAAATCAAGCGTTCCGGAGTTGCTTTGCAGTTCGAGTTGAGTGTCCGTGCTTTCGCCTGAAATAACCGAGTCGTTCACGCGGTTGCCAGTCGCCGCGTTGTCGGTATTGTATAAAATGGCTCGCCCTTTGTTAGTCGTGTTTAAAACCATTTGCGTCGCGTTATTGTTGTCCGAAGTCTCGTAATACAACGCGTAACCGTCAAGGGTTTCAACCGAGTTGTTAACTAAAATCGTGTTGTACGCGTCCTTAAACCAAATGCCCGCAACATTTTTGTAAGTTGCACTGAGAACGTTGCCAGAAACCGTGCAACTATCGCCTTCAATGTGAATGCAGTTAGCTGACGCGCCATCGCCATCAACGCTGGTATTAATTCGATTGCCGCTCACGGTATCCGCGTCACTGCTGCTATCGAGATAAACGCCGTATCCGCCGTCGTTTGTGCCGACATCCGTGTAAATAGAGTTGTTAGCTACAACGTTTTGAGTCGAGCCTTCCATTTGAATGCCTACGTCCTTGTTTCCAGTCATGTGAATCGAATTGTTGCGAATAATCGAATTGTGTTGTCCCTTCAAGTAGACACCGTAGCTATTGTCGCGGTTACCTGCCTCGAAGAAACAATTTGCTATAGTCGAGTAATCCAACTTGGAAACAGAGTAAGCCACGCCGAAACCAGTGTCGGCGTTTGCGAAAGAAACAGTGTAACCCTTGCAATCAAGCGAAACAGTATTATTAGTAATCGTGAAACAAGTCGCGTCTGCAGAAACATTCGCAGTCAAATTGTACGTGACGTGCGCTTGGTCTAACGTACCGCAATCACTGATGTTCAGCGAATAAATCGTCGTATTGATATTCAGCGTCCGATTACTCGACCAACCAACGTTCCCCGTCGAATCATTGCACCTGACGCCCCAAATGAAGGTTCCGTCGGTTAGACCGATCACGCTCGCATTCCACCAACTATTGTTTCCCGGATTGTTCGTCGCCTTTGCCTGCCAAACCCCTGAATCGTTAGCCCAAATTTGTGCCGCCGATAACGCCACGTTGTCGGAACACTTTGCGTCGAAAACAACGGTCGCGCTAGAAGCGTTGTAATTCGCAATGGGATTAGCCCCCTGCGCTGCACTCGGCGGAGTAACGTCGAGAACGAAACTCCTGTTCGCAGTCGCGTTTAAATTACCAAAAGAATCGTTCAAGTAACCCGTAAAATAATGCGCGCCGTCCGCTAGCGAAGACGCGTTGTAGTAGCAATAGTTTCCAGAAATCGCGCCCGTATGATTCGCGCCGTCAACGTCAATCAAGCAATTGCCAGGGTTCGCTTCAACGAAAGTAAAGTTGGCGAACGCGTAAGACTGAGACGAATTCGAACCACTCAAAGGAGTCGGCGAAACCCACGCCAACGCGCTCGGCCGCGTTGCGTCAAGCGAAATCTTTCTCTGCTCGCTGACACCCCAATTCCCCGCCGTATCGTTAATCCACATTTTGTACCAGTAATCGCCGTCGGAAAGCCCGGTCGAATTATAGTAACAGTTCGTGCCGCTGCGCGTCGCGGAATAATTCGACGCGTTGCGCTGCAGCAGGCAAGAGTCCGGATTCGTTTCGGTAAACGTTACGTTCGCGTAAAAATAGGTTCGCGATTTATTCGTGTTATTAGCTTCCGTAGGCGAAACGAAGGCGATGCCGGACGGCGGAGTAACGTCGACGTAAAACTTGTAAGTCGAACGGTTCGAACCCCAATTACCCGCTGAATTGTTGACGTAAACCGTGAAATTCGCTTGGCCGTCAGGCTGGCTGGTCACGTTAAAGTAACAGTAAACGGAATTCATCGTCATCGTCAAATTCACGTTCGTCGAGTTCGCGTAAACGTAGTTGAGCAAGCAAGTGTCGGTAGCGGAAGCGTTGGTAAACGTAACGTTAATGTAAGCGTAATTGTAGTTTCTTATTGAATTGTTTGCTGGAGTTGGCGAAACGTAAGCGATGTCTGATGGCGGGGTAACGCCGAAGTAATCGTAAATACCGAGAACAGCTTTCCTGCCCCAATCCCGCCAGTCCGACAAGTTTTGCGGGTTGTGGTCAGTCGGGTGCAACGCCGTGCTCGTGCGGTTGTCGTGCGGGTGCTCCGCATCTACTGAAAGAGCTATTCCTAATCGGGCGGAGATGCCAACTTCAAAAGATCCTGCAACGCCCGGTCCCCGCGTAGACGACGTTTCAGGCCAGTAATCCTTCGCTCCAGTGCTTCCCGAAGAAACGTTGTTTAAAAACGCGTTTAAAGCCGACGAATTCGAACCGTACAAGAAAAAGCAGTCCAAATGAGAGAATTGCGCGCTCTCGTTATTGACCGTTGAATGCAAGTCAATCGTCGCATTAGGCATCCACGCCGAAATGTTCGCGTAAGTCCAGTTCACTTCCGGCACTGTAGAAGCATTAATCGGGTTGTCACTCCAAGCGCGGTTTAAATCGTATTGACTTCCAAACCTGAACGGCGTGTAACGCGATCTTCCGTAGTAAACTCCTTCAGGATTCATTATGGGAACGATTCGGAAAACGTAGTTTCTGCGAATCAGTGCAGCGGTCTCGTCGTCGCCCAACAAGTAGCGAATCATGCCGTCGGCAACCCAACTGCCA
>CAITNU010000084.1 GCA_903893865.1 uncultured Microcaldota archaeon
CGAAATCGAGCTCGTTGCTTCGCGGCTCGTTGACTCGAAAACCGTTAAAGTGGACAAGGCGCGCGAACTGCTTTCGCAGATTCGCGGCTGACCGCCAGTCAAGCCGTTAGTTTTGTTTGATTTTTTGCGAGAGTCTACGCGCTGGGTTGCGTGCTTGGCAGCGCGCTAGGTGCGGATTAGGTTTTGCATGCAGCGAGCGAGGGCTTGATTGCGCAGAGCGGTTGTTTTATCGCGTCCGCGGTCGTTCCGTTCACCCTGAACAAATACTTGCAGTTGACGACGAATACGGGTACGGTTGGCGGTTGGGAGAAGCGGTATTTCGCGGCGAGCGCGGCGTCGTCGGTTGTTTTATTTTGGCCTTGCGTTTCCACGCAGAGTTCATCGTCACTCTTGTCGATGCCCAAGCTTTCGTTGTTGTCGTAAGCCAAGTGCACGCCGAGGCAGTGGCTTGAAACGTCGAGCGTTCCGCCGAACTCGGTTTCGAGCGCGGACAAGGATTCGCTTATGACGTTCGCGTACTGCGGGTTGCTTTCGGGATTGACGACGGTGCCGTTGCTGCTCTTGACGCGCTTGCAGTACTGGCAGGTTTCCGAATAAAAGTATTGCAGCGTGGTCTTGTTGCTCAAGCACGGTTCCGTAAGCATTTCCGCTGGGCTTTTCGGCGACAGCGCGATTCCTCCTTGCACGTAATAATAATCAAAGACGGACGGCGACGCGGCCCACGAGTCGATTATGTTTTTTAGGTTGGTTCCCGCAGGCACCTTGTTCAAGTCATCGCTTGAAGCGTAAAGCGCGGGAACGCGGTTGATTCCGTCCGCCACCAGCGCGTCAAAATTGCCGCCGCGCACGTCGACTTCCTTGAAAGTGATTCCTTTTTGTTTCAAGTCGGGCGCCATTTTTTCGAGTCCGTTCATTAGAATATCATTTTTGCAAGTCGGGCAGTCGGAATCGTAGTAAAGCGTCAGCGTCGCTTCGACGTCGGCGAGCCGCGAGCTGATGTATTCGTTGAAATTCGTCAGCGTCGAGTTTATTTGCGCGAGCGACGAGTCGAGCTTGCTGTTCGAAGCGGCTTGCGTTTGTTCGAGTTGCGTTATGCGCTTGTTGAACGAGTCGCCTTGCATTGCCGCGTAGCCTATCGCTGCAACCGCGATTATTGCGACTGCGATTAGCGCGTAAAGCATCGTGTTATCGCGTTTGGAGTGCGCGTGCGCCTCGTGTTCTTCTGCCATTTCCTCAACCACCTTTTTTGAAACTAGTTTTTGGAATTCAAGTTTTCCGTTTTTTTCCGCGTTTTCCAGCCGCGTTTTTTCGGGCGGCTTTTTGGAAAAGTATTTTTGGAAGTTATAATTGTCTTGGCTAAGGTATTTAAATCTCTCGCGTCAAGTAAATACCGCCTTTTTAAGCGCGGAGCCGCTTGCAAAAAAGCGTTTCCGCAAAACACAATTGCAAAAGCAAAAAACGAAAAACAAGTTAGTTCGATGAACTGAGCGCTCTCGAAAGGCGGGGGGCGTGCATGAGGTGAGAAGAATGGCGAAGAGTTACGTGAAGTTTCAAATGCCCAGCGGGCTCGCCAACAAGGTGCTCGCGGCTATTGAAGCGGCGCAAGCTACGGGGCTCGTGAGGAAAGGAATCAACGAGGCGACGAAGGCAATCGAGCGCAGCGACGCGAAGCTAGTCGCGATCGCAGAAGACGTCGATCCCGAGGAAATCGTCGCGCACATTCCTGGACTATGCGCGGACAAGCGCGTTCCGCTGGCTTTCGTTCCAGACAAGAAGGGGCTCGGAAAAGCCGCGGGGTTAAGCGTGGGAACGAGCGCGGTCGCGATAGTCAAGCCCGGCAACGCCGAATCCGCTCTAAAGGAAATTTTTTCGCAAATTCCGTCGAGCTCTGGCGCCGCGGCAGGCGGAGAGCAGGTGAAGCCGACGAAGGCTAAAGCCGAGAAGGCGGAAAAGAAGGTCGCGAAAAAGAAGGCGGAGAAAAGCGAGAAAGCCAAAGCCGAAAAAACGGAAAAGGCCGAAAAAGCCGAAAAGAAAGAGTGAGGATAGCGCGAAAAAACGCTAAACTCTTTCGGCGCGCGTCTTGCTGGCGCGCGTCTTTTCTTTGAAAGGTGATTGTTTTTGGGCGGCACTAAAAAAATTTCGAGCGTGGAAAAAAAGCAGGCGAAGGACGCATCCGCGCAGGCTCAGGAAAAGAAAACATTCGGTCCGACGGAAAGCATGGATGGTTACCCCGCCGAAGTTGTCAACATCATCGGGCGGACTGGCGTTTTCGGGGAAGTAAAGCAAATTCTCGTGAAAGTCCTCGACGGCCGCGACAAGGGCCGCGTGATTCGGCGCAACGTGAAAGGCCCAGTGCGCAAGGGCGACG
>CAITNU010000085.1 GCA_903893865.1 uncultured Microcaldota archaeon
CGTGCTTGCGGCCGCCGAACTCCGCGAGTTGCGGGTGCAGAATGTCGCCCGACTGCACTAACACGGCGAGGTAAAGCGCGAGATTCTGGTGCCCGTAAAGCGCTTCCAGCGTGGCGGGCGTGGTTTTGCGTGAAGCAAGTAACGCCAAATTGAGAACTGGGAGGGACTTCGATTGCTTGTAGATTACGGCGTTGCGTTCGTCGAGACCGAGAGCGAGAAGGTCGGCAACGTTGTCGACCGCGAGCGCGGCGCTTTCTTCGTAACTCAAGCCGTTGTCGGCGTACGCCTCGTAGTCAGCCACGCAATAATGCACTCGCGAACCGAATTTGCGCTGCAAAAAAATTATTTCTTCGGCGGTAAGTTTGCTTCCCAGGTGGAATTCGCTCGACGGCTTGATTCCACTCATTACCGCTGTGCGCTCGCCTTTTTCAGCTGAAGCGACGAACTTGTCGAAGTCGCGGTGGCCAAAAACGATGCCGCGGCGAAAATTCCTGCTGTCGCTGAGTTTGGCTCGAAGCGAGTCGCTGATGCGCTGCAAGCCGAAGTTCTGGAACAAGTCGTCGTAATCGCGTTCGCTCACGAGCGCTGTTCCCCACGGGTCGATTTCCTTTCTCGCAGTCATGAGGGAAGTTAAAGCCAAGCGGTTTAAAACAATGTCGGCGTAACGCTTTTCATGCCTCAAAAAAAGCTGGCGACGAACTCCTTCATCGCACGCATTCGCGCGGCGCAGCAGCCGATTCACGTGCACTTGGCGCAAGCGCGGGCGCGAGCGAGCGCTGGAAAAGCCGAGCCGTTGCACTTGGGCGCGAAGAACGTGAAAATCCTCGTCGGCCGCAAGCGCAAGGCTGGGTTGCGCGCGCGGATACGCAAGCACTTCGCTGGAATAATGCACCGAGTGATAACTCCCACGCCTACTGCTACAGTGCAGATAACTAGTTTTCGCGGGATTCCTGAAATCAGCGGAGTGACGAACGAAGTGGCCAGCGATTTGGGGAAAGTCGTTAAAGCAGCGATGGGCGACGGGGACGAAGTGGAAAAGCCGAGGACTCTGCGCATAGTCGGCTTGAGAATCAGCTAGATTGCGAAAATTGAAATCCAACAGCTTAGACTGCGCCCAAATACTCTTTGAGTTTCCGAATCTTGTCGAGGCTGCCGACGATGACGTAACGCGCGCCGCCTTCGATGACGTCTTCAGGACGCAAAATAACGAGTTTCTCTTTCTCGATTTTACCGACGACAGTCGTGCCTTCAGGCAGCTTGAGCGCGCTTAGCTTTTTGCCTGCGGCCGTTGCTTTCGGCGGCAGCTCGATTTCCAGCATCTCGGCGAGTCCGCGGCCTATGAACGACAAGTCAAGTACGTCCGGCTTCGTAACGAGCTCTGCAATATAACTCGCAGCGGCGATTTCAGGGTAAATCGTGATGTTTATGCCTAGCGATTTCAGGAAGTCCATGTCGTAGTAAGTGTTGCTCAAGCGCGCGACTACGAGCTTCGCACCCTTTTTTTTCGCGCTCGTGCACGCGAGCAAATTCGTTTCGTCGTGCTCGGTTACGGCGATGAACGCGTCCGCGTTCTCGACTTCCGCTTCGTCGAGCGTCTTTGGGTTCGTCGCGTCGCCGTTCACCAACGACGCATTGAGTTCCTTGACGTTTTTGCACGCGTCCTCGTTTTTTTCGATTACGACTACGTCCGCGTCCTCCTCGGCGAGAATGTTCGCGAGATGCAAGCCTATTTGCCCCGCGCCAACGATTATGACGTACAATCAAAACACCGAGTTCGTAATACAGCGAGAGTTTTTAAAATCTCTCTGCGTAAGCATCGACTGGCGAATCAACGAAATCAACGAATTTTTCTTCAGGATTGAAACAAAAAATGAATTCAGCTGTAAGCGCTCGCGCGCTGTCAAAAAAATACGGCGACTTCCTCGCCTTGGAC
>CAITNU010000086.1 GCA_903893865.1 uncultured Microcaldota archaeon
GGCTTGTTTTCTCCCATGCGCGAGGCGAGGACGTAAAGCGCGTCCTGGAATTCGGTTTCCATCGCGCGGATTTCGTCTTGCGCGCGTTTTCGGTCCGAGTATTCCGCGCGAAGCCAAAGCGATACCGAAACGGCGATTGCGATGAGGCAACCGAATATCGTGAACAACCCGATGAACAAGCCGTAGTCCTTGTAAACGTCGCCCAAAAACGGCAGTACGCTCAAGTGCGGGAGTTTCGCGATTTCTTCTTCGCGGTTCTGCCAAGCTTCGATCGAGCCGAGCGTGCCTGAAATAACGAATTCGCCGTTCTCGTTCATTCCCGGGAAAATAAAATTGTCGCCGAGCACGCCTTTCAACGCGCCGTTCAACGGAACCGCGACGACGTTGACCCAGCCTTGCGTTTCGCCTTGATCCGTTAAATAACCGAGCGTCGGCAGCGTGAGAAGCAGAATAATCGCGAGGACTTTGAGTCCGTTGTTGATTTTCACTCCCGGGAAATCGCGGGGAATGTCTGGCGGAACGTAAGTTGGCGGCCGTCCCGCGAGAATGTTTTTCCCGAACAGCCAAACGCCCAACGGGATAACGAAGCAGTACGCCACGAAAATGTATTCTGGTTTCGCCAACTGCATGCCGCTCATGCTTCCTCCGAGAGGAAGAATAATCGCGAGCAGCAACGGCAGCAGGATTCCGAAATAGTAGAGATAAACAGTTGGTTGGTGGAGTTTGCGCGCGTACAAATCCATTTTCTCGCGCGTTCCTTCAACCACGTCGGCGCTCGCTTGCTCAAGCATTTTCTCGCGCTGCGCCCTGTCCGGCTCGAGAACGCTCGCGCGCAACAACATCAACGAGTGCTTGAAGTCTTCATTGTAAGCGCCCCAACGGTAAGCCATCGCGTCCAACGCTTCCTCAACGCTTAAATACCGGCCGATTTGAATGTCCCAAACCATTTTGTTGAATTCTTCAGCGAGTTTTCCCGAGCCGTGCGCGGCAGCGTACTCGACTGCTTTCTCGAGGTTCGGGTTCAAGCGCAGGCTCATCGTCAAATAATTGATTATTTCCGGTACGTAGGCGAGCGCCATCATTTTTTCGCGTTCGACGGCGTTGAAAGGCATTTTCGAGTAAACGAACGCAAAGCCCAAGGGCGCGAGAACGCATGCGGCGGCGACGGCCATCGCAATCATTTGGTCGATGCCGAGATAGCTTTGCAAAACAAAGTAAAGCGTTCCGCCGATTACCGCGCCGAGCACGACGCCTAACAAGAAAATCGATTTGTAAGCGGCGTAGTATTCTTCCGCAGTGATGTCCCAACCCAAGAACGAGATCGCGTCAGTCATTTCCGGCGTGAACGCCGCGCCGCGCCCCATGCTGGGGAACATTCGGGAAAACGATTTCGTGAACGAAACGAAGAACGGCCGCTTGGCTTTTTCTTTTTCGGCGGCTTCAGCGGCTGCTGCTGCGGTAGTCTTGTCGCCAGCGCGCTTCTTCAAAAGCGAATCCTTGTACAACGACGAAGGCGCAGGAGGTTTTCTGCTGCTGCCAGTGCCGCCTGCGCCTGCGGCGCCGCTGGCGCCTACTGCGGAGAACTTGCTTTTGCCTGGCGCGTATTTTTCGCGGTCGGCGCGTGGCGTGGGCATGAAAAGCTTTACGCTAAACACTTTTTAAGCGCTATCGACTGCTGGCGACGCAGACATGTTGCTACGTTTTCGCTTTAAACTGCGGTCGGTGATTCAGCCGTAATAAACTACGTCAACCACTAATGAACCAGCCGTACAAGTGTCATCAGCTGTGCCGCATTTTTCCGGAATACTGCTTGCCTTCATACATTCAATATTTTTGAGGCGCATAAGGAAGTTTTGGTTCGGGCAGTCAACCTGAACATTTTTAGGTGTAAGCCATCCTCCAAAACCACTTCCCCACGAAATATAAGGATCTTGATTAGAGAGAGGAGAACACGTAGAGCTTATTTCGGTTTTCTCGCCATTCGGACTTATTTCAAAGATTTGGAATTTTACGCCCTGCCAACGACTACCTAAAAAGCTTTTGTAGCAGTGCATAGTCGGCCAAACTAAAATTTTTTTCTCCTTTTCTGTTTGACCGAATACGAGAAGAACAGCATTTTGTGCTTCAGTTTCGATTCCCGTTTTGAAAGTCACGGTGCCGCTAGCCTCGAATGCAATTTTTTGCGCGTACGATACGCCGCCAAACGCGCTCACTAAACTAGAGATATACGCGCCCCTAGTGGAAACGCTATTCAAGAGTGCGTTTCCCTCGTCGAAAGCTTCTAGTTCCACGCGCAAATCGTAGTTCTTCGGTTCGTTTTTTGCAAGTTGAGCTAAAATATCTAATGCATCGAAAATCGGTTTTTGCTTTTCGTCTTTTGCCGACAATGAAATCGTGAATGAGTTGCCAGCCTGAATTATATTGTCAGTTGGAACCTTTTGCAGGCTGCTTGATGCGCTGGTTCCAGTGATTTCGCTCAGCAGCTTGTATTCCGCGCTGTCAGGTGTCTTGCCGTAGAAAGTGAGCGAATACGTTTTCCATTTGTCTTTCTGGCCTATGAACGTGCCACTCAGCTTTAATTCTGTAGACTTAATTTCTGGAATAGTGAGCTGGTTAAATACAAAGTGCGTTTTTGCAAACAAGTCATTTGGCGACGGTTCTGTAGGTTTCACCTCTGTTGTTGGTGGTGTCGTTACGGGCGTTTTCGCAACGCACTTTCCTCCTTCGCATTTTTCTCCAGTTCCGCAGTCTTCGTCGTTTTTGCAAGTTTTACCGCTGCCTGTTTCAGTTACCGGCGTTACGGGTGTAGTCGCCACCGCGGCGCGCGCAGTAACCGGCGTGCACGCGGTCGCCATTGTTTTCGTCGCCTTCGCGTCTTTCGAATCCTTGTCAGGCGCTTTCGCGGTCACTTTGAACCAATAGTCTTTAGAACCCGCAGTGGTTTCCTGCGTTGTTTCCGTTCCAGTTGCGCTCGGTTCCTTGGGTTCAGACAAAGCAGTCGAAAAATCGAGTTTGCTATCGCTTTTCGCGCTAGCTTGTAGTGAAACATCGTTTATTTTAGCGTCCTTCAACTCGATCGTCACGCTCTTTTCATCAGCCTTAGTTTTTTTATCAAAAGTGAATACCGTGTCGCCGCTGTAAGAATAAGCGTTCTTGCACTCGGAGTCAGTGAAAACACTGAAGGAAGTCGTCGACAAATCTTCCGTCGGAATATTGTTGAGTCCCGCGAACGTGAGTTTCGATTCAGCCGGCTTCTCCGCGTTCTTGTAATAGACGGCGGCGATGTTTTCGAGAGCCAAGTGCTTCTCCTTCTTCGCTTCCACCGGAATTTCGCGCACGTTGTAGTCGCTCGCGTTCGTTATTTTGACGGTTGCTTTTCCCGCGGTAATACCGTCCCAAGAAACGTTGAGCACGTTGTCCTTGCACGAAACCTTGAGTCCTGCTAAGCCGCTTGCAGTGCACTTCGCTTTCTCGAGGTAATCGAGAGCTTCGCTTTCCTTGTACAGTTTGTCCGCGTACAAAAATATTTTTCCTTCAGGAACCAAGTCGTCGTTCGTAACGTCGAACGAGTATTCGCGCGGCGAAGTCGTGCCCGTAACGTAAGCCTTGAACGAACCCGTGTCGCTCAAATCGACTCTCTTGCTTTCGGGATACTGGAGTTTGAACGCGAGTTGCGTGCCGCTGCACTTGACGTCGCTCGGCGTGACTTTCTCTTCAGTCTTGAATTCCTTGCACAAAACGCCTGCAGCCAAACTGATTTTGCGGTCGTACTGCCCAGCGCCAGTAAACGAATTGACTTTGACTGTGACGTCCGTAGGCAAACCGTACTCGTCGAGTCCCTCGATTTGTTTTCCCGTTTGCACTCCAGGCAAGCAAGTCGTAGGCATGGTTGCTGAGTAAGGAATCGGAGTCTGCGGATAACGCATGAGTTGAGACGGAGCTTTTACAGTGACTTTCACGGGAATCCGTTGTTCTTCTCCGCGCCACGTTACGACGAGGAAACCGTTTTGTTCTCCTCCCATCGCGCCGTTATAGAAATAATCGTTGCCCGTGTACTGCGCAGTTACTTGCAGAGCGAAGGCAGTGCACTTCGTTACGGTCACGCTTACCGGCGGCTTGCTTTGCGCGTACTGGAACGTGTTGGGAGTGAACGAGACGCTGCCGCTGCTGTAGCCTGCGAGTGCAGGGCAAGCGCTAGGCGTGTAGCAAATCGCCGGGTACTCGCACGCGGAAGAGCTCGAGTAACTAGAGCCGTAACCGAATGCTCCGCCGTAACTGCTTCCGCTCGCGGAGAATGAACAGGACGAGCTTGCGCCGCTCTGGCAAATGTACGGGTACTGGCACGATTGCGTATTACCAGCGGGATAGCTCGTGCTCCACGGCGATTGGTACGACGAAGAGTAATAGCCGGAGTACATGCTTTGCGTATTAAGCGTTGACGGACAGTAAGTGCCTGCCGCGCCCGTGCCGTACCCACCGTAAGTTCCCGAGCCTGCTCCGTAACCGTATCCCGCGCCGTAACCGAGTCCGAAGCTTACGCCTCCGCTCGTCGAGTAACCCGTGCCGTATCCTGTGCTGGTTCCGTACCCCGTTCCGTATCCTGCTCCGGCTGCGCCAGCTGCGCCCGTTCCGTAACCCGCGCCGTAATAATTCTGGTAAGAGTAAGGCGAGTACGAACCGCCCCAAGGCGATTGCGCGCCGTATTGGTTCGGCTGGTAATCCCAGTAGTCGGAACTGGTTCCGCCGTAAAGCGAATTGTATTGGCTAGACGACAGTTGGTTCGGGGTTTCGTCAAAACCCTCGATTGCGCACGTCGGCTTCGAGTCGAGCGCTATGTCCTCGGATTTCGAGTCGCTCGACTTGGTTTCGCCGACCGTCAGCGCGAACGAGTCGGGAAGCGTGTGCATTCCGTAGTCGCACACGAAGCACATCGCGCCGGCCGGAATAGTCGTCGCCACGCCTGTTGCCGTGCCCGCGCCTTTGCACTCGAACTGGGTTTGAGGATAGCAATTCGCGGGCGCGTTGCTCGCCTGCAAGCACTTGTAGCCCTCGTCAAGCGGGCAGTAACTGATTACTGCAGGCGTAGTAAGCGACGCTTGCACGAGCGCCACCGCGTCGAAAGAATTCTTGGTGTTGACTTCGCCGTGGAAGAGCAGAGTGCAGTCCGCGTCGCCGCTCGCGTTCGTCTGCGCAAAAACCTGGACTTTCGCGCTGTCCTTCAAGTAAAACGATTGCGGCGCGACGTAAACCAACTGCGCTACTTCGCTCGGTCCGGCGACAACTCCGGCGCCTGCGCCGCGCTGCACGCACGAAACGCTCGCCGAAACTTTCGTTCGCACGGGCAGCGTAGAGTAAATCGTTAGTTCTTTCGTTAGGTTGTCGGGAGTCGACGAATCGCCTTTGATTGTGAGAGTGTCGGGTTCAACGCTCAAGAACTCGCCTGCCGCAACGTCGATTCCGCACTCGTCAAGCGTTTGGAAACCGTCTCGCGACACGCGCACTCCGATTGTGCCGACGGTTGCGGGCTGGATTTTCGTTCGGTAAACTCCGTCCGCTCCCTTGTTCGTGGAACCGTCGCCTTGCAACTGCGTTTCTTGTCCGTTCAAAGGAGAGCCGTCGCACTCGTAAAACAAGACGTTCGCGTCCTCGACGTCAGAGCCGAACGAGTCGCGCAGAGTGAGCCGTACGTTTTCAGCTAGTCCCGCTACGAGCGACGCTGGCTGCAAGTCCGCTTTGAATACGTCCGAGCCAGTGACGGTCACGCCAACTTGCACGGGAGTAGGTTGTTCGCTGCTTTCGGCGTAGTAAACGGTAAGCGTTATTGGAGCGAACGAACTCGATTTCACGGTTTTGAAGCGGAGTAATCCCGTGACGCGTTCGCCTGGCTGCGCGCTGGCTGGAAAACGCTGTTGATCCGCCGTGCTCGCACTCGTTGAAGCGAAATCGAGTGTTGCGCCGCTGCTCATATTAAGCTCGACGGTTTCTTTTCCGAGGAACTTGATTGCCTCGCCCGCCTTGACGCCGACTGCAGTGATTTCCTTGTCTTCGCTCGCGAAAACGTATGAAAGCAAGAATTCTTTTCCGATTTGCGTGCTTAACGCGTCTTGCGATTGCGCGCCGCTGTCGTCCTCGAAAACGAGTTGCTGGCACAAGCCCTCTTGGCAGTACAACAAGTTTTTGCTGACTTTCACGGAGTCCGTTCGCGCGTCGAGGCTGCAGAAGTCGCTCGCCGCGAGCGTTGTGCCGACAGTCGTTTTTTGGAGGAGCGCGTTGAGCTGGTCTTCGCTCGTCGGGTAAAGGAACGGAGCGAGTTTCGAAACGCCTGAGACGCGCGAGTGGAAAGCGATTTTGCTTCCCGCCTTCGCCTCGGGCTTCACGAAAATCTTGAAAGCGAATTCTTTCGTGCCCACGAAATTCGTCGGGAGCGCTATGTTCACCCACTTCATCAAACCGTCGAGCGATTGCGAGTCGTTTGAATACTCGCTTCCCGCGCACGAGTCGCTGTCGCTCGCGCCGGAATAAACTGCTTTAACTGAATCGGAATCGAAGGAAACGATGCCTGCAACGTCGTCGTCAACGCTCGCGGCGCTGCCGACGCTAACGAAAAAGTAGGATTGGTCTGCGGATTTCGGAATCGTCACAAGAAAACGCGCTTCGTAAAACGCCGTGTTCTGGAGTTCCTGCACTGAACGGTCTTTCGCGTCGAAAACGCCTTCAAAACGCACGCTTGCGCCGCGCGCCAGCGTTTCAGGGTAAACGAGAATAGTCGTCGCAGATCGCTCGGACGGATCGAGAACGAACGAGGCGGTAGTCGCCGGGAGGTAGCCGTCCGCTTCGGCTGTCAAAAAGAATTCCTGGTTTGGCGCGACGCTGAACTCGCAGTAATTCTTGCCTTGCTCTGCAACGCACGAACGCACGTCGCCTGTCGACGGTTTCAACGTTACGGCAGCGCCGCTCACTGTTTCGTTCGTTGAAACGTCGCGCACTTCAACTCGCAGAACCGCTGGGTCGGGCTGCAAGGAAACGAAGAACTCGGCACCTTCCACGATTAGCGACAAATCGCTTTTGCCGTGCAGCGCGTCGAGCGAAGCGCTCGCGTACGCCTCGTACTGCCCGCCTTTGATGTTGAGCGGAAGCCTGAAAGTCGCTACTCCGTCGGCGTCAGTCGCGCTGTCCGGCACGCCGAGCGGGAAACCGTCGGCCCTGTAAAATGCGACTAGCGCGTTCGGCGCGGGCTCGCCGTCTTGTTTCACCGTTACGGGCACGTCGATGAAATTGCCTACGGCTTCGCTATCGAGGGAAATTTTTATTGAGTCGCCTGCCTGCGCGACTTCGCTGAATCCAGGCAAAAATCCTGCGGCGTAAGCGGTGACGAAAAGCGCTTTCCCGCGCTGCACTGACACCGTTGCAGCGCCCGAGTCATCGGTCGTCTGCATAGAGAGTAGCGTGCGCGTCGAACGATCGTAAACCTTGAGCGTCGCTCCGCCGATTGCGGCGCCTGAAGCGTCAGCGACTTGCACGTTCAACGCGTTTGGGTCGGCAACGGTTTTCTTCGTAAGCGAAGCGTAAAACTCGGTGTTGTCTTTCGAAAAATCTTGACTGTCGCTCAAGTAATCGTTGAACGCCGTCTGCTTGACTGAAAAAACGATTTTTTTGCCGTACGCGATTTTATCGAAGGACGCGGAGCCGTCTGCCGCGCTTCGGCCGGTGCGAATAATCGCGTCCGTATAGTAATCGAGAATCGCGACTGTCGCGCTTTCAACAGCGTTGCCGTCGATGTCTGTGACGAAAACTTTCAACGTTCCCTCATTAGCGTTGGCTAAACCCGTTTCAGTCGGGAGTTCGAGGACAATGTTTACTGACTGCACTTCCATTTCGCTGCGCGAAACTGAGAGCGTCGCAGTCTTGAATCCGTCTTTGGCGACTTTCACTGTCGCGGAAGCGGGAACGCTTGTCGGGTCGAGGTTGAGCGTGGCTTCGCCGAAAGCGTTGGTCGTAGCGGTGCCGAGAGTCGCGCCGTTAACGTCGAGTATCGAGACGAAAGCGTCTGAAACGTCGTTGTCTTCCGCGTCCCGCACTTGAACTATTACTTTGAAGGTGTCCGGCGCGGTTGAAGCTGGCGATAGCTTAATCGTTCCGCCGCTCGCAGGCAGAGCTGTGCCGCTTACGGTTTCGTAATTCGAAGCAGTCACGCTCACCGTCGTAGCGCTTTCGGGCAAGTCGGCGAAATCGACTTTGCCGCTCGCGTCCGTCACGCTGCGTTTTCCGCCGATTTCTACTACGGCTCCGTAAACGCCGGCGCCCGTGGAATAATCTTTGACGTAAAGTGTTATGCTTTTCTTTCCGCCGCCTCCGCCTGGAACGCCTGCCGGCAAGCCGCCTTGCAGCGCGAAAAAGCCTATTATTATGATGA
>CAITNU010000087.1 GCA_903893865.1 uncultured Microcaldota archaeon
AACGGACTTGGAAACGGACTTGGCTGCGGTGGCGCTTCAAGTTTCACGAGCGAGTACTTCGCGTGCGAAAGCGAAAGCGCGTACGAAATCGTGCCGCTGTAAACGCTGTTTATTGTTCCGACGCTTCCGCGCCACGAAACAAACCCCGACTCAAATCTAACGCAGGTTTCATTAATAGGATTAGGTAGCGAATAGCACAGAAAACCAAAACCAGTGGAACCGGGATATGGATTACTGATAAACAAACGCGTGTTGTTAGACGCACCGCCAACATCAATAGACCAACTTTTCGTTTGATTTTCATTATCAACAACGTATTCTGGAATTTGGATTACTAGATCCGTAAAGTCAGGGTCGTCGTACTGTTCGGCGTTGCTTGCGTTGAAACTAAATTGAACGTGTTGTATTGCTCCCGGCGCGTAAGCGTAGTCAATGAAGTTCGTTCCGTTTCCGCCGTTCGGGTGAACGAAACGACGGTAGTAGCCTTGATAGTAATAAAAAATGTCTCCAACGTGAGCGTTGCCTTGCGCGTTTCCTACGACAAAGTAAATCGCATTAACAGGCGCGCTGCTGCCAAGCGAGTTTCCGAACGGGTTGGACAGGCTCGACCCAATCAAAACCACGTTGCCGGAAGTTGACGTGTCGTTCGCATACATGTACAACGGCTGGTTGGATAAGGCATCGAAGGACAGGTTGTCGTACGGAACGCTTTCGATTCCGTTGAAAACCAATTTGTGCGAGTTAAACGGACCACCGTCCGATCCAGCTATGTTAAAATGCTCTCCACCAGCCAACAAAGCTGAAGTGGTAATGTCTAAAACCACGATTTTCTTCAAAGCCGCGCCTTCAGCAATCAAACGCACGGTCCAACGCGATGTTCCAGGCAATGTTCTCCCGTTAACAAACGTCAATATCGAAGACCCACGCGAAAGCACGATCGAACAACTGCCCTCCGGACAACCGCTTGACGTAAAACCGTTCATCGCGGAAATCGTCCAGTAATTACCAAGAAAATAAATTTGCGTTCCCGCGCCGTTGCTGGCTTGAATCGAGGGAGTAAAAGAAACCACGTCCGCTGCGCGAACAGTGGATCCGGCAACCTGATTAGAAGTCGTAGAGTACTTTGTCTGAGCGTAAGCTAAAATGTTTTCCACTTCGGTATAATTCGAAGCGTTACCGCTTACGACACCTGAAAAAACGACTTGTGGTGCGAGCGCGGGCGTAACATTCCTTCCCGCACCCAAAATCTTATCTGGATCTACGGCAATAGTCCAAGCATCAACGCGATCGTCAGGAACGCGTGAACCCAAGAAGCCGCCAATATAAGTAACCATATCATAATGCGATTCATTCAACGCTGAAACGGGGCGCATCGCGATGCAAAGCAGCAACGCGAGCGCAAAAAAAGTCAAGCCAACGATTTTAAATCCGTTCATTAGAAATCACCTTACGCAAACTATGCTAAGCGGAACTTAAATACTTTTGGTTTCCCCCCCCCCGATTTTTCAGTGTTTTACCCGCCAAGAACGAATACGGCGTTCATTAGACGGAGAAAGGCGCCTTGGCCGAAACAAGTAAAAAAAGTTTGAATCTGCTTAAACGCGGTTTCGCTTTCGCATGAACAACCAGTACGCGCCGTCACCAACCAAAACCAGGATTACTACTACGCCAGCTGCGAGCGTCCAATCAAAACCTCCTTCATTTTTCGAACCACCTCGTTAACCGTAAATCCTGAGGCAATTAAAAACCTGGCGTCCCGAACGAAAACCTGGCGAGCGTTTCAATCCGTTTTTTCCATTTCGTTTCGCCTTGATTCGCTCGCGTTGCGGCTGCGCGCGCTTCGCGCAAGCTATTAAAAGGGGTTTTCTATATACTTGCTAACCTTTGCTAACGCCCGAGGTGTATCCATTGAAACTGTGGCCTAAAATCAAAAAAATCCTTACCAAAATCGGCGAGATACAGTCGTTGATAATTCTCGGCGTAATCTACTTCGTCTTGATAACGCCTTACGCGTTTGTGCTTAGAGCGACGGGGAAGCGGTTCATGCCGTTGCGGCCGGAACAGCCGTGGAACGCGCGCGAGAAACAAAACCTCGACGAAACGGCGTTCGAAAGCCAGGGTTGATTTGATGGGCTACATTCTCGGCTTGTCGTTCTTCTACCACGATTCGGCGGCTTGCCTGCTGCACGACGGAATGCTGGAGGCCGCTATCGAGGAAGAAAAGTTTACGAGGAAGAAGCACGACTCGGGGTTTCCTTCGAACGCGATAAGGTACTGCCTTAAAGAGGGGGGCGTCGGCGCCGGCGACCTCGAGGCAGTCGTATTTTACGAGAAGCCGTTCCTAAAGCTGGAGCGGGTCATGAACTCGTCTTTCCAAATCGCTCCCTTCGGAGCCAGCGCGTTCGCGCACGCGGCGATAAACCTTTTGACGAAGAAGATATGGATAGAAGACTTGATTAGGAAGGAACTGAAGTACGACGGTAAAATCTACTTCACGGAGCACCACCAGTCGCATGCGGCGTGCTGCTTTTATCCTTCTCCGTTCAAGTCGGCAGCGATTCTGACTTTGGACGGCTCCGGCGAGTGGGCGACCACCACGAAGGCATTGGGAGCAAACAATGAAGTGCAGATAATCAAGGAGATACACTTCCCGCACTCGCTTGGCCTGCTTTACAGCGCGTTCACCCAGTACCTCGGGTTCAGGGTCAACAGCGGCGAGTACAAAGTCATGGGGCTCGCTCCGAACGGTAAACCCAAATACGCGGATGTCATCAGGGAGAAGCTCATAAGGATTCACGGCGACGGCGCGTTCTCCTTGAACATGGATTACTTCGGCTACCTCACAGGGCTGGAGATGATAAACCGGCGGTTCGAAGGGTTGTTCGGCAGGCCGGCCAGGAAATCCGAAACCAAACTGGATGACTTTCACGCCGACGTGGCGAGGAGCTTGCAGGACGTTACCGAGGAAGTGGTGCTCAAGCTCGCCAACAGCTTGCGGGATGAAACCGGCGAAAAATACTTGTGCATGGCGGGAGGCGTGGCGTTGAACTGCGTGGCGAACGGCAAGGTTCTGCGCGAGAGCGGCTTCGACGACTTGTACGTGTTCCCAGCTGCCGGCGATGCCGGCGGCTGCGTGGGCGCGTCCGCGCTGGTGTACCACGCCGTGAAAGGCGGGCCGCGCTGCAGGACGATGGAAAACGCTTACCTCGGCCCGGAATACTCGCACGCAGAAGTCAAGAGCTATCTGCAGTCGGTCAACGCGGTGTTCAGGGAAATGCCAGAAAAAGACTTGTTGGACCGCACATCGCAGGACATGAAGGACAAGAAAGTCGTGGGCTGGTACCAAGGCCGTCTCGAGTTCGGCCCGAGGGCGCTCGGCGGCCGCAGCATAGTCGCCGACCCGACTTATCCGGACATGAAGGACATGCTCAACCAAAGGATTAAGCTCCGCGAAGGCTTCAGGCCGTTCGCTCCCACGGTGCAAGAGGACAAGGCGAGCATATACTTCGAGTTGGACCGGCCGAGCCCGTTCATGCTGCTGGTTGCTCAAGTGCGGGAGAATTACCGAAAGAAACTGCCGGCGATCACGCACGTGGACGGATCCGCGCGCATTCAGACGGTAAGCCGCAAGGAGAACAGGCTGTACTACGACCTAATCAGCGCTTTCGCGGAGAAGCGGGGAATCGCAGTCATAGTCAACACGTCGTTCAACGTCCGCGGAGAACCCATAGTCAACACCCCCCGCAACGCCTACGAGTGCTTCATGCGCACCGGAATGGACCGCCTGGTGATGGGCAACCTGTTTCTGGAGAAGGAAGAGCAGCCCGAGATTGAAGTGGCGCCAATCAAAGAGCTGGATTAAATGAAACTGAAGCTTGGCGAACTCGCGGTCAACGTCGGCATCGCGCTTTTTTCCGTCATAGTCTGCCTGCTTTTGCTTGAAGTGGTCCTCCGAGTGGCGGACCCCAAGTTCCTGCACGGCGGGGTGGCGGACGTCTGCGGCAACGGCACGGACTACTTGCACTACGACGAGTCCTTGGGGTGGCGGTACGCCCCGGACAAGTGCGTGTTGTACTTGAACAGCCAGCAGGATTACTTCGTTTACACGAATTCGAAGGGGTTCCGCGACTCCGAGTGGGCTGCGCCTAACGGGAAAAGGCGCGTTGTCTTCCTCGGCGACTCCTTTACCGCGGGTTTGTACGTGGAGGAAAACGAGTCGTACGTGGGCCTCCTCAAGCGCGCGTGGGCAAACGAATTCGACGTGGCGAACCTGGGAACGGAAGGCTACGGCACCGACCAAGAGGCGCTGCTGTTCGAGTCAGACGGAAGGGCGTACAAGCCCGACTACGTCGTCGTCGGGTTTCTAATCGGAAACGACTTTGACGACAACTCTGAGGCGGTATCCGTCGCGAGTACAAAGCCTTACTTCGTCTTGTCGAACGGCTCGCTGGAACTGCGCGGGGTTCCCGCGGTAAAGCCGTGGCAGGGAAGGCTGAGGTTGTGGGCGTACCAAAACTCCTACGTTTTCCGCATATTCAACAACGTTTACGACCGCAGCCCGGCAGTCAAGACGTTTATCTCGTCGGCCGCGCACTTCCGCTTCGGCGAGCTGTTTAAGCCGGCTGCCAAATACCTGCCGAACGAGTGGAAATACTATCTCCAGAACGAGTCGCCGGACGCGCGCAAGAATCTCGAACTCGCGAAGGCGATACTGCGCAGGATATTCGCGGACGCGCGCGCGGCTGGGGCGGAGCCCGTCCTCGTAATAATACCTTCGCGCAACCAGGCGGACCACAGCGCGGTGCAGGCGTTCTCGGCGGCGTTTGCAATCAACGAAAGCCAGCTGGACATGGAAAAACCCAATCGCGAGTTGGCGGCGCTGGCGCAGGCGGAGAACGTGACGGTCATAGACTTGCTGCCGCTGATGTGCGAAAGCATTAAAAACGGAAAAACGCTTTACCTAGAAGACGGTCACTGGAACCAGGAAGGGCATCTTTTGGCTTTCGAGTATCTTGATGGAATATTGAGGCGAAAATTCAATGAGTAAATTCGACACCGCGAAAAAAATTTTTAACTTTTTCATGGCCAAGAAACAGTTCTGGCTGATACCTGTGCTGGTACTGCTATTGTTGATCGGAGTGCTGATAGTGTTTCTGCAGACTTCGGCGCTCGCGCCGCTGATTTACCCGTTCATCTGAAAAGCAGCGGCGAAACGAGCGGGAATAAGCAAATCAGTCCATCCATATCTCGCGTGTCATTCTCGTTTGACCGAGTTAGATAAAACAATGCCTGAACGAATCCATAAAAAAATGGCTTATCACGCGCCCGACTCGCGAATGGCACGAATTTACTCGCATTTGAACGACGATGACGTGGAAGAAGCCTTGCACGCAGAGTATTCCAAAAAACAAGGCCCAGAGAAAGGAGTAGAAAAAGCCGCGCAAACCCTGTTGAACCTGTTAATCACGCCCGAAACCGCTGGTTACTTGATTGAAAAAGCTGTTGCAAGCGGAAATGAGAACACGTTCAACGAATTGATAACCTTCCTCAAACCAACAGTGTTGAAAGGAGAACCTAACCAGTTGTAAAGCGCCTTGGCCGGGATTCGAACCCGGGTCTCAAGCTCGACAAGCTCGAATTCCAGCGAAACAGCTCATTTGTTTAAAAAAAAGCGGTTTCGTTGCTGGACCACTACACTACCAAGGCAAACCGGATAAGTTTTGGTTTACC
>CAITNU010000088.1 GCA_903893865.1 uncultured Microcaldota archaeon
AGCTTGAAAAATACGGTTTAGCCGCGCCGCAAGGAATGCTGGCGAGCATTGCGCTCGTGATAATCGTTCTCATCGTCGCCTACTTCGGCTACACGCGTTTCCTGAAAAAGAAAAAGTGAAGACGCGCTAAGCCGCGCCGCACATTCCGAACAGAACGCTGACAAAACGCGGACAAAACCGCAAGCGAGCAAAATCATGAGTGAAAGAAAATGAATTATTTTTTCATTGCAACGCGAAACCTGCTGCACCGCAAGCTGCGCTCGCTCCTAACGATAATCGGAATCTTCATAGGCATCGCCGCGGTCGTCGCCCTCGTCTCGCTCAGCACTGGGCTCAACAACGTGGTCAACTCGGAATTCCAGAAGCTCGGCAGCGACAAAGTAATCATAATGCCGGGCGACATGATGATGATGGGCCCGGGCATGACTGCGAGACCGCTTACGGACGACGACGCTCGCGCGATTAAAACCGTGAACGGCGTCAAACTCGTCGGTTCTATTCTCCTGAAAGTAGCATTAGTCGAATTTTCCGGAGAAAGAAAATCCGCTTACACTATGGGCATTCCTCCGGATGGTCCGACGCTGAAAATGCTTGAAGACTCGGAAGGAGTGGAACTAGACCAAGGCCGCAACTTCAAGCCAAGCGACAAATATAAAGTCGCTCTGGGCGCGGCACTGGCTGACGGCAAAAGCGTTTTCAAAAAGAAAATCCGCATCGGAAACAAAATAACGATAAATGGAAAAGAATTCGAAGTCATCGCCATACTCACGAGCGCCGGCGCAGCAAGCCGCGACAAAGCCGTTTACATGCCTCTCGACGCGGCCCGCGAAGTATTCGGAGAGCCGACTGCGGTCACGGAAATGGTTGCGCAAGCCGAGCCCGGCGTAGACCCGAACAAACTCGGCGACGCCATCAAAAAGAAGCTGCGCCAACGCCGCGGCGAAAAAGAAGGCGAAGAATCTTTCAGCGTACAAACGCCGGAACAACTGCAAGCCACGTTCGGCTCGATTCTCCTCGTCATTCAAATCGTAATAATTGGCATAGCCGCGATTTCGCTCCTCGTCGGCGGAATCGGTATTATGAATACGATGTACACGAGCGTTCTCGAGCGCACGCGCGAAATAGGCATAATGAAAGCAGTCGGCGCGCGCAACCGCGACGTTTGGCTTATTTTCCTCACGGAGTCGGGCTTGCTGGGCCTAGTAGGCGGTTTAGTCGGCGTTTCAATAGGCGTAGGCATAGCCGTAGTCGCCGAAATGGCGGCTGCGCAAGCGGGCGTAAGCATTTTCAAAGCGAATCTAGCGCCGGAACTCATTGTCGGCGCGCTGGCGTTTTCGTTCTTCGTGGGCGCGTTCAGCGGCTTCCTGCCCGCGAGGCAAGCCGCGAGCTTAAAACCAGCAGACGCCCTGCGCTACGAATAAGCGCGGCGCTTTACCGCGAGCGCCGCGCACCGATTCAGCGTTTCCTGTGTTCGATTATTTTATCGTTGTACACTTGGGCGACCAGCCCTACCCTTTCAAAAAACAGTCTAGTTCTCTCATTCAACGGGCGTATGTGCAACCGGCTTCCAGTTTTATTTTTGACGATGCGCGCGTTCAGCAAAAGCTTTCCCTCGGCGCCCGGAGGCCTTGGTTTTGCATCCGCATACCAAATATATCTCCCTGCAAACGATGCCATCGCTTTTTCAGCAGCGTTTTTTTTCGGAAAATAAAAAGTAAACGCGGCTCCCCGGTTTCCCGTTCCCGGGTTTACGCTGTAGCGCGTTAAACGGAGCCGGGAGAACGCTTCAGCGGTTTTGACAGCCATTTCTGGTTCCCTCTTTTTCTTAGTTGTCGCGGTCCCAACCAAACTTCTTTCCCAAACAAGTATAAAAAACGCGCGCATTACTCGTTTATGTTGAAACTATTCAAAGGAATCAAGCGCAACGTCGTTGTACTCGGCTTAGTAAGCTGCTTAACCGACGTAAGCACCGAAATGATTTTCCCCCTGCTTCCGCTTTTCCTCGCCACGCTCGGAGCGGGCGCCGAAATACTGGGCTTGATCGAAGGCATCGCGACTAGCGCCGCCGCGTTCTTCGCCTTCGTCAGCGGTTGGCTCAGCGACAAAATGGGGAAACGCAAACCCATTATCTTAGGTGGTTATTCGCTCAGCGCCGTGGCGAAGCCCTTATTCGCGCTCGCCGCATCGTGGCCGCAAGTTCTGATTTTTCGTTTCGCCGACCGAACAGGCAAGGGATTGCGCGGAGCGCCTCGCGACGCGATGATTGCAGATTCGACGCCGCGCAAATTCCGAGGAAAATCCTTCGGCTTCCACCGCGCGATGGACACGCTCGGCGCAGTTGTCGGTCCAGCGATTGCGTTTATCGCCGTCAGCGCGTTTCACGACGACTACCGAACGGTTTTCTGGCTTTCGGCGATTCCCGCGTTCATCGCCGTAGCCCTGATCGTTTTCCTCGTGCGCGAGCAAAAACAAACGCGCGCGCCAAAGAAAATCGCTAAAAGCGTTTCCCTCAAGACGTTCGCGCTGCTACCCAAAAAATACCGTTACTTCGTTTTGTCGACAACGCTTTTCGCGCTCGCGAACTTCACTGCAGCGTTCCTCCTCCTGCGCGCGAACAACCTCGGCATAGACGCGACCGCGATACCCTTAGTTTACCTCCTCTACAACATCGTTTACTTGCTCGCGGCAATGCCGTTCGGCATTTTAAGCGACAAAATCGGCGGTGTCCGCGTCCTCGCGGCAGGCTACGCTGCTTTCGCGATAGCCAGCGTCGGACTCGCGCTCGCCTCCAACGCGCTGACAGCGGTAATTTTCATCGCGTTGTTCGGCTTGTTCACCGCGGCGAACGACACGATGTCGCGCGTCGTATCAGTCGACCTCGCACCGCCCAAAATCCGCGCGAGCGCCCTAGGCCTGCAGCAAGCCCTAGCCGGCGCAGCGGCGCTGCCCGCAAGCGTAATCGCGGGCGTGCTTTGGGTGACGTTCTCGCCAGCTGCGGCTTTCGCCTACGGCGCCTGCGTTTCGCTAATAGCGCTCGCAGTCCTCGCCTATTCTTTCACCAGAAAATGACGCAAGTGAAGCCAAAATGTCGCTCCGAATCAAAAACGAACGCGCGCTTGAAAAAGCGAAAGACGGCCGCGAAGCGGCAGCGCGCCGCATCGCGCTCGGCGCGCTGAAAGCAGCGGTCGATTCAGTGGAGCCGGAAAAACTCGTTTTGCGGAAAATAAAGAAAATCGCGGGAAGTGGTTTGCGCGTGGGTGACGAAGCATTTCCGGCGAAGCGCGTTTTCGTCATTGGCGCAGGAAAAGCGAGCGCAGCGATGGTGAGCGCGCTCGCGCAAGCAACGCCGCTCGCCGGCGGAGTCATAAGCATTCCTCCGAAAACTCGCGCGCCGCGAATTCCGCGAATTTCAAAAATCCGATTTATTCACGGCGGGCACCCGCTGCCAACTCAAGGCAGCTTGCGCGCAGGCGAAGCCGCGCTTCGAATGCTGCGCAAGACGAAGCGCGGAGATTTGGTTGTCTGCCTGATTTCCGGCGGAGGAAGCGCGCTCCTAGAACTCCCGCGCAAGGGAATAACGCTTGCCGACCTTCGAAAAACGACGGAAGCGTTGTTGCGTAGCGGCGTGACGATAAACGAACTCAACGTCGTGCGCAAGCACTTGTCGCGCATAAAAGGAGGACAACTCGCCGCAGCTGCGCCGTCAGGCGTGCGCTTGCTTACGCTTGTCATCAGCGACGTGCTCGGTTCGCCGCTCGACGTAATCGCGGGCGGCCCGACGGTTGCAGATTCAACGACTTTCGCCGATGCGAAGCGCGTTCTCGCAAAACGCGGATTATGGATTGCACCTGCGTTGCGCGCCGCACGCGCCGTAATCGAACGCGGGCTGCACGGAGAAGAAAAAGAAACGCCGAAAAAGCTGCAGCGCGGCGTTTCGCAAACAACTGTTTTGGCTGACAACGACTCGGCGATTGACGCGGCGGCTGAATTTGTTCGCAAAAACGGTTTGAAGCCGCGGCTGCTGCGCGGAATGCACGGAGAAGCGCGCGCAGCCGGCGCCCGCTGCGCAACACTGTTGAACAAGCGTGTTTGCTTTGTTGCCGGCGGAGAGACGACGGTAACCGTGCGTGGCAACGGCCGCGGCGGACGCAACCAAGAACTCGTTTTAGCCGCGTTATTGCGACTGAAAGAGCGCGCAGTACTCGCCTCGCTTGGAACTGACGGAATAGACGGCTTCAGTGAAGCAGCAGGCGCGATAGCGAGCGACAAAACATTAAAACAAAAAAGGCGAGGGCGCTTTCTCGCGTGTGAGTGTTCGGCAGTCGAATTCCTCGCCCGCAACGATTCGAACTCGTTCTTCAAACGCGCTGGCGGAGAAATAGTTACTGGCGCGACGGGCACGAACGCGTGCGACGTGTGCGTCGGAATACCGTATTGAATTAGCCGTATCGTTTACTTTTTAGTTTTTACTTTTTATCGTAGATTTCGGGGTTTACGCACGAGCGCGGTTTGTGGCCCTCGAAAAAATCAAGCACGTTCTGAGCGACGATCACAGCCATCGCGTCCCGCGTCTCCCGGCTCGAACTAGCCGCATGCGGAGCGAGAACAACGTTGTCTAGCTTGAGCAGCGGGTTATCCGCGGGCAACGGCTCCTTGTCGAAAACGTCGAGTCCCGCAGCGAAAACCTGTTTTTTCTTTAGCGCGCGTACCAACGCTTTTTCGTCGACGATTGGTCCGCGTGCAGTGTTAACGAGCACCGCGGTGTGCTTCATCAACGCGAGCTCGCGTTCGCCGATCATCTCGCGCGTTTCAGGCGTCAACGCGATGTTCAAGGAAACGAAATCGCTTTCCTTCAGCAATTCGTCGAGAGCGACTTTTTTCGCTCCGAGCGAATCCGCTTCGGCGACTTCCTTGTTGTCGTGGTAAAGAATCTTCATTCCGAAGCCAGTCGCGCGTTTCGCGACCGCGAGGCCGATTCGCCCCATGCCGATTATGCCAATTGTTTTTCCGTAAACGTCAACGCCTTGCATGAACAACGGAGTCCAAGCAATGCGCCATCCGCCGTTGCGAACGAGTTTGTCGCCTTCGCCGATGCGCCGCGCCGCAGCCATGAGCAGTGCCCAAGTCATGTCGGCCGTTGTTTCCGTTAAAACGCCGGGCGTGTTCGTGACGGCAACCCCGCGTTGCGTAGCAGCATCGACATCAACGTTGTCGTAGCCAACCGCGTATTGCGCTACGAGCTTTAGCTTCGGCAGCTTGGAAAGAAAATCGTCGTCGATTTTGTTCGCGAGAAGCGTGACGACCGCCTCGCAATCCTTTGTGCCCTCGAGCAACTCTTCTCTAGACGGAATCGATTCCTTCTCCCAAACGCTCACGCCGAATCCTTCAAGCAGCTTCAAACCCGCTTCGGGAATAGCGTAAGCGACGAAAACCTTTCGGTTGAGCTTGTCCATTGCGAATCTCCGTGTGGGAAGCGCGACGTTTCGCGCATTGCGTTCGTCGGTCGGTGTCAGCCGCGCACGACTTGAAGCGGAACCGCGTTCTTCTCGAACTCGAGTTTAGCTACGGCGAGCGCGTTGACCTCGCCTTTCGGGACGGCGACTAGCGGTGGAGCGCCCATCGCTAACTGCAGCGCCCTCGCGCCGATAACTCGTGCCTTTTCGTACTTCGTAAGTTCGGTTTTCATGAAAACAAGTCTCCTCCAAAATCTCCAAAACAACGCGTTGCAAAAATCGTTAAATCCTTAAAAAAATCCGTCAAATCAGCGCTTTCAATACTTTAAGCAGGCTCGGCCTCTTAAGCAGCACTTTCGAGACAACGGGCTTGAAATCGCCGTTAAGCACGCGCTCCAAATCCTTTTCGTCCAGCAATTCGAAAACCCTGTTGAAATCCTCGTCAGTAAACAATTCGAGGACTTTCCGCAGTCTCAAGCGCTTGGCTAGTTTTCCCTCTTCTGCCGCGCGCCAACGCGTTTCGTACTCGCCTAGCGCGCGCTTGGAAAAATCTTTCGCCCGCGCGGCTTTCAACGCGGTTTCAGCTGCGATAACGCCAGCCTCTATTGCAAGCGCCATTCCGCCGCCGTGAATCGGGTCGACCTGATGCGCCGCGGTGCCTATAACCATGAAATTGTCTTTAACGAGTTCCTTCAACGGCGGTCCGACCCAGATATTGCCCGCCTTGACTTCAACGACTTCCGCGTTTTTGAAGCGCTCCGGATGCGCCTTGATGAATTTGTCGAGCCGTTCCTTCGGGTGCTCGTTCAAGTCCCCGCCAATGCCGACACCCACGTTCGCAACGTCCTTCGCCTTCGGGAAAACCCAAACGTAACCGCGCTTCGCGTAAAGATTCGAAAACCATATTTCGATGAGCGGTTCGCACTCGACGTTCGCCATCTCGTACTCGAAACACGTGTCCGTATCGTAAAGCCCCGCGACTGCGTCCGCGAATCCCGCTTCTCGCGCGATTTTCGCTTCCATTCCTTCCGCGCTCACGACGAGGGGCGCGCGGAACTCGAGCACTTCGTCGTCGAACGTGCGCGCCTTGACGCCTGCGGGCTTGCCGTTCTCTTTGACGAGCTCGGTAGCGATGGTTTTCGGCAGAATGTGCGCGCCAGCGCGAGCCGCCTCGATGGCGAGGTATTTATCAAAAATCTTGCGTTCGAGCACGTAGCCCTTTGTTTCAGGCGTCTGGGTTTTCAGCGTTTTGCCGTTGGGAGCGAAGCACTTCGCACCATCGATTTTGTAAGCGATTGCGCCGCCGTGAAGAGGCAGCTTGATTTTGCCTTCCCAGTGCGCGCCTATTCCTTCTCCGCAACGAACTGGCGACCCCAACTCTTTCCGCTTGTCGATAACGAGTACGTCCAGCCCGCCGTGCGCCGCTACGCGCGCGAAACTAGTTCCCGCGGGGCCGGCGCCTATTATAATTACATCGTAAGTTTGTTGCATCGCAAAAACCATTCTGCCTTTCTTTATTTCATTTATTTCTTGTTTTTCAGTTTTATCGCCTGCATTGGGCAAGCGCGAACGCACGTGCCGCAACTAATGCATTTCGCTTCGTCGCAAACAACGCGCGTCTCGAAAAGCGTGAGCGCAAGAACGGGGCAAGCCGCGACGCAGCCCCCGCAGTAAACGCATTTCGACTTCGTGATGTCTACAGCCACGCTGAAACCTCGGGTTTAAATTGATTTGTTGAAACGCGCTAACTAGCCAGAGTTGTTTATTATCCCGCCGCAAGTATAAAAACCTTGTTTCACTAATTCCCCCGCAAGAGGCGTCGAGAGAGGTGCATGTTGAATGAAAAAGAAAACCGGCGGAAGCAAGCAAAAAAAACAAAATAAAACCGCGTTCAGCGGAATCGCGCGAAAAGAAAAACGCTTGGAAAAAGGTTTGGAGCGCCGATTCCACTCGTTCATGAGCGAGTGGCAGGCGCACATCAAGGAAGAAATCGCGATTCACGAAGCGCTGCTGAAAGGAAAACGCTCTTTCGACGAGCATCTAGGCGATACGCGCCGCATCCACGAGAACTTTTTGAAGCGCCTCAAGAAACTTTGAGCGAACCGCTTTTCTTGCGCGTTGCTTCGTACGCCTCCAAAAATTCTATTAGCAAACAACGTGCGAACCCGTCTTCTCTCCACTGCGTGCGTTCGCGCGGTCTTTCCCGCGTCTTTACTAACTGGGCGTATTTTTGTCCAACTTGAGAAAGCACATCTTCCCCCCACAAAACATCTCTCCCTCGCGTTCCTTCGCCTTTGGCTTCTATCGTGCCATCAAAATCGACTGTTCGGCCGTCAACGGTGATGTTGTGCGTGCTATAATAATTGTGAACAAAACCAGCGTTGTGCATTTTAGCCAAGTTTTCGCCAGCGTTTCTGCTGACCCAAATGAAATAATCTTCAGTGCTCTTCCAACCGAATTTTTTTCTTCCCCACTTGACGATTGCTGCTAAGGATTCCGGATTTTCTAGTAAATCGCCTAAGCGCATTACTTGAGGCATCGCCCTAATGTAAAGAACGGGCTTTTCCTCGTTACTAAACCCGAACTCTTCAAGTTTTTCAACCGCAACCGGTTTCCCGTTTTCGTCCTTTACCTCCCCCAATTCTATGATTGCAATTGGCTTGCTGGTTTTCACCCCGCGTTTCGCAAGTTTTTCACTAATCGCCCAGTCCTTCAAAGCGTCTTCGCGGCGCACTAAACCCCAATCCTCGAAATCCTCTGAAATGCCTGTTGTTGGAATTGGAGTGTACCAGTTTCGTATAGCGTGCTCTTTCGGCGCGCCCCCTCCTTTTAGGGTCAAGTAGTTGTGTTCAGTTCCAAGTGCGTCCTTAAAACGATATTTTAAAAAAAGAACGCGCCCGTGGTTTTCCAAAAAATGCAAGCGATGCACTGAAAGCGGGTTAGGAAAACCCGCCCGCAATCCTTTCGACCAGTCTACAAAGACATTAAAGAAACCGTTTTCAATTCTTTTTTTAAGCGCGGGCGGAACGTCTTCCGCGATTTTAATTGTCCGTCCGGGCACCGGCGAAACAGGCTGCTGTTTAGCAACCGGCTTTCTTCTTAGTGTTGCAATCGCGTTCTGCATCGCAAACCCTCAAGAAATCATACTTACTTGAACGCATAACGCGTTGCAGTAATCATATGTGAGTTGCCGACAATGTTTTTCAGTGCATTGTATTTGAAATTTCGATTACGTTCAGCGATGCTGATAGCGCTCTCAATAAATTTAATTGCACTGTTGGTAAATGTTACGCCCGGTCGGCCAGCCGCATCCCGCTCTAGTGCGAATTTGATGTTTCGTCCCCTCGTTTTTTCAGGCAGCGGCAACTGTTGCAGTAGTTGTGCGTGCCCATCGCTTAGCTGCTGATAGTAACTTTTGTTTGTAAGTTTATTTAGCCACCTGGCCCGCGTTTCCAACCACCGCATGTCCTTGCCGCTTACGTTTTTAATAATGGTCAGTGAAAACGGTGATGAAACCGTATTTTGGCGTGTTACTACAATCGAGTTTGCCCATCCAACGCTCTTAATGTTTTCAATAATGTCCTTAATGAACGGGCGTCCGCCCTCGCCGCGAATTAACAATTTTACTCTCCCGATGCCGTCAACCGGGCGAGTGAATTCGATGGTTTCGGGCGTTAATTCAAGCTTTTTAGCTATCGCCAGAATTCTTTGCATTTCGTTCCCTCGAATTTTTTTCTGCGCCGCCTGTTTTTAAGATTCCTCGAACTCCTCGTAATTTTGGTCGTTGAACTCGTACAACGAACGCGTCGGCCGCTTGCCCCCGCAACACAACTTCTCGAAAAGCGCGTCCACGCTCGCAGCGCTCTGCCGCGTCTTGCTCGCCGCGTCGAACAAAAACGCCTTGCCGTGGAATTCGAATACGACGACGGGATGCTGAATTCCGCCCTCGAGTTCGACGACTCGCACTCGCGCGCTCGCGTTCCCTGCGGCGCGCAAGAGCGAGCACAAGAAAACGGCTTTGTCGAAAGCGTCTGCCGCGCCGAGTTCGATTACTTCCTGCGGGCTCAACCAATAACTAACGCTCACTCCCGCGTGCACCGGACGCAAGCTAGCGATGAATTCAAACGCCTTGTCCGCGAACTTCGCAAAATAACGGTCGTAGTCATACTTCGGGAAATCGTCTAGAATGCGCGCTTTCGCCTCGCGCACCGCCTCATCGTCGGCGTTGACGAGCGAACGCAGCTCGGGAATCGTTTTTTCCTCGCCAGCTTCGATGACGTCAGCGTAACGCTCGATGAGCTTCTTGTAAACCGCTTCGCGCGTGCGCGCTTGCCCGAGCTCGCTTTCGATTTCCGCCAGCCGCTGTTTTTCCTTTCCCAACTCCGCCTCGCAAACATCGTGAACTCCGCGCGCTTGTGCTCCGCGTGCCTGCGCGTTCACGCTGCCAACGCCTGCGCCGCCAACGTCCGCGGGCTTCACGCCAAGCGATTTAAGCAAACCCGCTTCTTCCGCGTTAGCCTGCCGCGGCTCCTTGCGCTTGCGCGTCTCGCCGTCCTCCCGCTTGCGCTTCAAAAACGCGTGAATGCTCTCAAGAGCCATTTTATCCCCGTTTTTCGTCCCTGCGCTGCAACCTCGCTTCCCGTAATACCCCGTATTTATTAACTCGCCAGTGAATAAAACACTATCTCAGAATAGCTTTGAAACGAGCCGAAAAGGCGGAAAACCGCGGGCCGCGCCTCGCGCTGCGCGCTGCTTTCCGCC
>CAITNU010000089.1 GCA_903893865.1 uncultured Microcaldota archaeon
AGGGGTTTTTATATCCGCCGAGCGTAAACGCCCTCATGAAACTCGGTTTTCTAGACGTGGCGAGCAACAAGTTCAACGGCTACGAGGCGGCCGCGCGCGAGTGCGAACAACAAGCGAACGTGGCAATAGCGAGAATGACTGCCAGCGAGCACCTCAAGATTCCAGTTTGCGCTAAAAAGCTTTTCACGGAACAAGGAGTCGACGTAGTCCTCGCCTTCGTTCAAGCGAACCTCGACGAAGACAAGGATATTCTCATGCTCGTTCAAGAGAAAACGATCGACGTGGAAGTAGAGTGCAGCAAATTCGTTTTCTTCTGCGTAGTTCTCGACGAAGAATGGAAGAACTCGGAACAGCTGCGCTCGGTCGCAGAACAAAAGCTTGCAGCGGCGATTCTCGAAATCGTTTCAACCATGCGCGAACACGAGTCGAGCGCGGCGCAAAGCTCGCAATCGCCCGAGTTTTCGAGCGCGTTAGGAATGTTTGCTTCCAACGATTACGTTCAATCGCAGCAAACGCAGCAAGCGCCCTCGCAAGGCGCTTACCAGGATTCTTATTACCCGAGCCAGCAGGACAGCCAGCAGCAGCCGAGCGAGCAAAAGCCGGACGAGCACGGGTTGTTCGAAGTCGAAAGCGAAGAAGAAAGCGAAGAACTCCAGAAACCCTTGTTTTGAAGCCTTGCCCAGCGCCTTCAGCTTCCGCCTTTCGTTTTCCTCTGTCCGCCTTGCGCCCAACCTTTTATTAAACTCTATTTCGATAACTATCCCTGACTATTTTTTTCGAGAAGGTGGTTTGGAAAATGATAAAAAGCAAGGCGAGACGCAGGCGAATCGAACTCGCTTACAAAAAGCGCAAAGCCAAGGCGAAACTGCACTCGCGCAAGACGCGGCGCAAGAAAATCTGGGTTCCGGCGCGCAAAAGATGAAAACGATTATAAAACCTGTGACGAGATGATGTTTTTTTGGCTAAACCCAGCGCGGAAATAGGTGTTTTCGGAGGCAGCGGCTTCTACTCGTTCATAGAAAAAACGCGCACGCGCGAAATCGCAGTTGAAACGCCTTTCGGCAAACCCGCAGCGCCCATAACGCTCGCAGACATCGAAGGACGCAGCGTGGCGTTTCTCCCGCGGCACGGTTTAGCGCACGAATTCCCGCCACACAAGATTCCTTACCGCGCCAACGCCTGGGCGCTGCGCTCGCTCGGCGTCAAACGCGTTTTCGGTCCTTGCGCAGTTGGCTCGCTGCGCGGAGAAGTCGCGCCGGGAGATTTCGTCGTGTGCGACCAAATAGCGGATTTCACTAAAGGCGGTCGCGACGCCTCGTTTTTCGACGGCGACTCGCGCGGCTTGGGATTGCCTAAAAGCGACCATCTCACTTTCGCAGACCCGTACTGCCAAGAAATGCGGCGCGCCGCGGTCGCAGCGTGCAAGAAAAACGGCGTGCGCGCTGAAGACGGAGGAACGATCGTCGTAATCGAAGGCCCGCGTTTTTCTACTCGCGCGGAAAGTGAATTCTTTCAAAGCCGCAACTGGAGCGTCATCAACATGACGCAAATGCCTGAAGTCGCGCTCTGCCGCGAGCTCGGAATGTGCTACGCGAACATCTCGCTCGTAACTGATTACGACGTGGGCGTCACCGGCGGCAAGCCAGTCACGCACGAGGACGTTCTCCGCGTTTTCAAGGAGAACAACGAGCGGTTGAAGAACGTTTTAATTGACGCGATTGCTGCACTCCCGGAAAAACGTTCCTGCGGTTGCGAAGCGAGTTCGCCTAAAATCAAGGTTTGAGCGCGCGAATTGAATGGTTTCCGGAATGAAGCCTGCTGCCTTGAATCGAGTTTATGAACAGCTTTACGCCGCCTACGGAACGCAGCACTGGTGGCCCGTTACCGTAACCAAAAATCGGGATTCGGACGCGGCGAGATTCGAAATAATCGTCGGCGCGGTGCTCACGCAGAATACTGCGTGGAGCAACGTCGAGCGCGCAATCGACTGCTTGCGCAAAGAAAATCTGCTTTCGTTGCGCGCGTTGTCGCGCGCGCCGCTCGCGAAAATCAAGGCGTGCGTGCGCAGTGCTGGTTACTACAACCAGAAAGCGCGTTATGTCAAGGATTTGGCGCTTTACTTAGAGCAGAATTACCACGGGGATTTGGCTTTGTTCTTCAGCCAACCGCCCGGCTCGCTTAGAAAAGAATTGTTATCGCTGCGCGGCGTTGGTCCCGAGACTGCGGACTCGATTCTGCTTTACGCCGGCGGAAAACGCTTTTTCGTCGTTGACGCTTACACTCGCCGCGTATTCGCGCGCTTTGGATTTCTGAAGGGCGGCGAAGATTACGAGGCGGTTCGCGCGCTGTTCGAAGCCGCGCTGCCGCGAGATGAAAAGATTTACGGCGAATTCCACGCGCTCATAGTTGAGTTAGCTAAGCGCTGTTGCCTCAAGAAAAACCCGTCGTGCGGCGAGTGCCCGCTGAAAGCGAATTGCGCGAGTTGCAATCGCGCGAATCGCCGGAAAAACAGGGTTTGAAGCTTTTGACGCTTTTGAAGCTTTTTTTAAATGCGAGAGCGTTATTCCTGCGGCATGGTCAAACTCACCGCTGAAGACGCGCGAGTAGTCGGCAAACAAGTCGGCGCCGTATTCATGCTGTTCTCATTCTTCACGCTAGTCCCGCTCGCGCTCTCGATCGTTTTAGGCCACGCCTTGCGCGTCACGCTCTCGTTCGCCGCTTGCTTCGCCTTAATGTTCGCGTTCGGCTGGCTGTTGAAGCGCGCGAGCCGCACCGAGCAACCAATGTTAATGAGACACGCGCTTGCGGCGACTGCAATCGTGTGGCTGCTCGCGCCGTTGTTCGTCGGCATGCCTTTTCTGTTTTCAGGGCAAGCTGGACTCGTAGACTCGTATTCCGAAGCTGCTTCGACGCTCACGAGCGCGGGAACCGAGTTTCTGCCGAACCTCGACGTGGTGCCGCGCGCGTTGTTGTTTTGGCGCGACTTGGCTTGCTGGGTAGGCTCGTTCGGCATAGTCGCACTCGCGCTCACGGGAATCCTCGGCGGAGCGTGGAGCGTTATTAATCTTTACGAAGCCGAGGGCCGCGAGGAACGCTTGCGTCCGAATCTCGTGCACACCGTGCGGCAACTGCTCGCTATTTACTGCGTGCTCACGCTAGCAGCGTTTTTCCTGCTTTTCGTTCTCGTGCGAATGCCTTTCCTTGATGCGGTCGAGTACGCGATGGGCGCGATTTCAACTAACGGAATGCAGACGACGAACGCGGGCATCGCGGGCTACGGCGCGCTTGGACTCATAATCATAGCGTTGCTCAGCGTTGCTGGCAGCATAAACATGGTAACGCACGACAAAGCGTTTCGAGGCGATTGGCGCGCGTACGTGCGAGACAAGTCGTTCCGCGTTTTCCTTACGGTGAGCTTCGTTTCCTTCCTGCTTTTGTCGATAAAGTTCGGTCACGCGCGTTTTGTCGTTGAAACGCTTTCGCAAGTGTTCATGGCGATTACCGGCGGCGGTTTCGCTCTGCTTCCGCTTCCTTGGGATGACTTTTCTCTTTTCGTAATTATAGCTCTCATGTTCATCGGCGGTTGCGCGGGCTCTTACGCCGGCGGCATCAAAATCGAGCGTTTCGTAGTTTTCATGAAAAACATTTGGTGGGAACTCCAGGAAGCGATAACGCCCGCGAGCGTAATGCGCCGAAGCGCGCTAGGACGCGAAGTCTCGCGCGAGGAAGTGAAGGACGCCTCGTTCTTCATCGCGTTCTTCTCGCTCATAATTCTCGTCAACGTTTTCGTTCTAACTCAAACCGGTTTGGATTTCTTCAAAGCGCTTTTCTTGAGCGTTTCAGCGCAATCGTGCAACGGAATGGTTCCCGCCGGCGTGAGCGTTTGGTTGATGCCTGCCTTCGCGAAAATATCGCTCTCGCTCGGCATGATTCTTGGGCGTCTCGAAATTTACCCTGTTCTCTCGCTTTTCGTCTTCGCCGCGGGTTTGTTGCGCAAATAAAAATCAAAAAAAATCATTTTGTCCGGCGGCTCTTTTTTACTCGATTATTTTCTTGAAGCTCAAAGCCGCGAGCGTGAAAAGAATCACGTCGAACGCGAGAATCGCCGCGCAGTCCGTCGGCAAGCGCGACAAGTCGCCCGTAATGAGAAGGGCGCGCACCGCTTCAACTACGTAAGTCATCGGGTTCACGCTCGCCAGCGACCGCAAAAACGGAGGCATCGACTCGAGCGGGTAAAGCGCGCTGCTCCCGAAAAACATCGGGAGGATTATGACTTGCCCAAGTCCCATGAAGCGTTCGCGCGACTTCAAGACCGACGCAATTATTATGGAAATCGCGGCGAAACCGCTGGAAGCCGCGAACAAAATTATTAGCGCCGCCGCGAGGTAAAGCGGGTTGAGAATCACCGTGACGCCGATGAGCATAGCGAACGGAATGATGAACGCCGCTTGAAACAAGGCGCGCGTCCCGGCCGCCATTGACCTGCCGACTACCACCGCGAACTGCGGCGCAGGCGAAGCAAAGAGTTTTTTCAGGATTCCGGACTCGCGCTCCCAAATGATTATCAAGCCGAAGAATATCGCGATGGTCGCCGACGACTGGACCAGAATGCCGGGCATGAGGAAGTCGATGTAAGGCAGTCCTCCAGTCGGAATCGCGCGAAGCGAACCGAGCACGGAACCGAATACGACGAGCCAAAGCAGGGGCTGAACGGCGCGGAGATACAACTCGGTCCTGTCGTGCGTGATGCGCCTGACTTCAAGCTCCATCATGGCGAGCACTACCCTGAAGCCGTCCTTGATTTTCTGCTTGAACATTTTCAACATTTTTTAACCGCCTGATTGCTCCTATCAATCGCACAACGTATCGCATTATCGCATCCTTAACCGCGCCTTATTCTTTCCCTCGCGGATTTGAATTCCGCCAGCCGC
>CAITNU010000090.1 GCA_903893865.1 uncultured Microcaldota archaeon
CGGTTCCAAATCTTTTCCAGCGCCCGTTAATTGATTCAAATAGCAACCAGAATATGGCTGTTTGAAATGAGCGCGCCCGCGTCTCACGTTAGTTGAACGCAAACACCCCAACGCGCCCCATATAGCATTCATTCAACAAAAAATCGTCTTTATGGTTTCCTGCAACTGGCTTTTAGTTATGACAGTCGCGAATGGTTGGTAGTCCGGCTCGTAAACCGCGTTAGTTACGATGATGTAATAACCGTCCTTGTATTTTTCCCGCAAACGCCCAAACTTTTCTTCAAGCGCCGTGCTACGCGTCTCGGCCCAAGAACCCGTCTCAATCTCGAAAGCAATCTTTTTTCCTTTGAAAACCGCGACGATGTCCGGCTCAACAGAAAAATTCAGGATGACGTCGTTGCAGTAATTTAGAATTTCGTCGCGCACGACGCGAACCATCATGGCGTGCTTTGGGCCTTCTCGGCCGTGAGGCGCGACGAGCCACTGCGGTCCGACGCCTTTGCCGAACGGCTCGAAAGAAACTTCTTGATAACTCATGCCCTTCAAAACATTGACTTGGTTTTCGTTTAAGTCGCCGACTTTGTAGTAATCCTTGTTCACGTCTAAACGGGCTTTTCGTTTTTCCTCCCATCTTAACTCGTCTTCGGGACTCAACGGTTTTTCCCGCAAGTCGCGGTGGGACTTGACTATTTTCTTGACCGCGTCTTTCTTGCCGAGTTCAGTTACTTCAGCCGGGTCAGTAGTAATCATTTCGTGAATCGATTGCGGCGGCTGAGTGAAAAACCGCGTGTGCTCATCGCCAGCGATTAGCAAGCCGTGGCCCTTTTGGCACTTAATCAAAAAATCTTTTTCCGAGTCGTTCAACTTCAAGAAATTCGCGATCAAATCAATGTTCGTCGTGTTCTCCCGCATCAAAATCTTGGTCGCCGTTTGGTTGAGAATGCTTTTCCCGGTAGAACTCGAAAGCAAGTCCTCCAACTCTTGAGTAATGAAGCCGACTGAAGCGCCATACTTGCGCGACGTCTTGGTGAAGTCAAGCAAATAGTTTTCCGCTTCCTTGCTTCGAAGCAGCGTCCAACCCTCGTCAATCAGCAGTACTTTCGGCTTGTTGTCTTTCTTGATTTCTCGAACGATGAAGTCGAGTACGGCGAACATCATTAACGGTTTGACTGCGGTAGGCAGCTTGCTTAAATCGAAGTTAATGAAGTTTTGCTTCAAGTCAACCCTGGTCTTCGCGTCCAGGAACCCGAAGAAGCCGCCTTCCACGTACATTGCGACGCGGTTTTCCAAGACTTCCAAGCTCTTGGTTTCCTGCTTGTTTTGGAGTTTGTCGGTAGTTTGCGCTTCCTTACGCATTTTTTGGATGATGTTGTAGAAATCGCTGAAAGTCGGGGGTTCCGCGTCCCACGAAGCTTCGTCGTTTTGTTTGATGCCGCGCAAAGCGTAAGTAGCTGAAAGTGCTTGGTTGAGCACGCTCTTCTGACTTTCCGACAAACCGCCGACGATCAAATCGAAAATAGATATTAATGAAAGCATTTTGCTGCCGTAATCTTCGTTCGCTAAATCAAAAACGTTGATTATGCTGTCGGAAGTACGGGAAATCTCGACGTTTTGTCCGCCGAAACTATCGCACAACGCCTTGTACTCCGCGTTCGGATCTAGAACGTAAATGCGCGCGTCCGAAGCGAGAAACAACTGGATCAACAAGTACTTTGCAGTGTAGCTCTTGCCGGAACCCGACGTTCCGATGACGAAGAAGTGTTTGTTCGCGTACGAGTCGAAGTCGATGAACACCGGAGTTTTGGTTTCCTCTTCTTTCCCGAACAAAATCCCGTCTTTCTTGCCCGAGGAAGTCGAAATAAACGGAATCGTGGCCGCAAGCGAGTTCGTGGGAAACTCTTGCTGCACTTTCAACGCGTCGGTGCACAACGGCAGGCACGACTTGATTCCTTCAGCCATTCGGTAATTGCACGTTTTAGGAATAATCAACATCGAGTTAAGATTCGACTTGCATTTTTCAGTCAAAAAATTGAGGGCTTCCACGGTGTTTTCCTTGTTGTCGACGTAAAGCGAGACGCGAAAAAGCTTTTCCTCGCCTTTGTAAAGCGCGTCCTGCAACCGCTTAGTGTCGGCAAGCTTTGTTTCGAGAGCTTGGTTCGGCGTTCCCTTGATTTGGCTTTGGTACAAGTC
>CAITNU010000091.1 GCA_903893865.1 uncultured Microcaldota archaeon
CCCGTGCAACTCGTTGCCACCGCAGACTCTAAATCCTACTCTTTTCCCAAAGCGATGGAAATAACGCTGGCTTACGGCGACAAAAACAGTTTGACGCGTGATTACGTCGCCGAAACGATTAAGGCAACGAAAATCACGTTCAGCAAAGACGTGGCCGTACCGCAGTCGCTCTCCGCGCCCGCGAACCCAGCAGCGACAATTGACTTGAAGTCGTTGAAGAACGCGGAGTCCAAGAAAATCCGCGTTGCAACTGAAAAACTTTTTTCGCAAACGCTTTCGCCCACGCGAATCACGCTCCCGCCCGCTTACTGCAAGGCGGAAATCGTTTCTGCGGAGCCGGCGGCGATAACCGCGACGAACAAGCCTTCGACGCTGACATTCAACTTCAAGCAATTCGCGCCCATCAACGTTCTTTCGACCGACGGCAAGGAAACTCATTTTCTCGCTAACAAAATAGTTTTGATGAACGCGCAAAACGCGAAATTCGAGTGGACGAGCACGGCAACGGTAATCGCTTCGTTGTGCAAAGATAATAGCGAAGACAATTTCATTCACTACGGCGTAGACGTGAAAGCCGCCGAAGACAAGAGCAAGATTTCTACCGCAACGTTTCAAACGCTTTCCGAGGCCGAAGCGGCGAGTGAAGAAAAGCTTTTGACGAAATTCGATGTCAACGCGAAAAAAGAACGACTGCAGATAAAATACGAGCTCAGCGCCGCGAGCGACTTCAAAATCAAGATGGAGCCGACGGTGTACGACGAGGCGGGACTCAAAATAATGGGTTTCACGTCAGCGCAGTACCGCGAAAAATACACTCCCGACTTCAAGACGGTTCCAATGAAAGTCGGCGGAAAAGATTCGTTTATAACGATTGACGAGAAAGGAACGCTGTACTCAGTCAAGAAAGCGTATTTCGACAAGAAAAAGCTCAGCGAAACTCTCGAGTGGGGATACGCGACGAGCCAGGAAGCAAGCCAAGACAAGAAAACGATTGCATCGAAGAAAATTTTTGCAGGCACTTACTCGCTTTCCGCATCGACTAAAGGCGGCGTAATCGAATCGCAGAAAACCATTGACTTGAATGCAGTCGGACTCGAAAACCCGGAAGTCACGCAAGTCTTGCTCGACAAGAAAAAACACGAGAAGCAGGTGGGCGACTATTACTTCAAAATCGTTGACTACACTAACGCCGGCAAAGTCGTGCTCGCGCACCACAAGGAAAAAGAAAAATACGTTAACGAAGCGAATTACGTTCCGTACCCGCCGAACACGTTAATCAAACTCGAAGACAAACTGTTTATCGTCATCACGCCTTACTCGGAAGATTCCGACTACGTGGTTTTAACCGTTTACCGAGGCGAGAAGCCTAACGCGATTCTGGAACCCGTGGTGACGCAACCGCCCAAACAACCCAGCGGATCGAAATTGCGCGGCCAAGAATGCGATCCGGGCAAAGAGTGGGACGCAAACATTAACAACTGCGCGCTTGGAAGCGGCGTTTCCGGGAAAAAGTGCAACGACCTCGTTGTTTGGAGTCAAAACATTCGCGGCAACTGCGTGGCGAAAGACAAGGAAGGCAACGACATTTATTGCGTGAAGAATTTCGCGCCTAAAGGCAAGACGCCGAACCCGCAATTCATTTGCGCCGCCATGTTTCAAATAGCTACCAACCAACCGTGTTACGCTGTTGCTCCGCCGGGCACCACGCCGAGCGAGTGCAAGCAAACGGGCGCGAGCGGAAGCTACTTGTGCGTCGGGCCTTACGATAACTCGCGCAAGGCTGAAGGCGTTTTCCAAGGTACGTGCAAACCGCCAGCAGTTGAAGCTGAAACAGGCGATTTAGGTTCGTGCGACGCGTTCCTCAATTTCGTGGAGGAAACCGTGGATGCAAAAAGCGCGCTCACGAAATTAAGCATAGACGTAGTCTACGCTTTCGACGCGCAAAAAGCAAAGACAGTCAAGCTGTTCCTGGTGCCGCCCGCGGAAATCGCTCAAGCACTAGGCAAGAAAGACGACGCTGACTTCTTCGAGCCGTCGAAGCCGGGGAAAGGAACCATTTACGCAGAGTCGAACAACGCTGCCCTGATAAACGAAATCAAGAAGTACGAAGCGAAGCACTCAGGCGCGCAACCGGTTTTTAAAGTCAAAGTCAAGTTGTACAGCGACGAGAATTACAAGAATCTTCTAGGCGAAGTGGAGTGCAAGACGAAGCTGTATCCGAAGGACGAAGAACAGAAAGCGTTAACCGAAAAAATAAATAGTTTCACTGGCGGTTTTCAGCTCGACGACATTTCAATGAAGCTCGACAAAACGTTCGTCGTTTTCACCGCCACTTACAAAGACGACACCGGCAAGTTGAAGGAGTTTTTGAAGGAATCGAGGAAAAGAGTTTGGCCGTTCGTCGGGTTGCTGGACAAAGACAACAAATTTATCGACAACTCTTTTTTTGCTACGGACGCCGATAATCGCGTTGATTATCCTGGAACTACGGTGAGCGCCGACAAAACAACGATTTCAGTGAAAATAAGGCTGGAAGACATCCGCAACGATCCAACGATCGCGGGAATCTTGACCACCGACAACCCAACCGCGGCGGCTAACATCGGTTTCTGGGTTTACTTGGATGAGGGCGTTGCGGGACGCGATTGGAAGGACGTTGGCTCGATTGAATTCAAGGAAGAAAAAGGCGCTGCAAACGTCAAGGCGCTTAAGGAAAGCATCGGCACAATGGTTGAAGCAACGGATGCAGATATAAGCGGCGCGTTGACCGACTTTTCTTTGACTGGATTGTCGATGACGTTCGAGGGAAGCGACGTCGTGTTCACCGCGCCTTACTCGGGCAACGGCAAACTCGTGCAGAAATTGTTTAAGGATTACGGAAAAGATAGGGTTTGGCCTTACGTCGCGTTAGTTGACTCTAACGGCGGCATAATGACAAGCTACGACGACAAAGGCAAGTTAGACAGTTACACGATGATGGTTGCTGGAGCATCGGGTATTAAAGGGTCATACGAAATTCCAAAAGCGGATTATTCTGGCACGCGGATATCGGTTTCAGATTCCAAGATTAGCGTTAAAATACGCCTTCAAGACTTGGTAAGCGGCGACAACAAGGGAGTTTTAGACGCCTTGTCCAACGATGCTGCGGCCAACATCGCATTGTATGTTCTGACTGATGAATCGAGCGTAGCCGGGGAATACCGAAATTTGGTAACTCAAGGTCCAGTCAAGTTTGATGACGCTGACGCGAAAATAAAAGTAGGGGAACTTAAGGCGAAACTTGAAGCACTGAATGGTCAGCAAGAAAAACAATTGAGCGATGCGGAGGAAGTTTTCGGAAAAGGCAAATTGTCCGTAGTCACTGATGGCGAGTTAATTACTTTCAAAGCAACTTTCGACTCACAACTTTCTGAGTTTCTGAAAAACGCATGCGCTGAAGACGTCACAGGTCAAATAGCCCTGAAATCGGGCGATAACGATTTTGTATACACGTATAACTATCCGTTGGCTGTTGACAAATCTAGCGTGATTTTGAAATTAAGTGTTGATGCTCTATTTTTTGATCTCGAGGTTGATCACGGCTTAACCGAAAACAAAGAAAGATTAGACTCTTTAACCGACATTGAATTTAGTTTGTTCTGTCAAACTAAGACCGTAGATGATGGAATCACGTTGCCGCCCGAAACGAAAGAACAGACAGTGAAGGAACTGAAGGACGCGCTTTTGAAAAAACTGGGTGAAACAACGCCTGAAAGCTCTTCGACGGCCGCGCCCGCAGAAACGCTGGAAAAACCGGATTGGCAAAAAACTTTGGAGGCAATTCAAGGTTCCAAGGATCAACCAAATTTCCAGTTTACGTACGTAAATCTCGTTAAAGCTAGAGACCAGCGGCTCAAGCTAACCGTACGATACAAGCCCGTGGACATCCATGGTAAGCTTGGCGTAAATGTGCGCTTAACTGGAACTGATTTCACTTTAGACTCCCGAGATCCAGCTACGAAATGGAGCTTTGAAACTAGGCTAGTTAACGGCGAACAAGAAGTAGTTTTTGATTTGCCGCCAGCAACAACGAGTCTTGGAAAATATGAAGGCATAAATGAGAAAACATTGGAGGAATACGCGCGCACGAAAGGCATCGACGCGACAATTTGGGTTCGAATTGAAGGCGCACCAGACTTTTACGAGCTAGGCAAAATAACTGCTAAGTTAAAGTAAAAACCCAGGGGGTTGAAAATAAAAATGAACGGCACAAGCAAAGTTTTCTCGATAATCTGCTTGCTCGCGGCGGCGTTCGCGCTCGCCGGCTGCACGCAGCAGCCAGCGCAGCCGACGGCTTCAACAACGCCGGCGAGTCAAAGCGTGCGAATCACCGACGCGGGCTTCGTTCCAGCCGCGCTGACAGTCGAGCGCGGCGCCGTAGTGACTTGGACTAATGCTGGCACGAAGCCGCACGGCGTGGCGTTTCCCGACGTGGAATCGCCGTTACTGCAATCCGGACAGTCGTTCTCGCGGGTTTTCGAGGAAACTGGCTCGTTCGAGTACGAGTGCAGCATTCACGGCGCTACGGAGCAAGGAGTCATCAACGTAGAGTAACGCTTGAGCTTCCTAAAATCCAAAACCGCGTTTCTTTTTTATGATGGCGTAGCGTCTAGGCTGGAAAAACGCTGTTTTCGCGTCGCTTTGCTTGATTCGCTGGAAAAGGAATCAGCGGTTTTTCACTGAAACAAATCCAGTTGCCCGCCGCGCATTTTCTCTAGTTGTTCAAGCAGTGTTTTAATTTCCTTGGTTGTTATGTCACTAAAGGGACGGTTGCGAATGTTTTCGAACCGCGTCTTAAGACTGGAGAACATTTCCGTGGCTAGAGCCGGGCTTACTGGCGCCGCCGTTAAAATTGTTTTCGCGTTGTAAGCCACGTTTTTAAGCTTTTCTTGCTCTTCTTGCTCTGTTTCTCCCTTGCTAACATCAAGCAGTTTTTCTCGTTGCGCGTGAATCTTGTCAAACGCCCAAACAGCGTTTTGCTCACTACTTATTTTTTCTTCAACAGCTAGCTGAAACGCGCTGTCTGGTTGTGTAAAGGCCTTAAGCAGCGCGTCTTCGTTTGCTTTCATGCTCCGGCCAGCGGATTCGTATGTTAAGTGATTTGTTACTTTAAGCATCTCAGCTAACAAGTTTTCGCAAAACTCTTTTTGTTCTGTCGAATACTGCTGTTTTTCTCTAAGGTTTCCGGCGTGTTTTACTAGCGAGTCGGACAACACGCCAAACATCTTTAGGTGAAGGTCGGTTTCAGGTTTTCCATAATTCCCTTCCAGCGATTTATTGATACTCGTGTTGTACCCGCGAGTAGAAAGCAGTTTAACCAATATCTTCATTCCGAGAGGTCCTTTGGAAGCCAGTTCGTGAATCGCATCCACCCGCGCTTCGTGCAGGGGCGATAACAAAATTTTTTCGGCGGTCTCCTGCATTTCAGCTAGTTCGGCTTTTGAATGACGCGTTGAAGGCGGTAGTTCGCTTAACGCGTTTTTAGTAAAAAAAGCAATGACGGGTTGCACTTTTCTTTTCTCGGCTTCGCGAAGCTTCATCGCTTCAATGGATGTTGAAATCGGCATGCTAGAATCACCGTTTATTAGTGTGAATGCCGCCGTTAATAAGGTTTTCAGGCGTTCAAACGCGCGCTCATCGTTGTTGCCGGCTGGCGCAAACCCGTTTTAAGGAAAAATTCGGGAATGTAAAGCGCGAAAACAAATCGTTTTTTAACACCCGCTCCGCAAAATATTAGCCGCCTGCTCCGATCGTCTAGTCCGGTCAAGGACACTGGCCTTTCAAACAACCCTTTTCTTTTAAAAAGAAAAGCGTTGTGTCGGAAAAAGAAAAAACCGCGTGAAGAAAGCCGGTAACTCGGGTTCGAATCCCGATCGGAGCACTGAACTACGAACGCAGAGCGCGGTTTGGAAAGGTTTTTTAGCTTTAATTCCGCGAAGTTATATTGGCGAATTCAATGAGACTTGAAATTCCTCTTTCTGCTTTGACTCCAACAGCCGTAAAACAATTAATGAAACTTGAAACCGATTGGAGTCGCAAGCCCGTTAAGTCATACACTACCGTTGAACAGGCGAGTGCCGCGCAAACTCTTCACGACCGCGGCGAGCTATTACTGTCTGAAAGCGGTTTTAATGAGCGACTGCCGCGAGAACGCGAAATCGTAAAGGCGTACTTGGCTTCTAAAGGCTTGGAAAACAAGAAGACGCTTTTAGCAATAGAACACGTTCCACGAACCGAAATCAACCACCCCGGAATCATTGTTACGAACGACTCAGTAAAACTTCTTTCGTCAGCCCAAAACAGTGATTTAGCGAAGACAACCGCTCTTAGTGCGGAGCAGGAGCGAGCGACAAAAACAGCGGCAGACGATTATTCGCGGCGCAATGCTGAGGAAGCAGCGAATAAGCACCGCCGTGACGCGCACGCTATGATTAAGGCAGGAAAACTTGTGAATCGAAACATTCAGAATTGGCGAGCAATTCAAAGGAAACTGCTTGCCGCGTATAGCCTACACGCGTGGGGAATTAATGAAGACGGAAGCGTGGAATTACGTTGTATTTGAGTCGTTCTTTTTGGTGGACGAAGCTCTACATCTTGGCCTCAACTAGCGATCGGAGCATTAGAAAAACTCGCGATTTAGTGACACTTTTTACTCGTGGTAGTGCCTAATAGCACTCATTTAAAAAATAATGGCTAATAATGCTTGAGAGGCGATTGTTATGAGCAAGTTGCTTTTGATTTGTGTTATCTTTGTTTCTTTGTTGGCTATCGGTTGTATAGGCGGTGGTTCAAGCGGATCGAGCATCTCAGACAACGTCGTATTTTGCGATTTTCAACTAAACAAGCTAACCCCCGAAAAAATTAGTGCGGCTGGCTTTCAAGGCGCGATAGAATTCGCTAACTGGAGTACAGCTTTCGTCGACTGTCCTTCAATGATTCAGAACGTCAGTTGTTACAAGAATCCTGATGTAGTCGCCTACGTTATTCAAGATAAAACGTATCCTAACAAACCAGATTGTAGCATCCACTACGGTTTTAGATACAAGAAAGCGGGCGCGGAAACTGACAACTCCCTTATCATCGCATTGGATAAATATGATATTGAACGAGCAAAAAGTGTTTTCAAAGAATACTATGAACTTAATAAAGAGCTTTCTACTCTCGGGTCAACTGAAAGCGGCAAAACCGAAGTTGCAAAGACGGATGAAGTTGGAGACGAGTACATGGTACTGGTGAACACCCTTGACTTCAGAGGAAAACCGATAGTCAGTCCAACAACCTTTTTCCGTAAAGGCGGTTGGATAATCAGTATAACTATGCACGATGTTGGCGAAGGCGCGGATTTAGAGCACGCCAAAGCAAACAGCAAGGTAATTGCTAAACTAATTAACGACGCAGTATAGCTTTTGCGTTTTCCTCGTCAAAACGAAAATCAATACGCGTGGAAAACTTTGGCGTCGTCGTCCGCGCTCTGCGTTGTGGTCTCAGCTAACGATCGGAGCACTCAACCACGAACGCAGAGCGCGGGTTTTGGGCGGCGCGATTTTCCTTTCTCTCCTAATCTGCGGCGGCATCAGTCTGGAAAACGTTTATTACGGGTAAACCCCTTATTCCCTCATGAAAGAAAAAAGCAAGAGGCAGTTGGAGTGGGCTATCTGTTTCTGGATAGGCGTCGGTCTCATGAGCATAATAAACGTCGCCAAAATCGTTTATGACCAAAACGCGGTTTCATACTCTTGGATTATGTTCGGGTTTTCAATAATCTTCATAATCGTATCCGCGGCTTTATACTTGTTTAGAAAAAGTGGAGAATAACCGCGCTCTATTTTCCAGTCGTTTTCTCTTTTTTCTGTCAGGATTTAATGCTAAAGGCGAAGACTATGCCGAAAAGGAACAGCGAAAAACGCAGCAGCAAGCGAAACGCGCGAAACAAGCGAAACAACCGCAACCAGAAAGCTTTAGCGCTTTGGGCAGCTGACTGTGCCGAACACGTGCTGCCTTTCTTCGAGAAGAAATACCCGCGAGACAAGCGACCACGCGATGCAGTCAAAGCAGCGCGCGCTTGGGCGCGCGGCGAGATTACCGTGGGTCACGCTCGCGCCGCTGCAATTGCTGCTCACGCCGCAGCCCGCGACGCCGCGCGCAATCGCCACCCCGCGGCTTGCGCTGCAGCCCGCGCTGCAGGGCACGCTGCTGCCACTGCGCACGTTGCGGGGCACGCTGCGCACGCAGCCGCTTACGCCGCGAAAGCAGGTCGAAGCTGCTGCTAAAGGTCAGTCAAGAGTTTAGCTTGCTTCGGGAGTGCACGCGTAGCCGTGAACGCTCGGATAACTTTCGCCGTCGTACCACTTTACTTCGCTCAACGTGCCTCTGGCTTGACAACCCAAATTTATGAAAGAAAGGCTTGTTGAGGGACGCACGGCGACTACAGCAGCGAATACAGGAAAGTTTTCAGAAATAGCTGGGAAAATAGCTGCAGCGGCACCGCCACCGGTGAAAATAATTGCGGTGGCGATTCCCCCAATGATTACGGTACTCGCAACTATCGTCGTCAAGCAACCGCCCCAGGTGCCCGCCTGCAAGTGGTACTCCATCGAGTAAGACTCGCGCCCGACTTGAATAGTTTGTCCGTAGTGCCTCTGCGCGAAACCGCCTTGAGCGCCCTGCTGCAAATAACAATGCCTGCCCAGCGGATCGTAAAAGTTGAAGCCCCACTCGGTTTGCGCGTCAATAGACGCAGTGAAAATCGCGCCTAGCGGCGCGAGAATGAACGCGCCAGGCGGACGCGATTTGCTCGCGAAGTAAACGAGAGTATCGTTTTGGAGAACGTACAAGTGGTTTTGCCGCTTGTTGCCGATAGTTTGTTCCGGCGGGCACACGTCGCCGCCCTCGCTCGTGCAGCCAGACGGGTAAAACTTGAGTCTCGCGAGCGAAGAAAGAGCGTACGTTACGCGCGAGGGGTTGCTTACCTCGCTTTTCTTCGTCGGCTGCTCGAACGAGTAAACCGACGAGACGCACGTTCCGTACGCCTTGCTTTCGTCAACCCACAAGTAACTGCACAACGGCACGCTGCTCATGTTCTCGAACACGCCGTCAGCGCTCGCCTTCGAACACGCTTTCTCTGTCCCGCCGTTCAACGGATAACCGAAAAACGAGTCAGGCGAGTTTTGCAGCCGCAGAACACTCGCTTTCGTTGCGGAAGCAGCCGTCGAGTCGGCGTCCTCGCGCGAAAAAGCGTATACGCCTCGGTAATCGATTTCCTCGTTACCGTCACTGCAACCCGAAGGCGTCAAACTGTTTAACCACGTGTCAGGAGAAACGCCTATCTTGTTTTCAACCGAGGCGACTTTAACCTCAGCCGAAGAAAATGCCGTCAACGGTTTTTTGCCTCCCTCGATTCCTACGGGTTCGAACTCGAAGTTTTGAAGCTGCGTTCCCGCATCGTTAAGCCACGGACGCGTTTCGTCTTGAACGAGTACGTCCTCGAATATTCGCTTCACGTTGTTCACGCAGTCAGGCGAATCGTCGCAAACCGGCGCAGAACAAAAACTAGTGCAAGCGAAAGAACATCCTCCGTCGAGAGCGCAAACGAGTTCAGCGGTTCCGTTGAACATTCGTTCGCCTTTCCCGACTTGCGCGATGCCCATTCCGCCGCCGACATCGTAGCAATGCGAATCGCAGTTGTACTGAGCCGCGGGAAAGGCGACGCACGACGTGCAAGGCGAAACCGATTTCAACACCCTGCGCGTCACCATATTGCGCCAATCGTCAATGCTCGTCTTGCAACACTCGTCCGAATTCTCTTTAATTCCTTCTTCAGTGCAAGGTCCGGCGTAGCCTGACCCTTGCTGGGCTACTTGGCACACGCTCGTCTGCTTGCTTCCGCGCCAATACGCGTATTTTTTCGCTTCAGAAAACAACACGTCTATGGATTGAGTCGGCGCTGTTCCGGTCGGCAGCGCATCGCAATTGTAGACGCTGCGGCACGCTTCCTGTTGCTGCGGCCCGAGCGCGTCGCACACTTTCTTGTATTCGCCGCAGTTGTAGTCGCAGCGTTCCTTAGCCTTGTTTTTGAAGAAAACGCAGTAATCCGAACAGTTGCCGCTTCCTTCGTAGGCGTTGCAGTCTTGAGTGCAGTCGATGAGGCTGCTCGGCGAGCTTTGAATGAAGTCGTAGCAAGCGCCCGAATAATTCGCGTTTTCGCCGCTGCCTTCCTGCTTGATGCAATCTGAATAAGTTTTCTCGTTACCCGAACTGTCTTGGCAAAACGCGTTGCAGTCGAAGCCGTTGAAGGCGTCCGAACACCCGCTCAGGCAACTAGTCAAGTAATTTTGGCAGCCGCCGCCCATCAAGCCGCAAGCAGCGCAAGAATCTTGAATTGTTCGCACTTCGCCTGGCTCAAAGCCGATTGACGCTGAATTTATCAGCGTGTTGCTTCCTTCCTTGACGGCGAAGTTCGTGCCTTTCTTGACTGCGAAAACCCTTGTCTCGCCAGGCGCAAGCGAAACCTCTCTCGAATCGGAAGAAGCGAGCGAAATCGTTAACGCGCGAGGCGACGGGTACTGACGGTTGTTAGTCAACGTCCAAATGTCCGGCGGGTTCTTGGCGCCTATTCGTATGGGATACACGCTCAATGCTTTTCTCAAGAACAGCGTTTGCATCGACGCCGCCTTAACGTGAATATCGAAGCAAGCGGTTCTCGCGTCGCCGCAATTCGGTTCGCCCGCGCCGGAAACGTAGAGTTTTACCGTTAGATTCTGTCCCAACGCGTTATCGCCTACCAGCGGAAGCTGCGGACTGCATTTCGTTGCATCGTATTTGAGCAAGTGTTCTCCGGGCGAGATGAGCGCGTCAAGCGAATCCTCGATGCAGCGGCCGTCGCCGCTCACAACTTTAGCTAAAATGCGCGTCGAACCGCTTCTCGTGATTTTCGTCGGCACAGCGTCAGCTGGAAGCACGGTCGAAATCTGCATTCCCAAGTCGGTGCAACCGTTTTCTATAGTTATTTCTCCGCCGCTGGAAACCGAAATCTCGATTTTGCCTCCGCAATTATCTTCTCCTGGAGCGAACCAATTGACTTTCCTTAAATTCGGCGGCGCAATCGCGCTGGAAACAAACACCTGCTTCGGCGCACGCTCCACGAGCGTCAGCGCGGCTCCAGCCCAATCGTTCGCCTTGAACCGCAGCACGATTTGCCCGTAAGCGGATTCGGCGCCGCTCGCGAGAACAGGCGCGAACAACGCGCGGCCGCTTATCGCTCTGCCGCGCCTCAAGTCGCCGCCCGAGACTTCGGCGATGCCTTGCGCATTCGCCGCAATGAATCCGCCTGTGTCCGGCAAAACGCCGAGGAAGCGCAGCGGTGACGAAGCGTACGAGGGAACGCTGACTTCGATTCGCGCGTTGTAAACGTCGTAACGCGCTGTCGCGGAATAACTCGCGTAAACGTAAGAATAATTTTGCTGCGGCGGAGACAAACGCAACTGCGCGTCGACTGTAACGCTGCCTGCGCTGAAAACGTCGTTGGAATCGCTTTGCTCTTGCACGCTCCTGCCGTTCTGCGTCTGGTTCAACTTCAGCGAGAGCGTAGCCGAATCGCCTGTAGGCGGCGTCGCCGTTCCGTTCGTGATGTTAAGCCAAGACTGCTTGGTCAGCAAAGGCGTTTGCCCGTTTCCTAAAACAAGCTGTACATCAACTTTATTCGCGGTATCCTGCGGCGCGGCGTAAGCAACGCCTTCCAGCCGCATCGGAAAGCGGCCGTAGTTCGAGCATTGCGCGACTCGCGATAGGTCGAGCGTCCACGAGCCGGTTCCGGGCGCGGCGGGGTTGAACGCGGCCATCGAACCGCAGTCGCTCGAGTCGTTGAGCGGATCGCTGTAATTCGTGAATTCGAGATTAGCCGGAGGCGCGGAAAAAGCGAGTGCGAATCCTTGAGTTTGCGTGGGCGCCTTGAGAAAATCAATCGCGTAATGAACGACAAGCGGCTTGTAGTCCGAGCTCGCGGGATTAACGCGTTTCATGCTTTGCGCTTTGAAGCCGTCGCCGCCTTCCGAATTTCCTTGGCTGTATGACAGCCATAAACAAACGTTGTCGTCGCAAGTCGTTGCGCTTAACGGCAGCGCGAACTCGTTCGCTTGCGCGTTGCAGCCGCTCTCTAGCGGCGAGTCGACTGCTACGCCGAGCGCTTCGTCAAACGGATTCCTGAAAAAGCGGGTTGCTGAACCAGCGTCGCCAGCGCTCGCTCGGCCGAACGAGCGATAGCGAAGCGTGAGCGTTCCTTGGTGAGTTCGCGGGTCCAAACGCGCGTTGCTCGAGATTTTGAAGTCAACGTCGACTGCGATGCTGCGCGCTCCGTCGTACTCCAAGTCAAGCCACTCGTACTTCTTGTTAGCGAAAGACAATCCGTTGTCAGTGCCTTCGATTCCCGCACAACCGTTGTCCTCGCTCGACTGCGCCGCTTGTTCCACGGCGGCGCGAGGACCGTAGCCCGTAAAATAAGCAAGCCCGTTTTCGCCGAACGAGACGTGCAATCCCGTTCCGTCGAGTTCGGCGTTGGGCTTCGCAGTGAGTTGAAAGCGCGCGGTATACTCTTGCCCTGAAATCAAGTGCGTTGCCTGCAGTCCGCTCTCCTTCTCGTAAATCCCTACGAGCGTTGCAGCAGTCTGCTCGACTGAATCCGCGCTCAAAAACGCCGCCGTGAGATTCAGTTCCTGTTCGGGCAGCGCCTTCAACTGCGGGAAAACGAACGGATTCGGCTCGTATCCAGCCGCTGCGGCGGTCGCGTTGTAGAATCGGCCGCTGTAAATGCGAATCGTGCAGTTCACGCCGGAACACGAGCCAGCGGTGGCGCCGAGGCGTGTTACCTGAAAAACTGCTGACGAAATCGGATCGCCAGTCGACAAATCAATCGCTTGAAAACGCAGGAGCGCGAAAGACGGGATGAGCGTGACATTCGCGGAATTGTTTTCGCTCGCCAGCAGGGCTTGCGCCGAGCCGTCTGCGGCTCCCTTCGAAGCGTTGATAGTAACGTTCGCGCCGCGCCGCAAGCCGTCGAAAACAACGAAATTTTTTCCTGATGCAGCTGTTTTTTCCGCCACTCGGTAAGTCTGCCCGCGCGCGTTAGTCGCGAACAAAACGAAAACCGCTTCGTTTACTGGCGCACGTTCGTCGTCGAAAGCCGAAGCGTTCAAGCGCGAAGTCGAGTTCGGCCCGATTTCACTAAGCGTTATGCTAACGCTGTCACCGGCGCTGAAGTTGCCGCTCGCTTCCTCGAAAAACCCGTTTTTCGACGCTACCGCGAAATACGCGGCGCCTGCGGCGTTCGATAGATTGAGGGAAAGCGAGCCGTTCGCGTTCGTGAGCTTGTCGCGTACGAGCGGAGCCGCAGTATTCGAAGCGTTGTAAACATCGATTTTCGCTGCGGGCATTCCCGAGCCGTTCGAGTAAGAAACGCGGAAAACCGAAGTCGCGTAGTTCGCTACTCCCTGGCATTGCGAGAGCGGCGCCTGCGTTTTAACGCAATCACCGTAAAAGCCCGTCGCGTTGCAAGAAAGCGTGCCAGCGCACGCGTCGCTCGTAGTGCAAGGCAGCGTAGCGCCCGCGGTACAGCGCTGGGGAACGCGCACGCACGCGCCGTAAAAACCGCTTGAGTTGCAAAGCATCGTTCCGTTGTAACCGTCGGGCGTGGTGCATGGAATCGTTGCGCCGGGCGTGCAGTGGCTCGAGCACGAAGCGACGCTTTTGATGCACGCTCCGTAAAATTTGGTGGAGTTGCATGACATCGCGCCGGCGCAATTGTCGAAAGTAGTGCACGAAACACTCGGTCCGCGGGTGCAGCCGAGGGGCGTTGCAACGCACGCGCCGTAAGCGCCACCAGCGCAAGCTTTTGTTCCAGCGTAACCGTCTAGCGTCGTGCAGGAAGCGCTTGCTCCGTCTTTGCAGCCGCTTTGCTTTGTGGGCGTCAGCTTAACCGACAAATCGTTTCTTCCTTGCTTTAAGCGTATTTGCTTCGCCGAACCGTCGTAAGCGAGGTAACCGTCCGCCTCCGCGTTAGCGTAAACGCTCGTACCCGCATCGATTTCGAAAATAGCTTGTCCCGCAACCGTTTTCTGCGATTTCAAGAGCGTATTCGTCTTGGCGTTGTAAACGCGGATTTGGCCGTCGGCGAGCTTGCTCGTCGCCGCGTCGGAAAGCGTGACGACGAGTTTCGCTTCGCCCTCTAAAGTCCATTCGGTTGACGGAGGAGTGGCAGTCGCTTCGCCGCCGCCTTGCGCAGCGCATTCGGCGCTCGCGCACTTCAACTCGAGCCTAACGCTTTTTTCGTTCGGCCAAGAAATTTTGGCTTTCGCTTCATTATACCCGTCAAGCGTGGCGCGGATAATCAAATCAGCGTTAGGCAAACCCGTGAACGACGCTTTCCCGTTTTTCGAAATCGCGTTCGCGACTTCGCTTCCGTCCGCAACGACAACGATTTTCGCTCCGTCGAGAGGCGCGCCAGCGCTTTGAACGAAAACGCTGAGCTTCGACTCGCCGCCTTCGCCTGCGAGTCCGGGAATTCCGAAGAACGCGACGAAAACGCCGCACAAGACGAGGAGCAGCAGCAAAAGCGCGACTGGGAAAGAAGGTATTCCGCGGGTTTCAACCGGGTTGACGAACCAGTTGTAAACCGGAATCTTGATTTTGTCGTTCAGGAAATCCATCGCCTTGTAATACGAGTCCTCGATTTTTCGGTAAAAGTCGTTCAAACTCATGCCGGCTCAGCCTCCACGAACTAAATAAAAAGTCTCGGAAACACTCTCGCAGCGCTCTCGCAACTAAAAACATCGAGACGATAAACCACGAAAGAAAATATGCGCGGCGCGTTTAAAAAGCGGTGCTATGACGCGCGAAAAATCAGAGGAAGAAAAATTGAAAGAAAAAATTAAAGAAGAAAATAAAAACCGAAAAAAAGTCAGCCAGAAAAAAGTTCAGTGGAAGAAAAACGAGTACAAGGCGAATGCGACTGCCGCGCCCACGATGGATGCGAGTAGGTTTACCGCGTCGTTGTCGATTACCGCGTAGCCTCGCTTCAACTTCGTCTTGCAGCCGCACCTGTGCAAACGCTTTTCCGTCTCTTTCTTGCATTTCGCGCAGTAGTAAACGCCTTGCACTGTCGCGCCGAAAAAGCTGTCGGCGAGCCCGCCGACTACCGCTACGAATGCAGTGAGTAGCACGAGGCCGAAACCGCCTACGAACTGGCGCACCGGCTCGCCGAACGCGGCGGTAACGCTTCCGCCGAGCGAACCGCCGACTATTGCGCCCGCCCAATCGAGGAAGTAAATCAGCACTGCGATTAAGAATCCAGCCGCGAAAGTCGTGGCGAGACCGAGTTTTGAAACAGCACCGCTCGTTCCTCGCTTGACGCCCTTGAAAGTCGTGACGAGCCGCGGTTTTTTCTCGAGCACGCCGACCTCGGTTCCCCAAGTGTCAGCGGTTATCGTCGCAATCACGCCGAGGAACGCCGCAAAAATCGCCGGAGACTGGTAAACGTTGTAGAGAACCGCGAGCAGCGCGGCGAGTCCGCCGTTGGCGAAAACCTGCCAGAAATCGCGCACTCCTTCCTTCGCGAATTCCTGGCGCGGCAATTTTTTTTCCTTCACCCACTGGCGGCCGAGCGCGTTGCTTGAAGCGAAGAAGAACAAAAGCAAGGCGAGCCAAGTCCAGCCTCCGAACGAGAAGACGAGAACGCCTACGGTGAGCGCTGCAACCGTTCCGCCTGCATCGAGCCACTCGCGCTTGAACGCGTAAATGGCGATGGCGAGGTTGAGTATGAGTCCGATGAGCGCCGTTGTCTGCGAGAAAACCATGGAAAATTACCGAAACTACCGCGTTATTCCGCGTTGTTTTAATCGCGCGAAGTATTTAAAACCTGGAAGAACCAGAAAAACGAGAAAAACGATAAAAGAACGAAAAAACAAAAAAAACAATTAAACAAAAACAAAAACAAAAACGAGAAAAAGAAAAAACGAAAATAGGCGCATGTTCCGCGTCAAAACTCACGAAGATTCGTGAGGAATCAGGTTTTGCAAGGCGCGGCGTCGGGATAGGCGTAACAGAATAATTCTTTAGCATTCGGACTTGGGCCAGTAAACCTACAATCGAGCACCATCATTGGAGTGAAATAGCTTCCGTTGCCATATCCGCTAGCTAAAACCTGGTTTGCTCGGATTTTGTCGCTAGCTCCCGCAAGACAGGAATTCATTTTTCCAGAATCAGCTCCGATTTTTTTAGTCATGTTTGCTAGTTGCTCGGGAGTGAAAGGCACGAAGTCAGTTCCATCGTTTTTCAAGTTCTTGTAGAACTCGACCTTGAACGCCTGGATTTTGTCTAACCCTTGTTCTTGCATGCACTCGAAGTAGTCTAGCGCAAGTGTTACATTACCCGCGGGATATTTTTTAGCAAGGCTATCGGAGTGCGTTGGAACTGGTTTAATAGTTATATCCGCAACATCTTTGAATTTATCGATGAAAGAGTTAACGTCGGACTCGTAGTTTACGCAGTAAGGACAGTATGGATCAGTGAAAAATATTACTTTGGGGTTTCCCGCGCCCGAACAGCTGGCTCCATTTGGAATTTGGGTAACGCCAGTCGGCAACCCTGAAGCTGGACTCGCGGTTGGCGTGGGCGTTCCGCTTGCCCCGCCGGTTCCGCCTGCGCCGAGTCGCGCGATGGCTTCGGAATTCCGCAGTTCGAGGTTCTTGATTTCAGCGATTTGCGCGCCCAGCCCGTTGTTCGACAACCAAACGAAAACGCATATTATGAGCGCTGCGAGAATCACCACGCCCGCAAGAATCTTGACGTCGTCTTCGCTCAATCAAAACCACCTTTTCAAATCACAAAAAAGAAAAAAGGAGAGAGAAACGTCGGCTTAAGAACCGCAGCCGATGTTGCTCGACGTGCCGGTAGCGTTCGATAGCTGCTGGCTGCATTCAGTCGGCGCGGTCTTGAACGCGTCGCAAACGCCTGTCTTGAGCGCCTCGCTCGAGCGCGCTCCGCTGTAATCATCGCCGTTTATCTTTATGGTCGGCGAGCTTTGCACGCCGAGCTCGTTCGCTAGCGCGATGTTTTTCGTGAGCAAGTCCGCGCCTTGCCCGCCGCTTATGCACGCCGTAACGTTCGCCGCGTCGATTTTCGCTGTCGCCATGCACTCGCTAGCCATTTTCGTCCAATTAACCGCTTGGTAAGCCGCGGCATCGTTTGCGTTGATGGCTTCAGCCGGCGCTTTAACGAAGCATTCGAGGTACGCGAGATACTTGTCTTTCTGGTTTGCCGCAATGCAGACTTGGCGCAAGTCCTCCTGAACCTCGCCCGCGCCGTGAAGGGAGTCGAAAGAGTTGTTTCCAGTAGCGCTAGCGATAAAGCGGATGTCGAAAGACGCCTTGTCTCCGAGAAGCTTGATTACGGGAATCATGGCGTATTCCGCGGAAACTCCGTACGGGCAGTAGCTCATCACGAAAAGCTTGACGTCAGGCTTGTCTGTCTTCGGCGCGGGGGTCGGGCTCGGAACGGGGCTTACGATTATTAAATCCATCGAGTTGCCGAGAATGATTTTCTGTCCGTCGAGCGTGACGTACACCGTAGCGGAATCCGTTTTCGTTCCGCCGCTCATTATGTCCGTCTGAACTTCGAAAAGACCGTTTTTCTCGGTTACGTTCGTTATTTCGGCGGAAAGCTTTTGCTTGACTAGAAAATTCGCGTCCAAAAAGTTTTTGACTTTCACTTTCAACGCTTCGACGTCGATTTTCGAGCCGAGCGGAACAGCGCTCGCTGCGGGAGTAGGCGTAGTAGTCGCCGCGCCGCCGCCTTTGCCGCCGCTTGAAAGCAGTATCGCCGCGATTATGATTAAAACAATTATCGCTCCGGCAGCGTAGAGAAGCGTTTCGTTCCTTTTTTTCTTTTGCTCGGAGTGCGAGTGCTCGTGCGATTCGTGGTGTTCGTGCGCCTCGTGATGCGCTTCGTGGTGCGCTTCGTGCTCGTGCGAGTGCTCGTGCTGCGAGTGTTCTGTATTCTCTTCAGTCAATTGAAACAACCCCCTTCAAAAGCCGTAAGCCCTAGCGGGCTGCGTAAAGCTTGTTTTAACCCGCCCCTCGTTTTTAATACTTTGTTTTCCTTAAACCAAAGCGTTGATTCACTCCACCGATCAAACTGATTCAAATGGAAAAAAATGAAAAACTCTTGCCGCTCAAGCAAGGCGCCGCCCTAGTGAAAAGCGCGAGGCGAGCAATTGAAGACAAGTTAAGCGGAAAAAGCTATGGCGAGCGCGGTTTCGAGCCGAAACTCGATAAGCGCGGCGTTTTCGTTACGCTCGAAACTTTCCCAGACCGCGGTCTCCGCGGCTGCATTGGTTTTCCGCAGCCGACGCACGCGCTAAACGAAGCGGTGCGCGAGGCTGCGTTGAGCGCGGCGTTCGGCGACCCGCGGTTTCCGCCGCTGCAAAAAAGCGAGCTCGAACGCATTACAATCGAAATCAGCGTGCTCACTCCGCCTGAACCGCTCGAAGCGCGCGCTCCAGAAGAGATTCCGCGCAAAATCAAAATCGGGCGCGACGGACTCATAATCCAGCGCGGTTTCGCTTCGGGCTTGCTTTTGCCGATTGTGCCCGTCGAGTGGGGTTGGAGTGCGACAGAGTTTTTAGAACATCTCTGCGACAAGGCGGGTTTGCCGCGCGGCTCGTGGCGCGACGCAAACGCGAAGCTCTTCGTTTTCGAATCGCAAGTGTTCCGCGAGAAAACGCCGCGAGGCGAAGTCGAGGAAGTGGATTTAACTAAAGAATTTGGTGTGAAGAAAAACGGTTAAAAAGAGGTTGCGCTCGTGGTCACGGTTTCAAGCAAAATAGCCAGCGAATTACGAAAAAACGTTAAAGACGATTTTAGCGTAACGCAAGTCCGCTTTGGCTTAATGCCAAAAAAAGTCGGGTCTAAAAAATTATCAAACTTTTTCAATAAATTCAAAAAAAAGCGCGAAATCATTTTGGTTAGAGCGGACAGTTCACTCATTGAAGGCAAATACTATTTAGCCGCATTTGACGCGAAAACCCACGATTTTATGGGTGTGCGTCCGGTTGTCGCTTGCGAGAACACGCACACGTTAAATCCGCCGACAATTCCGCCAAATTTAAGAAATAAAGGAGTACTATCCGTACTGACCGCAGAAGCGATTAAAAACGCTAGCGAAGCTGGAGTCGAAAGTATTTCAACAGGTAGCTTATCCAACAAGGGCTGGGCAAAGCATTTGGCTGAATATCTGGGAGGCGTAAAATACGAGTACGGAGAAAGCCGTGTTTTCTGGAGTGAAAAGGAATTGCAGAGCCCGAACGCGAAGTGGCGCTATTTCCTGCTTCAAGAAAAACCGACGCCAGAAGGAAAACTTAAGCTCACGCTCCAAAAAATGTTTAAGAAAACCGTTAGCCAAGTAAAATAATTAGAGGTGAACCGCATTTGATTAAAGTAATAGCGTTCAACTACAAGACGTACGACAGCGTGTTCGGCGCGCAAGCAGAAAAATACACGAAAGCTCTGCGCGAAACAGCTGCAACGCACGAAAACGCGTTAATCATCGCTTGCCCGCCGCAAACCGAGCTAGCCGCGACAGCACGCAAATTCCCTGCGACGAAAAACTTTCTCGTATTCGCGCAAAACGCGGACCCCGTCGGCTTCGGCTCGCGCACAGGCTGGACGCCAGTCGAAGGAGTGCGCGCGGCAGGCGTCGCGGGAACACTCGTCAACCACGCGGAGCACAAAGTGCCTCTCGCAACGGCCGCGAAAGTCGTGGAGCAAGCAAAACCGCTCGGACTAAAAGTTCTAGCGTGCGCGGCGGATTTGAAGGAAGCGAAGGATTTGACTGCACTCGCGCCGTGGGCTGTCGCAGTCGAGCCGCCTGAACTCATAGGAAGCGGAATCAGCGTCAGCACAGCGCAGCCCGATGTGGTAAAGCGTGCCGTGCAAGTTATCAAGGAAACGAATTCAGGCGTTTTGGCTTTGGTGGGAGCGGGCGTGAGCAATGCCGACGACGTAAAGAAATCGTTCGAACTCGGAGCTGAAGGCGTTCTTCTCGCGAGCGCTTTCGTTAAAGCAAGCGATCCAAAGGCGTTCGCTGAATCTTTAGCTGCGGAAACGGATTAGCCGGCGTTCACTTCTTCTTTTTTTCTTTATCGTCGAGCTGCTTCGCGATTTCATCGCGCACGAACTCCTGCATCTGGTCCGTCCGCGCGAACTCCAACGGATTGATTTCGTCGATGATGTATTTCAGCTCGAGCAAGTCCTCCTGTTTCGCGGCGGCCTTCTGAACGTCCTCTATTTCCTTGCGCAGTTCCCCGATTTCCGCGCTTGACGCGCCGCCTACGCCGCCTCCGCCAGCAGCGACTTGCGCTTCGATATTCTTCAGGCGCTCGTTTTGCGCGACGAGCGTTCTGCCGATGACTTCCTCGTTTTTCTCCATGCTCTTGATTTTTTGCACGATTAAGTCGATTTTTGACTCGACGGAGCGCATTCCCGCGTCTTCCTCGCCTTGCGGCGCGCCCGGCCTTTGTCTTTGGGGTCTTTGAGGCGGCATAACGAAAAACCTCCTGCTTAAAAGCTCTAAATGTGGATTCCAACGAATTTTAACTGCAGTCAAACGATTGAAACGCTTTGAAACGTTTTTTTAACTGCGGCTGGTTTAATAAAGCGTATGCCTCTCGAAAAGAAAAAACTGTTTTTGTTCGACGCCGACTTCGTGCAACGCCTGAACGCGGACGGCAAGAGCGGGCCGGGCGTGCGGTTGATTTTCAAGGACGAGAACGGGAAAACCGTTCGCGCGTTCGACTC
>CAITNU010000092.1 GCA_903893865.1 uncultured Microcaldota archaeon
CGCGGAAAAGGCTCGCCCACGTTCAGGGCTCCGAGCCACCGTTACGCGGCGCAAGCCCGCTACGATTTCTCGCCGGCAGCGAGGCGCGCGCAAGTAGTTGCGTTCATCGACGACCCGAGCCGCGCGCCGCTTCTAGCTGAAATGCTTTCGGACGAAGGAAAACGCTTTTACGCCGTCGCGGCTGAAGGAATGCTTTTAGGCAAGGAAGTCGCGTTGCGCGGCGATTCGCTCGCCGCAGGTAATATAATCGAGTTAGGCGGTTTGCCTGAAGGAACGCCCGTATTCAACGTCGAAGCTCGTCCGGGGGACGGCGGGCGATTGATGCGTTCGAGCGGAGTGTGCGCTTTCGTCGTCGGAACTGACGAAGATTCCGGGCGCGTGAGTTTGCAGTTGCCTTCCAAGAAAGTTATAGTTCTCGACCCGCGTTGTTTGGCGACAATAGGTTTGCCTTGCGGTGGCGGGAGGACGGAAAAACCGTTCATGAACGCGGGCCATCATTTTCACGCGATGCACGCGAAGAATCGTTATTACCCGCGCACGCGCGGATCCGCGATGAGCGCTTACGACCATCCTTACGGTGGTAAAAGCTTCGGTTCGCCGAAGACAGTCGCGCGGGGCACGCCTCCGGGAGCGAAGGTCGGTTTAGTAGCCGCGCGCCGCACTGGTAGAAAGCGCGGTAAAACGCAGTTGAGCGAATCGAAATCGGAGGGAGCGCAGAAAGCGCATAAAGCGAAGAAGTGAGGAAGCAACGAAGTGACGAAGTGACGCAGTGAGGAAAAAATCAAATGCATTTGAGCGGAAATCAAGGGTGAATCGCGTTGGCTAAGAAATTCAGTTTTTACGGCAAGACTCTCGACGAAGTGCAGGCGTTGCCTCTAGACGAGTTCATCAAACTCATTCCGTGTAAGCAGCGCCGCATGCTGAAACGCATGAATTACCAGGCGCGCAAATTCCTCGAGAAATTCAGGAAGCACAAGGCTAAGGAAAAACTCCGCGCAGCTCACGGTGCGGTTCCAGGAGCAGCGGCGCAAGTAACAGCGCAAGGCGGGGCAGCGCAGGGTGTAGTGCAAGGTTCGCAAGCGACGGCGCAAAAAAAGGAGGTAAAAGAAAGCAAGCCGGCGAAGCCTTTGCGCACGCACTTCCGCGAAATGGTTATCTTGCCGGAAATGGTGGGCTCGCGCATTCAGGTTTACGACGGAAAAACGTTCATCGACATCAACATCATTCCGGAAATGATGGGGCACAGGCTCGGCGAATACGCTATTACGACTAAGATGGTGAAGCACGGAGGACCCGGAATCGGTGCAACGCGCGGAAGCACTGCGGTGGACCTCAAATAAAAAATGCAGAGTGGAATAAATGAGCATATACAAGTATTCTTTCAAACTGTCGGGCGACGCGGCGAAGAAAAGCGCGCTCGCGCAGTTTCACGACGTGGACGCGTCTTACAAGGATTTGACGCAAGTGCTTGGCGCGATTAAAGGCAAGCGCGTTGCCGAAGCGAACAAGATTCTCGACGACGCGATTGCCCTTCGCAAGGCGATTCCTTACAGGAAATTCAACAAGGGGATGGGCCACCGCGCGAGCTTGGGCGGGCAGAAAGGCCGTTACCCGAAGAAGGAGTGCACGCTAGTTAAAGCGCTTTTGAGGAACGCGGTGGCGAACGCGACGCACAAGGGGCTAGACGAAAAGCGCTTGTTCGTCAAGCAAGCGGCTGCGTTCAAGCAGAACTCGTTCCCGCGTTACCGCAAATTCTGGGCGAGCAGCGTTACGCTCGGTTACGGGAAGCGCGCGGTTTGGGCGAATTACGAGACTGCTCGCGCGGAAATCTCGGTGGAAGAGCGCGCGTTCAAGGAGAAGAAAGTCAAGGAGAAAAAGAAGAACGAAGCGAAGGACGTGAAAGAAGCGAAGGATGCGAAGAACGCGAAGGAAACGAAGCAGGCCAAGCCGGCGGAGAAAAAAGCCGAGACACGCGCTGAAACGCTTGAAAAGTCCGAGAAGCCCGAGAAGTTCGAGAAGCGCGAGGCTGGCAACCAAAAAATATAGGTATTTTGATTTGTTTTGTTTATTGTTTTGTTGGGAGGAGTTCGTTTGGCTGTAGAAAAAAAATTCATTAAAACCGCGTTGGCGGATCTCGCCGTCAAAATGTTTTTGGAGAAGGAACTCGAACGCGCTGGAGTTTCGAAAGTCGAAATCCAGAAGACGCCGATTGCGACGCGCATAAGCATTTTCGTGCGCAGGCCGGGAATCGTCGTCGGAAAGCGCGGGAAAGCAATTAAGGACTTGTGCGACGACTTGCAGGCGCGCTTCGAAATCGAAAACCCGCAAATCGAAGTAGTCGAAGTCGAAAAGCCGGATCTCGACGCTCGGCTCGTCGCCGAACGCGTTGGAAAGCAAATAGAGCTCAAGCCGAGAATCAAGCCCATAATGCGCATCGCGTTGCGCGACGTCATGAATGCGGGCGCACTCGGCGCTGAAATACGCGTTGCTGGAAAAGTCGTCGGCAAAGGCGCGAAAGCAAAGGCGCTTACTGTACGGGACGGCTATCTCAAGAAGAGCGGCGAAGCGATGAAGCTCGTTAACGTAGGGCATTACACGACGTATCTCAAAGCAGGCGCAATCGGCATTACGGTTAAAATCGTTCCGCCTGGAACCGTTTTCGCTGACCAAGTGAGCGCGATAAAGATTCCGGAAACGCCTGCAGACGCAGCCGCCGCGCTCGCTACGGCAAGCGAAGGCGAGGGCTTGAGCGAGGAAGCGAAGGCGGAGAACGCGGTGGTAGAGAAGGCGCTTGACGAAGTCGAGGAAGCGAAGGAAGCCGCGGAGAAAGCGAGCGCTGCGGGAGCGCGCGCTGCCGCTGACAAGGAGAGAGCGGAAAAAGAAGAGGCGAAGAAGCTGAAGCGCAGCAGCAAGAAGAAGGAAGCGGGCGCTGAAGGCGAGGAAGCGAAACCAGTTGAATAAACGCGTGAGTTCAAAGGTGTATTTTGTTTATGGCTTTGGTTAGGAAAAGCGAGTTGCGCGCAATGCCCGTCGCGGAACTGCAGAAGAAGTTAGGGGAAGTCGAGGACGAACTGCTTGCGGAGTTGCGCACTCGCAAGTCGAGCGGCAAGCCCGCGAATCCGGGTAAATACCGAGAAATGC
>CAITNU010000093.1 GCA_903893865.1 uncultured Microcaldota archaeon
AAAGCGAATTCCAGAAACTTTTAGTTTTGTTTTTGGGGATGGCGGTTCACCTTATTCCAGCGGGTTTCGCAGTTTTCACCAAGGCACTTTCTTGAGCCCCGCCTTGTTCGCGAGAAAATTGAAGAAAGCGTGCAGAAGCACGGTGAGGACTGCTAGAACGAGGAATCCGTCGATTCCGAGGGCTTGCAGCAAGCCCGGCCAAGCGAGCGCGCCGAGCGCGAGCGCGCCGAGGAAGAACGGTAGCTGGTCGAGAAATAGCGACGGCGCGCCGGGACGCATCGCAAGGCGGCGTTTTACGAAACTGCCTGCGAGGTCACCGAGCATCGCGCCGAGCGCGAGCGCAGTAGCTAGAAAGATTTTGCCTGCCTTATCGAGGCTCGGAAAGTAGTAAGCGCCCGCGAATAGCGCGAGGCAAATGCCGGCGAGGGCGCCGAACGCCACGCCTGCGAGGAAGCCGCGTAGCGTTTTGCTGGAGCCGAATATTGGCCGCTTGTCTGAAAAAATTCGTCCGCCGTCGAGCGCGTCGCCTCCGCCGAAAACTACTGGCGCGCTGTTGGCGATATACGCGGGAATAATGAATATAACGAGTTCGAAAAGCGTTTGGACGTCCATTTCCTTTTTTCGCCCACCGTTTTTTCAGTTTTCTTCAGGTTTCGGCTTGAATCAAGCACTGGTTTTATTAAGTTCCGTCGTTATTAAAACGCCGCGTATTCGCACATTCACAGCTTCAGTTTCAAATCTTTTGACGCGTCCGTGAGTTGTTTTCCTTTGAAAAGCAAGGCTGTTAAGGCAAGCAAGCGGTTTTACGACAAAATCATTGTTTACTTGGTCGCCGCGGTTTTCATCGCTTTGTTTTTCGCTTTCGCTTTCTCGCACTTCGACAACGCGCTTAAAGTCGGACTTTGCCTCGCTGACTTGCTGTTGTGCGGCTTGGCGATTCACCGTTTGACAGGCGTTGAATCGTATTACGGCGTGTTGCTTTTGCGAGGCGAAGCGGGCTTCGCTGCCATGAGCTTCGTCGCCAAGCGCTTCGAGCGCGCCTGCGTTTGGCTTGCGGATTGCGGGCTCGCCGTGGGATTCGGCTTGCCTTACGCTTTTTACTGCCGCAAGAAACAAGGGAACTCGTTTACGCGATTCGCGTGGCAGGCTGCGGTTGCGGCAGCGTTTTTCGCTTTTGTTTTCCTCACGCAGTCGGGCGTGGCGAACGCTCAAGGCGCGCTTTTCTTTTTTCTGACGCTCGCAACGGGGTTGTTCGGCTTCTCGTTTTATTTCCTCGTCGAACACGCTTTCCGCGTTTTAACCGTAGCGCAAACCCCGCCGGGCGTCATGCCCGTAATACCCGGCGTCACGCTGCCGATCGAGGCAGTGGTTGCAATCGCGATAATCGCGGTGGTGCACGAGCTCGCGCACGGAGTGCTCTGCAAAACAGTTGGCTTGCGGCTGAAGAGTTCCGGCGCGCTCCTCCTCGGTTGGCTGCCTATAGGCGCTTTCGTCGAGCCCGACGAGGAAAAATTCAAGAGACTGCGCTTGCGCGACAAGCGACGCATATTAATCGCGGGAAGCACTTCGAACACGCTGTTCTTCCTCGTTTTTCTCGGCCTCGCTTTCGCCGGTTCTTTCGCGCTTCAATCGCTCGTGGCGGGCGTAAACGTTGATTCGACGAATTACGCTTCGCTGATTCCGAAAGGCGCAAGGATTTTGGCAGTAGACGGCGCGGCAATTCGAACTTCAGGCGACGTTAATTCCGCGCTCGCCACCGTTTCCGACGGGAGCGGCGGCGTCGCCGTGAGCTTCGCTGAAGCGGGCGGCGACGGTGGCGATGGCGGCGGCGAGCGTTCTGTACTCGTTCCTGCTAACGCGATTGTCGTGCGCGAAATAAAGAAGGGCGGCGCTGCCGAAGGCGTGCTGAATGCGGGCGAAACAATTTATGCAGTCGGCGGCGCGCGAGTTTCGACTATTGAGGGGCTGAAAGCTGCGCTCGCGGGGCGAAAGCAAGGCGACGCCGTGGCGCTAGAAACGAGCGCTGGCGGTAAGGAAATCGTTTTGGGTGCCGGCGGAGTTGTCGGCGCGGTTTTCTCGCAAGAGCAGGCGTTCACCGCCATCGACACGCCGCTTGCGGGCGCGGAGTGGACATACGCGCTTC
>CAITNU010000094.1 GCA_903893865.1 uncultured Microcaldota archaeon
AATCGCGGAAAGGCGTTTTGTCGACTTTAGCTCGCCGCCTCGCGCGCACCTTCAGCGGCACCTCGAGCCACGCTTTCAAGTCGAAGCGCGGCGGCCGCAGCGCGCCGCACCTGCGCCAAACTCTCGCGTCGTCGAGCCACACAGCGAGGCGAGAGGCTACGACGCAGTCGCGCGAGCGAGCTGCGGCATCGCATTGTTTGCGTTCGATGCGCAAATCGTGTTTCGGGAAATCGCGGAGCGCGAGCTCCTGCATTCGGCCGAGCGTGACGCCGCGCTCGCGCGCGATGTCTCGCAGCGTGTAATTGACTTGCTTGAGTTTTAGGCGGCGGCCGACGAGCCGCGACGCGGTAGTCGAACCGCAACCGCTGTAACCCGAAATGGCTATGCGCACTTTCCCAACCCACCTGATTTTTTAAAGCAAAAATCGAGAATTTAGGCGTTTTCGGCGTTTATCGCTTCAAGACGTCAATCCACTTCAAACGCGCGATGGGAACGCTTTCCCTCGAAGCGAGCCCGGTTTTCAAGCGCGTGCGGTCGCGCACGACGAGCGCAACGCATTTTCCGCACAAAACGCCTCCGAAAACGCGTTCGGGCCGCTTCTCCGTCTTCGCAAGGCGTTGTTTGATTCTCGGAACGCCGTGCAGTTTGCACCCGCACAACGCGCAGTGCCCGACGCCGGGAATGCGCTTTTTGTATATCACGACTCGCTTGCCTGAAGGCGAGCGGCGCTTGAGAACGCGCTTTCTGCGGAACGCTTTGGAAACCATTTTTTTCACCACACTACACGATTTTAAGTCAATTTCAGTTTTTGACGTTTTCACTGTTTTTCCTGCGAATCATTTCCGGAATCGGGTTTTTGTAAATCGGGTTTCGGGGAATTGGGGTTCGAGGAATTCGTTTTTGGTTGGAACCCCTTAAATAGTTTTGCGAGAACCCTTGCTTCCACCTTCGTCCACAACAACTCTACGACGAGCAAGCCCGCGAAAACCGTGCTCCAAATGAAGAAGCCTCGCGCGCCGAAAGTCGGCCGCCAAGCGCTCGGATTCCATAAATCCATTCTCCCGGGAAGCGAGAACGGAAGCGTTATCGAGAAATTCGGGAACAACGCAGGCAGAATGTACGAGTAAAGCGCGAAATAAATCGGGAGAATCACGATGAGCGAGCGGAACGGTAGGAACATCGTCTGCATCATTGCGTCGTTGAGCTCTTTATCTCGCTTTTGCAATTCCTTAATCTTCGCCTCGTCGTTTCGCTTGAGCGCGTCCTGCATCGCCTTCATGTGGTCGTTGAATTTCTGCTGGGTCGCGCGAACCTCGTCGCGCTTGCCGAGCGTCTTGTTGAGGTAGTAACTGAAGAAGGCGAACACTACCGACAAAGCCATGAGCCCTAAAGTCGCTTCACGCATTTCCGCAAAACCTCGAAAAACCAAAACTTGCAAAACCGAAAAACTTCAAAAAACAAAAAAAAACTGAAAAAAAACTTAATGAAAACTGAAGCCGAAACCAGAAAGAAACTTTCAGCGCATGATTTTGTTGAGAACGGGGTACATTTCGAACAACTGCTGCTGCGCGAGGTCCTCGTAAAAACGGTAAATAATGCCGACTGTAAGCAGTATGCCTGTGCCGGTTCCGAGCGCGCCCGTGATGTCCGCGAACCACGCGAGCAAGCCGACGACAATGCTTCCCAAAATCGTGATAATAGGAATGTAACGTTCGAGAATTTTTTCCGTAACGCGCGGATCCTGACGGAAACCGGGAATCTGCAGCCCGGCCTTATTCAACTGCGCCGCGACGTCTTTCGCGCCCATTCCCGTGCTTTCAATCCAAAACCAGCCGAACACGACGCAAAGAAAAACGAGCGCTAAGCCGTAAACGAAAACGTGGATTATCTCTTTCGGCTGCATGATTTGCTGAAGGTAAACCGGGTAACCGCCGGTTATGAGCAACGGCGAAGGAAGCGACGTAATGTAGTAAACGAATCCGTCTATCGGCTGGTTGTTCTGGTAAGTTCCGAGAAAACCCTGCTTGATTCCCGCGTTCCCGGCAACCGGCGCAGCCGTGAACATGCCCATGAGCTGCACGTTAAGCAGCACGGCGCTCGCAAGAATAACGGGAATGTTCGACACGTACATGAATTTAATTGGGTAACGCGCTCCCAAGCCGCGCGCTCGGCCGTAAGCAAGCGGTAGTTCTATCTTCATTCCCTCGATGTAAACGACGACGAGGAAAACGAGTATCGTGAAAACTATCGGCATCAAACCCCAAACCGCGTTGACCACGTCGCCGCTGGCGAGAGCGTAAATCGCGCTCGGAATTAGTCCCGACGGTACTCCGCTCGCGTTCGGAACGAGGTTGAACGCGCCGATGAAAACCGACTGGCAAACGCCGGCAGCAATGAAAAGCGAAATGCCGGAACCGATTCCGTACTTTTGCACGACTTCGTCTAAGTAAAGCAGGATTACGGAGGCTAGCGCGAGCTGCACGACCATCGCCAACTGCGTGAACAACAGCGAACCGAAAAGCGTGCCTGAAGTCGATGCGGGCAAGTAACCGCTCAAAACGTAAATGCCAGCTTCGAAAAAGCTGAGCACTATCGCGAAAAGCTTTTGTATTCCCTGGAAGCGTTTCTTGCCTTCAGGCGTCGTAAAATCGAGGTTGACAAGCTTCGCGCCTACGGCTAACTGCAAAAAAATGCTGGCGAGCACTATTGGCCCGATTCCCGTCGTTATAAGCGTGCCCATGCGGCTGCCTAAAAGAATATCAAGGCGCTCGAATCGAACGATGCGCGAAGCGTCGACGCCGAGCGGATAAATCTGTCCGAGCACGAAGAAGACGAACAAAACTACTACGGTCCACAACAATTTTTGCTTGAGCGGCGGAATGCGGTCCGGGCGCTTTACTTCAGGCAACGCGGTCAAAAGCGGGTCAAGCGCATCCCAAAAACCCATTTCCCGAAACGCCTCCCTAAAAAACAAAAAAAATGAAAATCCTTAAAAATTCAAAACTTAAAACTCAAAAAAATCTTCGGTTAATAAAAACCTTCCGCAATAAAAACCCAGCGCAGAACCCAAAGCGAAACCAAAAGCAAGCGCGGAGTAACTCCGTCGCGCGTCACTCCGCCGCAGTCGAACCTCCTGCAGCAGCGATTTTCTCCTTCGCTTTCGCGGAAAAACCCGCCGCGCGAACCGCGGCCTTCGCTTTCAGCGAGCCGCCAGACAAAACCTTGAACCCGAGCAGCGAAACGGCGTAAACCCCGTCCGCGCCTGCCGCGTGCTTGCCCGCATCGATTTCGCACTGAATCTCGCCGATGCTGATTTCGCGCGTTTTTTTGCGCGGGCGCGCCGAAGGCGAGGGGTTCACGAAACCTTTTTCGCCGCGGATTTCGCCGCGCTTTATCGTCTGAAGCCACTTGTGCTTGTGGAATCCGGCGCGGCCTACGCCGCCGCGGCTGCCTTTGCCCCTCCGGTTTTTGATATTACCGGCTCCGTGCGAGCGGTTCCCCAAAAACTTTTTCTTTCCTCGAGCGCGAATCCTGCGAGCCACTAAATCACCACAAAACTATTTCGTCTTTAAAGCTTGTTCTACATGCCAATTGAAATTTTTAGTTATTATTTCTTCGATTTTTTCTTGCGTTAAACCGGAAATGCCTCCGGAGTTTTTGACCGCCGCAGAAAGCCGTTTTATCGCTTGAGTCACAAGATACTGCTTTCTGCTTTCAACTTTTCTTGGAGGCACTGATTTATACCGGTAGACTGGCTGGTTGTTTGGGCGAATCCCGCACTTGATTTTTGTTTCTTTGGCTTGAATCACGGCATTAACAGCAGTTTTAACTTCATGTTCAAACAATTCATTAAACGGCTTTTCAACAACTTCAAATTCTTGCGTGTAAATTTTGCGCGTAAAGGCGGGACCCGGCCGTATAACTTTTTGATGAATCTTCTTTTGCTGCATAGACGCTGGAATTTTTGGTTTAGGCTGCAAAAACGAGAACATTGTTTCGCTCACCGTGTTTTTCTTAAATCATCGCCTTGATTAAATCGTTTATGCTGGCGCCTCGGGCGCCGAGAGCGCCGTTCGGGTAATGCTGCTTAATCCCGCCCTTGAATCCGCCGCGCGGCGGCTGCAAACGGTAGACTATTTCTTTTTCCCCGAA
>CAITNU010000095.1 GCA_903893865.1 uncultured Microcaldota archaeon
ACTACGCGCATTCCGTCGCGCAAAACCGTCGTCGCATTCTTCGTTGCGACTACGCACGGAATGCCCATTTCTCGAGCTACTATTGACGGGTGCGACGTCATTCCGCCTATGTCGCAGACTATCGCTGCCGCTCGGTTCATTAGGGGAGTCATCGTGGGGTCGGTGATGCGCGTGACGAGTATTTCGCCTTCCTTGAAAGCGACGTGGTCGTTCATCGACTTGATTACCTTGACTTTGCCGCGCGCTGTTCCAGGGCTTGCTGCAATGCCTTTCAATAAACTTCGCAAGAAATCACCAAAAACATCATAGAAGCGAAAACTCGTTCAACGAAATGCTTCGGTCGAAGTAAGTGAAAAAGTCGGTTTTTAACGGAACCGCGCTGCTTCTCGCTTAATAGCGTCGTTAGCCCTGACTCGCAAAGGTAGTTTCGCTTTTATTTCATGTTGTAGCCACAAAGATTTTACAACTGAAGGTTGTTTGAAATGTTCCTCAACGTTTTTTCGAGCTTCTTTAGACGCGCGAAGACATCTTTTAAGACTATCAATTTCACTTTCAATGCGGCTTATGGCTGAAGCTACTCTCCATGGAGTACGATCTCCAAAATCAGGATGATATGCTCTATTCTTTCGCTCCAGCAGCTTTCCATACGCCTGGTAATCCACGGCCAAAAGCTTTTTTAGAACCTTTGTGGTCGCATTCGCCCCATCGAAAAAATCTTTCAGCGTATTGATTGGACGAGCTAATGGCGGCGACTCTAGTGGGCAGTATCTGCCGCGTATACTTTTTGCGTGTTTTTGCTCGGCGGCTATCATCGCATTCTCAATAACTGTAAGATGTTTTGCGTCTAGCGGTAACTCCATAATTTCTTTAGGCACTCGAAAAAGATTCATGCGAAATCACCAGTATCTAATTGCTAAGACGCCGTATTTAATAATATGCGAAAAACGCCTCGTCAGCAGGGTTTTAAAACCGCGGCGCCCAAGATTGTTACGGTAATCGCAAATGAAGCCGGTACACCACTTGTTGTTCGGATTCGTCGTCACCCTCGGATTTTTCGCCTTGTTCTTGCCCGACCAAATCTCGTGGCAAATCGTTTTCCTCGCCGTAGTCAGCGGCTTCCTCCCGGACTTCGACCACCGCGAATGGTTGTGGCGCCTAGTCGCGCTCGCCGTTTTCGTAGGCTTCTTCGCGTTTTTCGCTAACTCGCTTTACGCAAGCATGCCAGGCGACTCCTTCCTCGCCGCAGTCGGAGCGTTCGCCACCGCAGCCATAATTTCGTGGGCGATTTACGCCGCGCACCCGTTCACGGGCGACATAATGAATTTGAACGAGCGCAAGACGCAGTTCGCTGGAGCTGAAGGCTGGTTTCTCGCGCTTTACGTGCTCGTCGTCTTCGCCGTGACGCTCTCGCCCGTGGTCGCGCTCGCCGCTTTCCTCGGTTACGCTTCGCACTGGGTTCTTGACTACGTTGCTTACAACACGTATTTCGGTCGGCGTTGGCTCGTCAACTACCCGCATCCCGAACGCGGAATGGGTTGGCACGTCCGCCGTTTGCAAGCGGAGGAGCGCGTGAAGCGCGCGCGAGCCAAAACCACCACGTTCACCAAACGGAAGGAGGACGGCAAGAAGGACGTGAAAAGCGGGCACGGAAAACCGACTGGCAAGCACGCTTTTTTCATCGGGCCCGGAATCACGGAGACGGACCAACACGGCGAGGGCGAGCACTCGCTTGCTTCGGACGACCAGGAATTAGACAAGCCTGAAGCGCACCACGAGGACGTGCACGAGAGTCCAGCGGGACACTGAAATGAAGGAAACCATTACTGACCATGACTGAAACCGAGAGAATGAAGAGGTTTTAAGGGAAGACGGAGGCGTTTTGCATGGATGAGTTTCTTGGTTCGGAAAATCAAACGATTTTTTTCGCTGCAGCGATTCTCGTAGTCGCTTTCATCGTCTGGAGTCAAAACCTCGTAGAAAACGGCGTTCTCGTTCTCCTCGCCGCGCTCGCGTTGCTCGCGGTGGCGTTGATGGGGCGCGTGCACGAACACGAGTCGGATTTCGAGGAGCATGAAACGAAAGGCGAAATCGAGGGTTTGCACGAGCACCCTGAATCGCACGAGGAGGAAGCGCGCGGCTATCCCGCAGGGCACTGAGCAACTGAACGACTGAGCAACCAATTTCTTTTTAACGAGCCGCGCCGATAATATTGCGCTGCCAGGGTGGCGGAATCCGGTCAACGCGCTCGCCTTGAGAACCGGCTTTTCTTTTTCCAGAAAAAGAAAATCTAGGATGTCAAAAGAAAAAGCTGTGAAATCTGGACAGCGAGTTCCTCTTCGGAGGATTGAGAGTTCAAATCTCTCCCCTGGCGCTGCTGGTTGAACAAACAAATCCCGAGCTTTCGCGTCAAACGCTGCTTTTCTTGAATCGGTTGAAGGCGGCAGTTAAGAGCGCGATTGCAAAGAGGAAAACCGCCGCGTAAAATAGCGAGTAGTCAACGCCCGCGGCAGCCGCAACGCTTTGAATGCGAATCGAGGGCGTGCCTAACCTGCTGATATCGTTTTCGCTCAAGCGTTTTGCGACGGAGTAGGAAAGCGTGCGCGACTCGCCTGGCTCGAGCTTGTCGATAACCCACTGCGCTTCACCGCCAACAAGCGTCGGTTGGACAGCAAAACTGATTTCGTTCGCGCTCGCAACGCGAGCGATTTGCTCGTTCACTGAAACATTGAAAGCAGTCGCGTTCCCAACGTTCGAGACAATCAAGTCGACTTGAGTGCGTACCCCCGACGAGGTTTCAATAACGCGAGTAACGCGCTTGACCAAGATTTTGGTTGCAGCGCCGGTTTCGCAAGACTGCGGTTTGGTTGCATTCAACAAGTCTTGCGCGAAATACTCGGTTGTGCTGGAACCCAATTCCGCAATCGTTGCTTCGATAAAGCGCCCGGAAGAAACCGTGAAAGGCAATTCTGAGGCAGGCACTTCATCACCAACTTGTGCAGTAGCAGTTGGCTGCAACGACGGCTCCGGCGTGAGTGAAGCAGTTGGTTCTGCGCTTGAAGACGGCGTTGGAGCAAGCGAGGCTTCAGGCGAAGCCTCTAAAGACGGAGCGAGACTGGCAGTAGGCGTTGGAGTTGGAGTTGAACCACCGCCTTGAGGCGGCGTGGGAGTCGGCGTGGGGGTGACATCTCCGGAAAGCGCGAGCGTAAGGATTTTGCTTGAATCAATAGTTTTCAGCGAATTGTTACTCGTATAACTTGTTTTACTTGCGTTGAACCAGTGCGGCGTGTAATTCACTATCGTCGAAACATTTTGCCAGTATTCTCTAATCGTTTGCTGCGGAATCCAACCCGTAGAATTCGTTACTCCATCGTAAACCGTAGTTCCATTCACGTCAGTAACGTTAACAGTTGCGCTTGCTATACCACTTCCAACACCATCTATAACACGAGTATTAGCATACCAGAAAACGTTGATTGAACCAGTAGCTTCGCCTTCAAAAAGAGTTTCACTCTTGTTGAACGTAGTGTTAGTAAAATTGTTTACTCCAGAAGCTATTACGAAAACGTCGGGAGCGTTTACTGCGTTAATTATGCTATTCCTAATTAGATTACTGTCGGAATCAACAAATACGATTCCATAACTATCAGTGTTTGAAGTAAAAACATTGTTGTTAGACATATTATTGTTTGAACTTCCCTCAGCCACAATTCCGATACCTTCTACACCTGAAGCCGAAATATTATTGCTCGACACGTTGTTGTTTGAACTCGACTCGAAAATGATACCGAAAGCATCATTACCTGAAGTAGTAATGTTGTTGTTGAAGACGGTTCCGTTGTTTGCCGCCTCAAAATAAATAGCGAAGCTCTCGGAATACGTGCTTGTTTGTTGTATAACGCAGTTTTTTATTGTAGTATTAGAATGAGTTGTGTGAATGCCATAACCATCGCCTGTTTCTGAATAATTAATTTGGTAGCCATCACAATCCAGCGTTACATTATCAGCAGTAATAGTGAAGCAGGTTCCAGTAGCGTTTACATCTGCATTTAGTTTGCAGGATTCGGTTACAGTGTCACCGCAAGTAAAGTTTTGAGTCAACCCGATGCAACCAAACTGTGGTGGTGTTGGCGTAGGACTAGCACTTGGAGTCGGAGTGGGAGAAGGACTAGGTGACGGAGATGGACTAGGACTCGGTGTTGGCGTAGGACTAGCACTTGGAGTCGGAGTGGGAGAAGGACTAGGTGACGGAGATGGACTAGGACTCGGTGTTGGCGTAGGACTAGGCGAAGGCGATGGCGACGGACTTGGACTAGGCGTCGGGGTTGGCAATACTTCTAAGTAAAGCGTTTGGTTTGAATCCGAATAGTTTTCCGCGTTCCAATAATTTGAAATATAAACATATGTTCCGACGGGAAGTGTTTGAATGTCTGGATTGCTAATACTAGTCCAATTGCGGTATAGTGTTATGCTACCTTCAGGTAGAGTAGTCCATGCGGTTGCATTACTAGTTTCTCCGTTGTTAATCGTTAAGTTAGTGTCGGAATCATTTAGGTAAAGATAGTTGTATGCGGTTGAACTGCGTTGCGTAATTACTAATGTTTCAGTTGAAGTGCAATTCCATTGGTCTAATGAATCGTTAGCACACCAATAATTATCATAACTGCCGACACTTAAAACACCTAAATAATAATTATATGGAGCAGAGATAGTATAATTCGTTCCATTCCAATTAAATATTACGGTGTCTATCCCTGCATCAGCTATCCAGTCGATGCTTGCCTGCGCAGCAGTATTCGGGTTATATTGAGTGTTATTGGAAACGTTGATTGCTCGGTTCGAGTAGTAAGGTGGAGTGACATTAATGCGTTCCATTGGTGTGAAGAGGCTTCCGAAATCGGTTATGTTTGCATAAACGTAATTGTTTATAGTATCTACGCCATGAACATTACTGAACTTGCTTGTGTTTGTTTCCCACGTCCCGTTGTTTCTAGCCATTATTAATTTACTTTCGTTTCCACCATTCAAATCAGAGTCGGCGTAACTCACGTTCAAGAAAACCCACGCACTCGACGAGTTTTTAACGTCCAAATATTTAGAAATGTTGTGATAACTGGTTGGATCCGTAGCGGGAGCGCCGCTCGAATTAACTGTAATAGAACCGTCATAAGTAAAACTCGCAATCGTCGGCTTGTTACTGGAATTAAAAGTCGTGTTGTAAAACGAGTTGTTAACACTGTTCGAACTGGAATAAAAATCAACGTATCTAGTGGTTAGAGTATTGTTAACAAAAAGATTGCTGGAGGATGCGCCTTCGAGTGAAATGCCGTAACTGGATGCGCCCGATACGGTTATAGTGTTATTGATAATACTGTTGTTATTTGAAGAAATCCAAAGATGGAACCCGTAACCTGTGGAAGTTACGTTATTACCAAACAAACTATTATTGTTTGAATCTGACCTAAGATATAATCCCTCTCCAGTGGATATAACAGTGTTGTTTGTTATGTTGTTATCTGACGATGTTAGTAAATATATTCCGTAATCGGCTGAGGCGTTAATTGAATTATTTGCTACAACATTATTAGAAGCATACCCAAGGCTAATGCCACAGCTGCCAGACGTGCCCGAAACAGTAATGCTGTTATTTATTGCGCGATTGGAGTCGGTGCTAAATACTATGCCGTAGCCGCCATCAGTAAGAGTTATGAAGTTATTGGTCGCATTGATGTTGGAACCGCTTAAAAGAATACCAATATCCGTATTTCCAAAGGCAGTTACGTTGTTGCCCGTAATAGAGTTAGAACCTGAAGATGATGTAAGAATGCCGTCGCTGCCATAGCCAAAAATAGTTATATTGTTATTTGCTATGGAGTTGTTTGTGCTTGATAATTCAAGGAAAACAACGTCAGCCGCTTCGCCATGGGTGGCTAATTCGTTGTTCATCAAAAAACTGTTGGAACTTGAAGTGAAAACAACGGCTGGACTATAAAGGGCGTTGACAGTAACCGAATTATTTGAAACGTTTGCGCCTTCAACCCCATAAAAGTAAATTCCCCAAGGATTGCTTACAGTAGAATTTGTTTGAGTAATAACGCAATTTTTAATTACGGTATTATTGCATGTGGTGGCAAATACGCTAAATCCATTGGTTAAACTAGCATAACTTATTTGGTGCCCTTGACAATCAAGCGTAATATCATTCGTTCCAATAGTAAAACACGTTCCCGTAGTTGAAGCGTTTCCGACCATCGAGTAATTGCTCGTTAAACTTCGGCAAAACTCGGCGTAAGCGCTTCTGTTTCCAGTCGAGTTCAGTGAACCGCTCGTAGTGTTGCAGTACGCCTTCGCAGTATAGTTTCCGTAAACGCTTGGCGTAAAATTATACCAAGCGCTTTGGCCAGCGATAGTCATCGTATAATTCGTTCCGTTTATGTCTACTAGGCACGTGTCAACAGCAGAATTGTTGGTGAATGAAACGTTGTAGTAACTCCAATTGTAAGTGTTGTTGAAGACTTGAGCTTCAGGATACGTTGGTGAAACCCACTCGACTGAAGGTCCGGAAAGCGTTAGCGTAATGGTTTTACTTGAATCAATTACTGCTTGCGAGTTATTAGTGATGTAACCATTCTTGCTGGCATTTATCCAGTGCGGAGTGTAATTTACTATCGTCGTGCGGTTCTGCCAGTATTCTTGAATCGTTTGCTGCGGAATCCAACCCGTCGAATTCGAGTAACCGTCGTATAAAAGCGTTCCGTTCACGTTGGTAATGTTTACTCTCGCGCTCGCTATATCTGCGCCAACCGAGTCTACAACGTGAGTGTTCGCATACCAGAAAACGTTGATTGAACCACTCGCGCCAGCGTTAAACCCGGTGTTCGCCTTATTGAAAGTTACGTTTGTCAAATTGCTTATTCCTGAAGCCTGAACATAAACGTCCGATGTTCCTGAACTGCTAATTAAAGAATCTTTAATGCTGTTTAAAGAACCATCAAAAATGACTCCTTCAGACCCGGAATGACTAATGTTGCTGTTTGCCACAGTATTGTTGCTTGAAGTTGAAAGAAACGCAATTCCGTGCATATTATAACTTATCGTATTTCCAACAACCCTATTATTGTTTTGGTCTATCCGAAGTCCATCTTGTTCAGTATAGCTAATAGAATTGTTTATCACGTCGTTGTTATCGCCAACCAACCTAATGCCAACGTATCCACCATTTTTTATAGTATTATTGAAAACAGTAGTGTAGTTAGAGCCCAACAAAAAAACGTTCCACTCAAAACAATTGTAGACTTCGTTGAAAGAAACGTTGGCATACCTACTTAGTGTTACGGGAATCCCGTCATTAGTTTTGTGAGAATAAGCGTTCGTACTGCCGTTGACAAAATTATTGAGAATAGTAGCGTTATCAGAACTGTAGGAAAAAATTCCGAAAATGTCTACGCCTCGAACAGAATTATTTTGAATCAAAGTATTATTAGAGTAATAAGTTATGATTCCAGCGTAAGTAGAATGCACGTCATCCTCACTGGAACTAGATTCGTTCGACACTATTACGTTGTTAGAAAAAGAGTTGTTACTAGAATATCTAGCAAAAAAACCATAGCCACAAAAATCAGTTGAGTTGACCATGCCTGAATCGTCACAATACGCGTCGCTAATGTAAGGCCGCTGGTGCTGGTTGTAAAAAGCAGAGTTATTACTAACCGAGTTGTTGTGACTGTAATTCAAGTAAACGCCTGCACGCGCGTTACTACTCAAATTACTGTAGACGACGAAACTGTTGTTGACATTATAAAAGAAAACGGCGTCGTCAAAACCCTTGACACTGCAATTTCGTATAGTAACATTAGTAACGCTATCGACGAGAATGCCTGAACCGCCGTAACCCAAAACGCTAGTGTAATTAGCGCGGCCAGTAACATTATACCCGTTGCAGTCGAGCGTGACATTGTTGGCAGTAATGTTGAAGCACGTTCCGTTAGAAGAAACGTTGTTCTGCAACTGATAGTATTCGTTCGCCGTTGGTAGAGTTCCGCAAACAGTAGTCAAATTCAAAGCGCCCGCAAGCGCGGGAAACGCGAGGCAAGCTAACAAAAACAGTGCAAGCAACGGTTTTTTCAACGCAATCCAACTTCCTTAAAGATCTTGAACAACTAAATTTCGCTTCAACCGTCATGGGATTAAAAGCAAAGCTGTGATCACCGCTGCAGGCGCTGCTCGTGCACTCAGCGAAGACACTTCAATAACCCCGTTAAACGTTACGCGGCAACGAATTAAAAAGCGCGTTAATCGCTTTAGTGATAGGCGCGGCACCCCTTGCGGCACTAATAAATTCTTGTTCCCTCAAAACCTTAATTGAGTGTGAATAGTATGCAAACGAGTTTGTGGAGGAGACCAGAGCGGTTTGGGTACAATCGTCTTGTCGCAACGCAGTTTGCTAAAGAACTTGCAGAACAAACTCGGGGTGCGATCGACGCGATTGAACTAGTGGGTTCCGCGGTTAAACCTCGCCGCATTTCAACTGGCGGAGACATTGATTTGCACATATTCTTTAAAACCGCTGAAGGAATGAAGAAATACGAGCGCGTGCTTAAACAAGTGAAGGCTTCGTTTGAAAGAAAGTTCGGACCTCCAGTATACGAATTTATTAACAAAACAGATTACTTGGAATTTCAAGTTACTCATGTTAACGCGCAAGATTTTAAGCCGATGTTAACGGAAAAAATGGATCGCAGCATCTTGTTTGCTGCAAAAGACAGTAAGACCATAGAGCTTTTGAATAAAATACACGGCAAAAAATTCAACTTAAACTAATTCAGCTGGTGGCATGAACAAAATCAAGGCAGTAATCTTCGATTGGAGCGGGACGCTCAGCGACGACGTGGCGCTCTGCCTCGACGCGGACAACCGCTTGCTCGCGCGCCACGACCGGCCGCCTATAACAATGCACGAATTCATTCGCTATTATACTACGCCTGATCTCGTCGGGTTTTACGAGCGCGAGTTCGGACTCCGCTTTTCTTCGCAAGAAGAATTGCACCGCGAATACGAGGAGGCGATGCGCGCTTCGCCGCTAAAGCCGAAGCCGTATCCGCGCGCGGGCGAGACGTTGGCCGCGCTCAAAAACGCTGGCGCGCGTCTTTTCGTTGTGAGTGCTCACCCTAAAAGCGTTTTGGAGGAGGAGGCGCGCGGCTACGGTTTCCGCGATTTTTTTGATGCGCGTGGCGTCATAGGCAGCGTCTGGGACAAGACGGACTCACTGAAACGGTTGATTACGGAAAACAAATTCGCATCGAACGACGCTCTTTTCGTTGGCGACGTTATTCTTGATATTCGCGCTGGGAAAGCAGCTGGAGTGCGCACTTGCGCTTGCGCTTACGGTTACCACCCGCGCGCTTGGCTGGAAAAGGAAAAACCGAATTTTCTGATAAGCGACGTCAGCGAACTCTTGAAAGTCGTCGGCGTTGAAGGAAAACCAAACGGTGAATAGTGTTTGACTTCGAATGAATGCAGCAAAATCGTTCGCGAACTCGAAAAGCGAGCGAACGCGCGCAACGTCGCGGGCATGGCGAGATTCGGAATCAACCCGAAAAACACGTTAGGCGTTTCAATCCCAGTAATTCGGGATTTGGCTAAAACGCAATGCAAAAACCCGCGCCGCCACGAGCTCGCGCTCGAATTGTGGAAAACCGGGATTCATGAAGCAAGACTTTTAGCGGGCTTTATTGACGACTCAAAAAAAGTTTCTGAAGCGCAAATGGAGTCGTGGGCTCGCGACTTCGATTCTTGGGACGTTTGCGACCAAGCTTGCTCGAATTTGTTCGATCAGACGCCGTTCGCTTGGCGCAAGGCGCGGGAGTGGACTAAACGCAAGGAAGAATTCGTGAAGCGCGCTGGATTCGTTTTAATGGCTTGCCTCGCGGTTCATGACAAGAAAGCGGACGACAAAAAATTCCTCGCTTTTCTTCCGATAATCAAGCGCGAAGCGCGGGACGAGCGAAACTTCGTGCGAAAGGCGGTTAATTGGGCGTTGAGGCAAATCGGAAAACGCAGCAAGGCTTTAAACGCCGCCGCAGTAAAAACAGCGAGCGAAATCTCGCGCATCGATTCCAAAGCGGCGCGTTGGATTGCCGCTGACGCGCTGCGCGAACTCGAGAGTCCCGCAGTACAAAAAAGGTTGTTGAAAAAACGAGAATGAGAAAATGAATTTGTTCGTTACCACTTCCCGCAAGCCGAGCGCGCAAGCCCGCAAGCTCTCGCGCTGGCTCGCCACGCTCTTGCGCGCGGGCACTGAAAATCGGGGCAAGCGAAGCGTTGAAGAAGTCGTGTCGCGGGCGGCGGCGCAAGGTTTTTCGCGCGTGCTCTTCGTTCACGAGAGCCATGGGAATCCGAGCGAACTCGTTTTCCGAGACGAGAAAGAAGGGTGGCTTGAGCCGAGCATCGCGTTGAGCGGCACGGTTGTACCCGAACGCTGCAAGCGCGTGCGGTTGCCTAAGGAAGTAAAGGCGAAGGCGCTTGATTCCGCCGGCGATAAGATAATGAGGTTGTTCGGTTTGGAGAAGGCCGGCGATAGCGAATTTGAGGTTTTGACTATGGTAGCGAGCTCGCGCGAAATATTTTTCGAAGCTGGCGGAGAACGCGTTGGACCTGCGCTGCGAATCGCGCGTTTGGCTCTTAGGTCACTAGCACAAGAATAGACGCAAAATCAGTTGATTTGCAATGAATCCGTCAAAACCGAGAAATTCAAACGCGAAAAAACTTTATTGGAGTTTAACTGGCAAAAAACCTGAAGAACGATACCACGCCGTTTTTCCAGACGCTGATTTTCAGCGCGACCGCGAGTATTTTGGCTTGGGAGCGCATATCGGGTGGACGCCGCATCCGGATGCGTTGCGCCTAGCTTTCAGCGATTTGCCTCGCATTCTTGAAAACTGGGATAGAAAAAAGGTTTTCGTAGCTTGGTGCATTGGTCTTGGAAATCCGCCTCAAGAACACTTAATTTTGGCTTCTAAACTAAAGCAAGCTGGCGTTCAACACAAGATTTACGCTGTTGACATCAACCCTGAAATCACGTCTCAGATTAAGCGAACGAAAGAAGACGGAAGCGAAATAATTCCCGTAAATGCCGATATTTTGTTTGCGCATCCCCCGGAAAAATCGGATTTGGTGAGCCTTTGCACTGTAGCTCAATACGTTCCCAGAGAACTGCAAGGCAAACTAGCATCATTCTTGCATTCGTCTTTGAACAAAGGCGGAGTATTGATAACCGATGCAGTGCCAGGAAAACGCGAAGCGAACTACAGTCCGTCAAGTCGATCCATGAACTACGAGTTTTTTCAGCAAATAAAGAAAATTTTCAAGCCATTGCTCTATTCCAAAAAGTCAAGTCCTTGGCTTCAACCTCAACCTTTTTCCAGCATGTGGCGAAAAGTAAACGGAAGAACGGCTGATAATCGGCGGGTTTAAAACCGCGTGCGGCGAAAACTATTGACTATGACTAAATGTGCGGAGTGCGCTTCCAACGAATCGTGCTCTCACGATAAAGGTGAGTGCGGAATGGAACAAGAGTTCGACGAGGAAACGAAGAAGGAAATCATTGAATACCAGAATTTGCAGCAACAAATTCAAGTCATGATAATGCAACGCCAGCAAGCGCTCGCGGCGCTAGCGGAAAACGACAAGGCAGCGGAAGAAGCCGGGAAAAGCAGCGGCACGCTTTACCGCTTCGTCGGCAGCGTAATAGTCCCGAAAAAAAAGGACGAACTCCTCGCCGACCTCAAGGAAGAGAAGACGGCGCTCGAAAGCAGGCGCGACGTTTTCGCGAAGCAGGAAGAACGCCTGCGCAAACGTTTCGACGAACTCCGCAAGAAACTTGAAGCAAAGCTCGGCGGAGGAAGCGGCACGAATGCGGCTGGAAGTTCTGCGTCTTCGGAATCCAGGTCCGGCGCCAGAATCAAGCCGAAGAAACCTGTCGGCGAAGGCGCCGTGCTAAGCGGTTGAAGAAGTGATGAAAGAGCGAGTTTCACTTCATCAATCGTTAGACTGGAACGCGCTTGAGTCCTCGAAACGGTTTTAAGTAGCGACTTTCAATAGTGGGTTTGGTGATGCGCTTGGCTTTTTTGCGTATACAAAAAAGGGTTGCGCGCGAAATGCAAGGCGATATGACAGCAAGGCAACGCGACATAACCGCAAGAACACGAATTTACGAGCAGTCTGGCATTTTAGGGAAAGAACGCGGCAAGGGATTAGTATATTTGGTTGAGAAACGCGGTTTGGGAAGACAATTCAGCGAACTCATACAGGAAAAAGGTGCTTCAGCAGAAATTATTGAAATGATGAAAATCAAGGGAATTGCCGATCCTTTCTTGGACTTCCTGAAAAAGTCTATAGATTCCCGAGAAATTGTTGAAGCACTACGAAACGCAGGCGGCGAACATTTCGGCACAGCACTTCGCATAGCAGGCGGCAAAAACTTTGGCATAGCACTTGTTTGGGCGAATGGCGAACATTTCGGCACAGCACTTCGCATAGCGGACGGTCAACGCGTTGGCAAGGCGCTTCGTATAGCAGGTGGCGAACGCGTTGGCGAACACATTCTCCGCACAATTTCTAGTCCACACCGCAACGATGAACTAATTGATTTCTTTAATAGTCTCATCTCAAGCGCAGAACGTTCCACTTTTCCCAAAGGAGGCGGATTCTAAAATCACGAGACTTTAGTTTTCGCAATCGCTTTGGGAGAGAAAGTCATTTTCCGCTTTTCTTTTCGCCTTTTTCACTCGCCCTTTCTTTCTTCCCTTTCTTCTCGTTTTTTCCGCCTTTGATGCCTTCCGCTCCGCTCTTCGCCTTCTTTCCACCTGCAAGCCAGTACCAAAGCAGGACGACCGCGATTATTCCGAGCAGCAAGCCTAGCGCCAGCGGCGCGGACTGCGCCGTAAACAATCCGGTTAGACCGCCAGCGGCAGCAACCGCAGGCGAAGCACTAGGCGAAGCGCTGGGCTTCGCGGTAGCAGGGTGAATCACGAGTTTACCCATTGGAGGCCGCGGGCTCGGACTCGCGCTCGGCGCAGGCGTAGCGCTCGGCGTTGGTGTCGGGCTCGTCGCGTGGTTAACGTAATTGTAGCCAGTGTAAGGCAGCAAAATGTTGCCGCCGCCACCGCTCCCGCCGCCGTCTGGCGTCGGCGTTGGAGTTGGCGTGGGCGTAGCGCTTGGCTCTGGCGCGGCGTTTACCGTGATTTCCGCGCTGCAGTAAAACTGGTCTCGAGCCGAACTGAAAGGCACGCTCGCCGGAGGCGTGTAACGCGCTTCCAGAAACTTGCCTGCGCCAGCGTTCGCGGCGGTAAGCGTTGCGCCAGCGCTTGAAGCGTTGCTTATAGCGCCCGCATCGCTAGTCCAAGCGAATTCCGGACAAGGCACAGTAGGCGCAGTCAGCGCGGTAGTGTAAAGCGGGAGCGAAGCGATTTCGTCGGAATAACACAGCGCTTCAAAACGCTTTTGTTCGCCGAACTCGAGCGTGGCGCTCGAAGGCAAGAGAACGCACGATTTCGCTTTGGTTAAAACGTCCACGTTTGCTTTGCACGAAACCGTTTCTTGCGCTGAGTAAGCCGCTATGCTCGTTGTGTTGAAAACCATACTCGCGGTCACGAAACCGCCGAGCATGGTTTGCGTTCCCGCGACGAATCGCGCGTGGTCTTGCGCAGACGGATTTCCCGTTATTTCGCCGGCGTTGCTCGCCCAATTTATTTCGTTGGGGCAAGGCACTATCGCGACCGCGTCGTCAACCGTCTGCAGGCAGCGAACCGTAAAATTCACTTCATCGCCTATCGCCGTTTTAACGTATACTGGAGAAATCAAGCACTCGCTTTTCACGACCGGATCAAAAACCAGCGCGGTGCCGGGAGTTTCGACTGCCGCAGTCGAAGCAGCGGAAAACGCGTTCGACGCGCCCGCAGTGACCGCGGCGGAAAATTGCGTTGAAAAAGCGGAAGCTTCTTTAGCAGGGCCTGCATCGAGGCTTGCTGCATCGCTCGCAAAAGTCAGCGGCGCGCATAATAGCGCGGCGAGCACTGCCAAAAGAAAAAATTTTGTTTTCGTCGTTTTCAAGCCAATCCCCCTTTCACTGGTTTTATCCTGCAGTTAATCGTTTTTAATGGTTTCTGAATCCCCAAGCGCTTTTCCAAGCAGTACTCGCATCGCAAGCGCATCGAGTTCGCATAGCGAGCGCGCCGCTTATAGGCGTAGTGATTATTTTTAACGCGGTATAAATAACTTCGGCGGAACGAAAAGCGCCAAAAACGCGCCAGTACGCTTCTTTTCGCCAAAAAACGCTCCGCACACCCCGTTTTGTCCGCGTGGTTTCCGCGGTTCGGTTCGGCTGACGCCGGCAGGACAGCATAACAGCAGGCAATTCGAACGAGGCAGATCAGCAAACAATTTATAGAAGCGCGCCCAAAAAACTGCGTGGCAAAAAACAAAAGCAAAGCGGGCGAAACGAAAAAACAGAAAACGAACAAGATTTCTCCCGCGGTAGCGCGGCTGGCGCGCAGCTTGGCTTCGCTGAAAGGACGGGGCAGGACGCTCATAACGTTTCACTCGCTCGGCGACGTCGACGCCGCCGCAAGCGCGCTGGCGCTGCAAAGCGTTTTGAAAGCGCGGGGCGTGGACGCGCACGTGCGTTGCGTTGACTCGCTGAACAGCCAAGCGAAACGCGTGCTCTCGTTTTACGGCTGCGCCGCGCCGCAAACGCTCGTCGGAATCGACGCGGCCGCGGTAGTGCTCGTAGATGTCAGCAACGCTGACTTGCTCGGCGAGTGGGGTCCAGCGATTTCAGGTTTCAACGGCCCGCTTTTCGTCATCGACCATCATTACCACAACAAGCACTTGAAAACCGCGCCAGGCTGCGCGCTCGTCGAACCCAACGCAACGAGCGCTGCGGAAATCGTTCTGCAAATTGCGAATTCCTTGAACTACAAAATTCCGCCGAAAACCGCTTCCATCTTGCTTTGCGCTATTATCGCCGACACCGCTTTCTTCAAAAGCGCGGACAACGCCACGCTAGACGCAGCGTTCGCGCTGGTCGCGCAGGGCGCAGACTTCGGGGAGTGCGCCGCATTGTGCCGCGCCAAACGCGACGCGAGCGAAGCGCTCGCGATAATCAAGTGCGTTGGAGGCGCGAGAATCGAGAAGCTCGGCGCCAAAAGCGCAGTTCTCGCCGCTTTCGGCAAAGCGCA
>CAITNU010000096.1 GCA_903893865.1 uncultured Microcaldota archaeon
CGCTTGCGCGACAAGCGGCGCATATTAATCGCGGGAAGCACTTCGAACACGCTGTTCTTCCTCGTTTTTCTCGGTCTCGCTTTCGCCGGCACTTTCGCGCTTCAATCGCTCGTCGCGAGCGTAAACGTGGATTCAACGAACTACGCTTCCCTGCTTCCGAAAGGCGCCAAGCTTTTGGCCGTGGACGGTGCGCCGATTCGAACTTCAGGCGACGCTAATTCCGCGCTTGCCACTGCTTCCGACGGGAGCGGCGGCGTCGCCGTGAGCTTCGCTGAAGCGGGCGGCGTCGAACGCTCGATTCTGGTTCCTGCGAACGCTATTGTCGTGCGCGAAATAAAAAAGGGCGGCGCTGCCGAAGGCGTGCTCGCGGAAGGCGAAATGATTTACGCAGTCAGCGGCACGCGAGTTTCGACGATTGAAGAGCTGAAAGCGGCGCTCGCGGGGCGAAAGCAAGGCGACGCCGTGGCGCTAGAAACGAGCGCTGGCGCGAAGGAAATCGTTTTGGGCGCTGGCGGCGTCGTGGGCGCGGTTTTCTCGCAAGAGCAGGCGTTCACCGCCATCGACACGCCGCTTGCGGGCGCGGAGTGGACATACGCGCTTCTCGCGCTCCTCGTCGTAATTCTTTATTACACGTTCCTTCTCAATTTCGTTTTCGCTTCGGTTAATCTCCTGCCTATTTTCATTACTGACGGGCAACGCGTTTTCTTCGAGGAGTTGAGCGCGGCGTTCGGGAAAAAGAAGGGCGCGGCGATTTCAATAGCGTTCGGGCTTTTAACAGTCGCGCTTCTCGTAATCAACGCGTTGCCTTGGAAGGCGGCGTTAGGTTATTAAGGCTTTGCGCCGTAATCGTGCGCAGTCGCCAATATTTTTTCGTTTTTGGCGCAGGTGGGTTTTTTGGTAAAGCGTTTGCTTAAAAAGTTTTACGCGAAAGCGAAAGGCATCGTGCCTTGGGCGCGCGAGCAGGAGCGCGTTACCGTTTCCGGACTCGTCGGCGAGGAATCGGTTTTCAAGGAGTCGATAACGCAGGAGTGCGAGAAGACGCTCGAAAAATTCCAGAAGCGCATGCCGACCGTGCGCTCGATAAGCGTTCACGTCAAATCGAGCGGCGCGGCTGGCGCGGGCAAAAAACTTTTCGAGTTGAAGGGCACGCTGCGCCTGGACAACGGCGAATTGTTCGTCGGCGTTTCGGGAAAGGACTTGTACGAGGCGTTGACGCGCATGCTTTACGAGCTCGGCGAAGAAGTCAAGCGCGCGCAATCGTTCAGGCAGGAAAAGAATGCGACGCGCGAAGTCGTACAGAAAAAAAAGTTTTGGGTGTTCCGGTAAAAAATTCCGTTAATCCATTTTGTCTTTCGTTAATTTTTTTTAGATTAAGAGGTGGTTTGGTTTGAGGATTAAGGCGGTAAGCATGCTTTTGCTGCTTTTGGGCGGACTGATTCTCGCGCAAGCGGTGCAGCAGGCAAACCAGTATTGGACGACGCAGCCCGTAGTCAAGCAGTCGCTCAAGCTCATCGACCAGCAGGCGGCGCAGGCGACGGATTTGAACATAGCGGCTTCAGACATAGCCGAGAGCAAAGCGGGCTTGCAGGAAATGAGTGACGTCTACCTGCAGACGACGGTAGTGGACGCGGTTTTGGGTTTGATACTCGTTTTCCTCGGCGTGCTCTATTACCCGAACGAGAAGCGCGAGCACGCTCACGAGTACTAAGCGCACCGCATCTTCGTTTTTCTTTTCTTCGTTTTTTCCTTTTTCGCTATTTATTTTTTTGTTTTCTTACTTTTTAGCTGTCGTCCGAAGCGGTTAATTGCGCGGCGCTCCTTCCCCCGAGCGCGAGCAGCAAAGCGTGCCTGTAAGCGTCGTGCACCGCCGCGCTGCGCCTCGCGCTCTTAACAATTTCGCCCGCGCGCGCGCCGATGCGGCGTTCGTGCTTGACTTTTTCGGTTTGCTCGGCTCTCGGCGCGCTGACGATTTTCCCGACTTTCGCTTCCATCTGCCGCGCCGCGTACTCCGCGAGCAATTCGAGATAATCTTCATCCATTCCGCAATCCCGCCAAAACAATATTTCGTTTTATTTTTTTATTTCCTTTTATTTCGTTTTATTTCGTTTCGGAGAACGTATCAGTATTTTATTATTATTTTTTCCCCTATGTTCGCCACGTGGTCGAAGTCCAAATCTATTTTTTGTCCGGCGGTAGTTTGAACGATGAACGCGTCCTTCTTCTTGTCCACGCCCACGACTTTCCCGATAAGCCCCCCGATTTCAGTGTAAGCTTCCTTTCCCTCGAGGCGAAGCCGCGAAACGATTCCTTTCTTGAA
>CAITNU010000097.1 GCA_903893865.1 uncultured Microcaldota archaeon
AGCAACTGCTTGCGCTTGAATTGGAGTGCCGCAACGCAAGCAAAACTTTGCTATCGGCGAATTTTTTTCTTTGCAGCGAGGACAAAAACAAACTTTAATGTGCTCCTCGGTCTTGTCTTCAGGTTTCTTCAAGCCTTGCAAGGCAAGCAACGCGTTGTCGACGTCGCGGCCTGACAAGTGAACGTATACGGAAGCCATTTCGCTTGACTGCACCCAACCGAAATACTCTTTCATTTGCGCTTCCGTGAGTTTACCGGCTAAAGCGGTTGCCCTGCTGTGCCGGAACAAGTGCGGATACAATTTTTTGTTTACTCCGGCTTTCAAGCCTAGTTTTTTGATTAATGCGTAAAACGACCTGTGTTCCGCCGGTTGTCCTTTGTACTTGTAATTCGTGCACAACGGCGGCCATAACGGTGCTTCCGGGTCTTTCGCGAAAGGATAGACTTGAATCCAGGACGCGAGGGTTGAAGCCGAGCTAATGATTCTGACGCGCCTGTCACCAGTCTTGCCCGTAACGCGTAATACTGCGCCGTAATCGTCGAATTGGACGTTCTTCATTTTTAAGGTTAATAGTTCGCCGATGCGGCAACCGGTTTCGTATAAGACGAGGATGAATGCTTGGTCTCGCGGGTTGTCGGCTGCTTGCGCGATCTTGAAGACTTCTTCTTCAGTGAGGAGTTCTTCAGGTAGTTTGTGCGCGTGGTTGCTGAGCTTTGGTTTCAACCAGCTGATTAACGGCGGCGTTTGCTCGTCGTCACCGCCTTTCAACCAACGGTAAAACATTTTGAGAATGACTTTCAAGTCGTACTTCGTTGAATCCTTGTAGTCGGCGCACCCGATTTTGTTGGCTAAGTCCATCAAATTATCTTTAGTAGCTTCGTCGAACGGTTTATTCAGCCACTCGGCCAACGTCCTGAGGCAGTTAATGCATTTGACGGTTCTAACGCGAGTAATTCCTTTAGCCATGCGCACCCTCGAGAAAGAGAGGATTAACTCGCGATTCTTCTGGCTTACGGCCTCGTCTTTTTCGAGTCGCCGGACTGCGCCTTCGAAATCCTGTTGGTACTTGTGTACCAAAAACCCGTTTCCGTTCATACCTCGTATTCCTCCGCGGAAGGGTCTAATTAGGTTTAGTGCTACATTCTACAAAATGGTGCAGAAAGTAGGGATTAGAGAGGAGGTATCAGAGCCCCCGGAGGGATTTGAACCCTCGACCTATTGCTTTCGCGTGCCGGCGGCTTTTTTCTTTTGACAACCTAGATTTTCTTTTTCTGGAAAAAGAAAAGCCGGCTTACGAGGCAATCGCTCTACCGCTGAGCTACGGAGGCGCAGCTCGAATTAGAGTTATCGCTAGCCTGATTTAAAAAAGATTGGTGATTGCGGTAATCGCGTGATTACGGCTTTGGCGCGGCGAGGTTTTCAGCACCAGCCGTTGGCGCAGTAATTCGCTAATTGCGCGTGGTAACCCGCGTCGTAATGCGAATTGTAGCCATAATTGCCATAACCGTAATCGTAGTTGTAGGCGTAAGAATAACTGTAAGCATAACTGCCGTAAGCGTAACGCGGATAGTTGTAGTAACCGCACGCGTAACCCCAGCACGCGCCGCCGGCGTAAGGAACGTAGTAAACCCCTGGCTCGGCGTAATTGTAAGCGTAGTCATAATAATCGTTGTAATACCCGTGGCAGCCGTAGCCGAAGCACGCGTTCACGTTCGCAGCAGCGGCGACCGCGGTAATCGCGGCGAGAGCAGCCAAAACCCACTTTTGCATTTCAACCCACCTTCCCGAACTTCTCGAATAAATTTCTCGACTAAGTTACTACTTATTAGTTAATATTTTGAACTTCAGGGTTTTAAAGCTTTTCGAGGGGTTTTAAATGGCTTTTGCCCCGTCCGTTCCCCCTCTTTCTCCGCGCTGCCGCGCCGTATTCCGACGCGTTTCCTCGCTTCCTCCGCTTCTTCGAAAACGCTTTATTAAACGCCAGCGTTAAAGCGTTCGGGAGGTGGGGCTGGACGACTATTGTTCCTAATCTGAAAACTGTTTTCTTTCCATTCCTGCTTTTCCTGTCGATTGCTTTAATCGTTTCGTCTTCGCAGCCAGTTTCAGCCGTCGACGTCGGCGCTTACGCCTTCAAAATCCAGGAACGGCCTTTTTACTCGCTTCCGTACCTGCTCTCCCCGCAAGCGTGCGACGCGTTTTCCGAGGAAATCGCGCTTCCGCCGAATCTTGCGGCGACGAAGGATTTCGCTAAAGCAGCAGACTACGCTTGGCAAGCAAAACTCGCGATGGAAAACGCGGCGTTCTACGGCCGCATGCAAAAACTCTTCCGCGAGCTTTCCTTCTACGGCGGAATCGCGGGCAACGCTTACTCCTCGCTCCGCTGCTTCGAGGAAGCGGCACGTTCGCTTTCTCTCGCTGACGAAGCCTCGCGCGAGGCGCTGCGCGCGGCTGGCGCGAACGCCGACGCGCTGCAGAAAATCACTAACTCGGATTACGAAGGCGCTGCCGCGGGCGTTTTGGCGGAAATAAATGAAATCAACGCGGACTTGCTTACTGGTGCGACTGAAGGCGAAGCGTTCGGCAAGTGGATTAATCGCGCCGCGGCTGAGAACGACGCGGCGTGGAAAGCGCTGGACGGCGGAAAAGCATCGAGCACGAGCGTTTTCAGCGCGGTGAAGACGCTAGTCTCCGAAAACTTTTTCTTGAGCGAGGCAATCGCTTTCAACGACCGCGTGACCGGCGCAACGCGTTCCCTCGAAAGCGAGGTTGATTCTCTCGAGCGCGAAGCAGGCGACGCGGAGTGGAGCGCGAACAACGCTCTCGCGCTCATCGAAAAAGAGCAGTTGTGGCTAGTCGGAGAAAACGCTTTCCAACTTGTTGGTTCGGGCGCGACCATAGCCACGCAGTATAACGTCGCCTCGTTCGAGGACGATTTGAACTCGATAAAACTTTCTATCGAAGACGCCCAGCGCAAACAAAAACAATGCAAGTCGCAGCGCGAAGCGAAAGCGCAGGGTTGGGCTAGTGACTGCGTTTTGTTGTTGCGTGCCGCTTCGTCATCGCTCGACTCCGCAACGTCGGTTGCTCGCGACGCGGACTCGCGCTCGCGCGTTCTCGAGGCGGCGCTGCGGGAACGCGTTCTCGACGAGCAGGAGAAAACGCGGCAGGCGATCGACGCTGTGCGGGAAAGCAATCCTTTTGCAGCCTCGGCTGCGCAATCTTCGCTTGAAAAGAATTACGATTCGCTGGCGCAGGCGCTGCAAACTCGCGGCGAACGAATTTCCTTCTATTTGCGCGAAATCGCGCTCTTGCGCGACCTCCAAGCCGCAGCCAGCGCTTCGCCTTTCGCGCGCGAGGAAAAAAGCGCTTTGCAGGCTCGGCTAGCGGAATTCAAGAGGCTTCTCGCGAACGCGGAAGCGGACGAGCTCAGCGTCGATTTCGAGAAGCGCGAGGCCGCGTCGATTGAAGACGCGTTGAACAAGCTCGACGAAGGAATGAAGAGCACCGCTTCGATAATCGTGCTAAAACAGTCGCTTTCAAATCTCGAGGAAGGCGTTTTCGCGCAAGCTACTGAGAAGTACGCGGATTTGCTGGCAGGCGAGCGCGAGAAAATCGAGGGTTTTTACGAAGTGCTTTCCGACAAGCAAAAACTATTGTTCGATTCTTACGAAAATTTATTCGACGCTTTCGGCCGTTTGCGCGTGCGCGCCGCCGTAGGCTCGCTCAAGAAAACGCGCGCGGATTACGAAACGCTTTTGGATTATGCCGAACTCCGTTTGCCCGAACTACTCAAAAAGAGCATGGAAGAAAATGCGGTAGTGCTTTCGCGCGTTGACGACGCGCGCCTCGGCGCTAAAGCGGTCGTGCGCACGCGCGTGGAACTCGAAAACCGCTTGCCGTTCTCTTACGACCAGCAAATTCTCGTTTCGATTCCGGCGATTGCCGCGGCGCTTCAAGCGGGCGATTATTCCGTCGTAGCGAAAAGCGTTGAAGTCAGCGCCTCGCCTTCCGGACTTTACCTTTCGAAAACCGCTGCAGGCGGAAAATACTTTTTCGAGTTCGAGCGCGACGAGCAAATAACGCGCGAGGCGAGCCGCACTGAAGAAACGGTTTATGCGAGCCGCGCGAAAGCAGTCAAGCGAACCATGATTCGCTTTACCGCCGAGCGCGAAGCGCTCGTCGTAATCCCGCTAGCGCTCCCCTTCGCCGCCACCCTCGCCTCCGCTTCAGCGACGCAAGGAGTCGTCAGTTCGACTCAGTCGAATTCAGCCGCAGGCTCGAGTTTTGCGGCGGTCGTCGAAGCGCGCGAGGGCGCGAACGAAATCGCGTTCGAGTACGAAATCGATTCGCCGGTAACGCTCGCGGAAACCCGTTCGTTCGACGCGCAAAGCGCTACGCAGAAGTTCGACCTCGTTTTCACGGCACTGGCGCCGCTTGACAACGTGGTTCTTGATTATTCCGCGCAGCTCGGCTGCGAGCCGAAGAGCGTGCAAGTCGTTTCACCGCAATCGCGGCTCGAAAGCGATTACGCGATGCTGAAAGACTCAGTCGTCGTCTCGTTCAAGGCAAAACGCATGGAAACAAGCGCGCCTTACGCTGCTTCGGTAATCGTCGAGTGCGACTCGCTCGCTGCGGCGTTCGAGACAAAGCTCGCTGAAGTCCAGCAACTCGCGGCGCACGCGGAACTCAGCCTTTCGATGCGCCTGCAAGCGCAGGACTTGATTCGCGCGGCGCAGCAATTCGAAGCGCAAGACGAAGTCGAAAAAGCCCTTGCGAAGCTTTACGAAGCCGAAACGTTCGTAACAAGCGAGCAAGAACGCGGCGCCGCCGACGCGGCGGCGCGCAACGAATATTCAGCTAGAGAAAGCGAAGCGCTTTCGCTTATTGCCGCAGCAGAAAACGCTTCGCTGCGCCTCGCGGCCGCGGGGTTCGCGAAAGAAAGCGCTGAAGCCGCGTCAGCCGCGCAAAACGCGCGCTCGCTGCTAGCCGAAGGCCGAAGCCTCGCGGCAAACGGGAACGCGCAAGACGGACTCCAAAAACTTTGGTTGGCTGAAGACGAACTGCGAACGAAACTCGGCAACGCGGTGCGCGTGGAAATCGCGGCACTCGCCGAGCAGTGCGGAGCCGATGAAAGCGGCGCCTCGCCGTGCGATTCAAGCGTTTGGAGCGCGCTCGAGCGCGCTACCGCGCTCGCCACCTCGGGCGATTTCGCCGGCGCTCTCGAGGCTGAAGGAAGCGCGCGAGCCGCGCTCGCGACCGCGCAAAGCGATTTGGAGAGCGGCGTTGAAGCCAAGAAAGCGCTGCTTGCGAATTTTCCCAGCCTGCGCGACTCGTTTGATTCCGCTTCCGCAGCTTTCAACGATGCGTTCACCGTGCCCAAAGACTACGATAGCGAGCGTTCGCGTTCACTTGATTACCAGGAAGGCGTTCTCAGCCGCAAAGACGGGGAAAAACGCGTTACTGCGCTCGGCGAAGCGTGGAGCGCGCTTGAGACGAACGACTCGGCGGCTTTCGCGAAATACTCTTTTTCATTCCTAAACGATTCCGCGATTCGGCTTTCGAACGATTTGATTGCGCTGCAGGAAAAGGCGAGCCTCACGAAAAACAACGCGGGAGACGCTCTCGTTAGCGCCGAAGCTCGGCAGAAGCAATTCGGCGACGAAACGACGAGAAAAGCCATCGATTCGGCGCATGACGCGTTCGATTCAGGCAATTATTTCACGGCGTGGGTGATCGCCGACGCGGTCAACCGCGGTTTGGCTGGCGTTGGTGGGGGCGCGGGCGCCGCTGGCGCTGGCACGTCAGGCGGGATTTTGGGTTCGGGTTCTGATTCGGCGCGTTGGACGCTTGGCGTAGTCGGCATTCTAGTTCTCGCCGCCCTCGTTTACGCGCTTGTACTAAACCAAAAGCGCCAGCACCATCGCGGACTGTGATTTTCATGTCCCGCCGTCTTCGCCGTTTGCCGTGCAGGACTGATTGCCTTGCGTTGCTGCGGCGCGCTGGCGTTTGGCCGAATATCGTTGCGCACTCGCTTGCCGTCGAAAAGTTTTCAGTCAATCTGGCAAAAAAAATCAGAAGTCGCGGCATTGCAGTGGACGTTCCACTGGTTTCGCGCGGCGCGTTGTTGCACGATTTCGACAAAACGGAGTGCCTCGAGTGCGGCCGCGACGCGCGCGGAAAATTCCGTTTGCGGCACGGCTTTCGAGCGCACGCGCAACTCGCGAAGCGCGGGGCACGCTTCAAGAAAATCGCGTTGATTGCGCGGCGCCACATTCTCGAAAGCGTTCTCGGCAGGGACGCGCCGCGCTCGCTCGAAGAGAAAACCGTTTTCTACGCGGACAAGCGGGTGACTGGAACGCGCGTCGTTTCGCTTAAATCGCGTTTGGCGTACATCGCAAGGCGCTACGGCGTAAATGCTGCCGCGCGCAAGCAAATCGCTGCGTGCGAAGCGGGGGCGTTGCAAATCGAGAAGGAATTATGCGCTCTGGCGGGCGGCGGCAAGATTTAAAAACCCTTTTTCCTTTAAGGCGTTCAGGAATTTAGGGATTTTCGAATCGCGTTTGCCGAAGGTGGTGCGCATGCAGGATTACGACAAAGAAATTTCCGAGGAAGAAGAGTACGAAGCGGAAGACGCAGACGACGTGAAGGAGCAAGAGTTCAAGGACGAGTACGAAGACCGCGCGGGCGAAAACATTGCTGCGCGGGAAACCGCCGAAAAGGAGGCGGACGAAGAGGAAGTCGAAGGCAAGATTGAACTCGTTTACAGGAAGAAAAAGAAAAGCGGAAAAAATAAGGCGGCTAAGAAAGCCAAGAAAAAAGTTAAGTCCTCGAAGAAGAAGTCGGCGAAGAAAAAGAAAACTAAGAAAAAGAAGCAAAAACCCGCGAAGAAAAAAGCGGCGAAGAAAAAAATAAAAGCGAAACGAAGATAGTGCGACTAATTATTTCAGCGTGATTTCGAAGCCAGCTGCAGGAACCTGAATGCCGTAATTCGAGAGCACTCGCGGATGCAGTTCGCCGACCAAACCGATTTCGTTGTTGCCTGAAACCGCGCGAGCGCACCTGCCTTCAATGAATTGCCGCGAAGCAGCGCGCTCGAAGAAAATTTCGCGGTCCAGCGCTTTCGCGAGAATCGACAACGCCGTCGCCGCTTCGCTGAAAGACGCTTCCGCGTGCGCTGAAACCGCGCAAGCTTTGAGTTCCGTCCGCGTGCGCGAATCGCTTGACGCGTCGCGCGCGACGACTTCGCCGACTTCGAACAATCGCTGCGGGTACGAGCGGTGCGTATTCTCCGCAAGCGCTTCAAGAATTCCGGGCAGAAGCGACGCCCGCAGCGCGCTGTAATCCTCGCTCACCGGATTGCGAATTCGAATGATTTTTTCGCTTTTTTCAATTTTTTCCTGTGCGAACAGCTCCGCTCGCTCTACTTTCGCTTCACTCGTCAAAATAAATCCAGCGAATTCCACGAATCCCGCGCCCGCAAGCGCGTCCCGCGCCTTATCGCCGAGTTCCGTGAGTTCGCTAACCGCGCCGCGCGTGAAAACGCGGGGCTTGAGGGAAGCGAAAGCGTTGTAGCCGTAGCCGAGCGCGACTTCCTCGATTAAATCCGCTTGGTGAAGAAAATCGGCTCGATAGCGGGGAATGAACGCGACGATGCTGTTTTCTCTCGCGTTCTTTCTCGCGTTCTCCGCTTCTTCAGCGTCGATTCGCTGTTTGCGCAAACAGTTCGCGATTTCGCTTTTCGTCAACTCGAGTCCGAGCGCCTTGTTGCACTCGGCCGCGTCGAGAATCATTTTTTCCGGGCGCGAGTCTGGGCAAGCGAGTTTCGCGCCGCGAGTGCGCACTGTGACGCCTTCGATTCGCGCGCCATCGTCAGCGTAATTCTGGCAGAGAATGTTGAGGGCTGCGTTGCACGCCTCGAAATCCGTGCCCGTCACGTCGAGAAACAAATCGCGCGTGGCGTCGGTCACCGTCGTCATCGTGCCGTTGATTATCGGCGGAAACGAAATGACGGCGTCGTTAGCATCCGTGATTACGGGAAAGCGGTTGAAGCCCGAGAGCGTCCAAGCGTACTCTTTGCCTTTCGGGTGCTCGCGCAGAATCTCGTCGAGATTCATTTGGTGCTCGCAGCCGAGCGGCGTGAAAGAAATTTCGCTTCCCGAATAAGCCGCGTATTTGAGCGGAAACGCGATGCGGCTGGCGTCGTGAATGCCGATGGCGACCTTGCGCCTGCGCCTGCCGTGAGTGAGCGTCAGCTTTTCTTGGACTTGCATGAGTTCGGCGATGTCTTCGTCGTCGAGCGAGAGCCCGCGGGCGAGCGCGCACACGATGACGGGGCGCACGGAGAGAACGCTGTCGTCAACAACGACTTCGTTGGTCGTGGGCTTCACGTCGAGTTTCGGCGCGCCTGCTTCGCTTCCTCTCAAACCGTTTATCGCTCGCGCTATTCCTTGCCTGCACAGCAAGTCCGGTCGGTCGCCCGTAATCTCGAGCGTTATCACGTCGCCTTCGACGTTTTCCACGCTCGCCTTGATTTGCGGTAGCGCTTCCAGTAGCGCTTGCTCGCCGCACTTCGTTCGCTCGACGAGCCACTTCTTGCTTACCGCAATTGAAACCATTTCAATCGTTTCCTCATTTCAACAAGTTACGCCACGAGTCGCCGGCAGCTGGGTTGAAAATGATTTTTTTTGGCGTGCAGCTTCCTCTTGAAATTTTTGTTTCTATCGGTTCGTTGAATGCTTGCCCGCCGAATTTTTTTTCCAGTGCCATGCCCCAACTTGCATTGTGTATCTCAGTAGTTTTTACACTCTTAATTCCCTGTTTTGTCGCTTCATCCAACGCTTCAGCGGTTAAGAGTCCGCCTACCCCCATTCCTTTTACTTCGTCAGACAACCCGTTGGCGTTTTTCGGCTGTATTATTGGACCGATTTCTAAAACGTTTTCTTGAAACGGATTATTAGCTATGGTTTGCAATACGTCGTCCGTAAGCGGCGTACTAACTACTCTTGCTCCAAGCACTTCGTTGCTTTGGGGATGTAGTGCTAGGAAAACGAAAAACTTTTGGGGCAGTTTCACGCTGTGGCGTTTTGCCGGATTCGTGAGTTTATTCAACAGAGTTTCTTTGAGGTGAAGTTTGACCAGCACTACAGGAAAATTTTTGTGGGTAACGCCCTGGCGGACTTCCACTACCTTAAGATTCCTCACGCTGCCGGGCGCGCGGTAAACTGTTTTTCCTCGAGTCGATCCTTCGATGGTATCCACGTCCAGTTTGCCGCCCGCCGCTAATGCGGAGCCTTTGATGAAGCTGTAAACGCTTTTTTCCATTTTCGGAGTGAACTTGATTCGCGAAGCCATTTCAAATCAACCAAACGAGTTTCTCGATTCTTTTGCAACCGCGTTGTTTATAACCCGAAATTATCCTTTATTCCAGCGGTTTGATGCCTAATCGCACTAACGCACTTTGGTGTTGGGAAACAATTTCGTTCACTCTTTGTTTAGGCAATAAATGCGGCGCGGTCGAAGAAATTTTAGTCAAGTCTTGTTTTAGTGGCGTCGAACTTGTGTACTTGTGTAAAAGCGTAATTACGCTCGCTTTGATTACTGGATTCAAACCAAGAACAATTTGTTGCATCACTCGCCTTTTTTTTGCAGCAGCGCCTGCTTCCGCACTAAAAACCTTTTTGGGCACTCGGAGGCCTTCATGTTTTCCTTTTGAAGCTGTTTTGTATGCGTGTCCAGGCATTTTTTTCACCAACCGTTTTACCACTTTGTTTTCAGAAACCCGATGTCGCGCGAATACAAATCGCGAATATCCGCAATGCCGAGCGCCATCATCGCCAAACGCTCGACGCCCAAACCCCACGCTAGAACAGGAACGTCGACTTCGAGCGCGCTCAACATTTCCGGCCGGAACATTCCCGCGCCACCCATTTCAGTCCAACCCCTTCCCGGTATTCGCGCTATTAGTTCCACGCTCGGTTCCGTAAAAGGAAAATACGACGGCGCGAAACGCACGTCCTCCGCGCCGAAAATGTCGACTGCGAACTCGCGTAAATACCCCAGGAGGTCCCGGAAATTCATGTCCTCGTCGCAAACGATTCCCTCGCACTGGTTGAACTCCATCAAATGCTTCCAATCAATTGCTTCCGGACGGAAAACGCGGCCTATGCAAAACATGCGCACGGGAGGGCGAATGCCTCGCGCGAGTGTGCGGGCGCTCACGCTCGTAGTCTGCGAACGCATCACGAGGCGCAACGCGACTTCCGGATTCCACGCGTAGCGCCAACCCTTGCTTCCTTCGGGCCCGCCTTTCTCGTGCGCCAGGCGCACTCGGTCGCGCAACGATTCGTCGAGAATCTCGCCGCGGCTCGGGTCCTCGACTTGGAAAACATCGTGAATCTCGCGAGCCGGATGGTCTTGAGCCATGAACAACGCGTCCATGTTCCAGAACTCGAGCTCAACAAGCGGCCCGTGCTCCTCGCGGAAACCCATTCCAACGAGTTTTTCCTTCACGCGACGCAGGAGTTCGAGGTACGCGTGTTTTTTTCCGAACGCTGCAGCCTCAAGCGGCACAGCCGCGGTTTGCGGGTCGTACTCGCGAAAACGCTTTCCCTTCCACGAGCCGTCGCGCAACATTTGCGGCGTCAACGCGCCGATTTCGCCCGCGGCGCCGCCTTCGCCTCGCTCCGCGGCTTGCAGCGCAGCCGCGCCTTCGAGAGTAATCGCGATTCGAGCGGTTTTTTCTTCAACGACGCGGCACAGTCTCCGCTTGCGCAGCAACTCGAGCTCGCCAGCCGCAAGCGCTTTCGCTTCGACGCGCGCGCCCTTCAAGCGGGCGAGAGTTTTCTCCGTCGGCGTTTCCGCGGCCGTGAGCGGCTTCAAAATCGTTGTTGCGCCGCGTTTTTCTATTGACGCGAGCTTGTCGCGCACAAGCCACTGCAATGCAATGCCGCGCTCTTCATCAGTCAAGCCCGCGATTTTGGCGGCGTCATCAAGCGGCAGTCCTTCCCGTGGAGCTGCGCGACTCAGCGTTTTGCGAAGCCTCCGCTCCGGCGTTCCATCGCTAGCGCAAGCGACTCCCTCCGCGCTTAATTCCACGAACTCGCGGCTCGCGCGCTGCACGGAGACGAGCCCCGCTTGCTCGAGGCCAACGATTGAGCTCATGAGAGTCGCGAGCGGCAAGCCGCTGGCTGCGCTTAACTCTGTTGCGTCGACTGCGTCGGCGTCGCGCTCGCGGCTGAGCGCGCGCAGTATTTTTTCTTCGACAGCGTTCATTGCGTTCAGTCCATGCTTTTCTTGTTTTAATCGTGTTTTTCCTGTTTTACGCTTATTGACGTGGCTCTACGCGAAGTTATTTTAACTCGTTTTCGTTTAATAAGAACTCCGTTTTTTCTACGCTTTTACGGGAGAGTGGTGTTTGATGCCGAAGCAAGGCACACAGGACGTGCAGAACAAGAAAATAGGCGGGCGAATCGAAATCGTCGTAGCGCCGTCGCAAGGAGCGAAAACAGGCGGCTGGCGCGTGAACAAACCAATCGTGGATGAAGCGAAGTGCATCGCGTGCGGCACGTGCGAACGCTTTTGTCCAGACGCTTCGATTACAGTAGCGTCGAACGCCGCGGGAAAACGAGTCGCGCGAGTTGATTACGATTACTGCAAGGGATGCGGCATTTGCGCTAACGAGTGTCCAGTCAAGTGCATCGCGATGATTGAAGAAAAATAAAAGAAAATAAAGAAAAAACCAAGAAAAATATTTTTCGCTGGAAAAAAAGAGGTTTTGGTTTATATGGTAAAGCAAACGATTGAAGGAAACATCGCTGTAGCGGAAGTCGTTGCGCGCTGCGGCGCGCGAGTCGTGCCGGCTTACCCGATTTCGCCGAGCACGCACATTCCCGAGCGCTTGAGCCAACTGCAAGTCGCGTACGGATTCGATTTTGTTCCCGTCGAAGGCGAACACAGCGCGTTGAGCGCGGCAATCGGCGCGAGCGCCGCCGGCGCGCGCACTTTCACCGCGACGTCGTCGCAAGGGCTTCTCTACATGCACGAGGTTTTGCACAACGCGAGCGGCATGCGCTTGCCGATAGTCATGGCTGTGGCGAACCGCGCGGTGAGCGCACCGCTTAATATCTGGAACGACTGGATGGATTCATTCACTCAACGCGACACGGGCTGGATGCAGTTTTACGCGAAAAACAACCAGGAAATCGTCGACCTCATCGTGCAATCGTTCAAAATCGCGGAAACGACGGAATTCCCCGTAATGGCTTGCTTCGACGGATTCGTTTTAACGCACGAAATCTCGCCCGTCGACATTCCCACGAAAGAAGAGATTGCTGCTTTTTTGCCTCCGTTCAAGCCCAAGCACTCGCTCGACGTGACTGCGCCCGAGTCGTTCGG
>CAITNU010000098.1 GCA_903893865.1 uncultured Microcaldota archaeon
GCTGCAACCTCGCTTCCCGTAATACCCCGTATTTATTAACTCGCCAGTGAATAAAACACTATCTCAGAATAGCTTTGAAACGAGCCGAAAAGGCGGAAAACCGCGGGCCGCGCCTCGCGCTGCGCGCTGCTTTCCGCCCGGCTTTTTCGACTGCAATTCGACGAAAACAAACATAAAACGAAAGAAAACGAAAACAAGGTGTATTAGTTAGTGGAAGTCAGTTTCCTAGGCGCTGCCAGAGAAGTAGGCAGAAGCGCGATATTACTCGAAGGCAAGAAAAAAATACTTCTAGACTGCGGGCTCAAGCTCGACAACGAAGACGAACTATTCCCCATAATCGAGCAACGCACGGTGCGCAAACTCGATTACGTGGCGTTATCCCACGCGCATTTAGACCATTCAGGGTTCATTCCAGGGTTGTACGAGCAAGGCTACCGCAAAAAAACCGTGCTCACCAAGCCAACGCGCGATTTAACGCAGTTACTGCTAGCGGACGCGCTGCGCATAAACGAAGACGTTCCGTACGATGAAAAAGACGTTTCGCGCTTCCTCGCAAGCACGCACATGCTCGAGTACAGCGAACGCGCGGGGCCCTTCGTTTTCCACGAAGCGGGGCATATCCTCGGCAGCGCGCAAGTCGAAATAAACGACGCGAAACGCGTTCTCTATACTGGGGATATCAATACGCGTCCGACGCGCCTCCTTGAAGGAGCGAAAACCGGGCTCGCTGCGGAAGCGCTCATAATCGAAAGCACTTACGGTTCGCCTTACGATTCCCTCCCATCACTGAAAGAATCGGGCGCTTATCTCGCGAACAGCATAAAGGAAACGCTGCGTCGCGGAGGCAAAGTGCTCATTCCCACGTTTGCAATAGGCCGCGGACAAGAAATACTGTTCACGCTCGAGAGTTACATGCGAAGCGGCGGAATCCCGCACGCACCGATTTATCTAGACGGAATGATAAAGAAAGCGCTGCGCATCTACAGGCACAACGCGATTTACTTGAAGCGCGAAGTACAACGTCGCATTCTCACGAGCGAAGACGACCCGTTCAACAGCGAATTCTACGCTTTCCCCGAAAAAAAAGACCGCAGCGACGTCTTCGCGGCAGGGCCGTGCATTATTCTCAGCACGAGCGGAATGCTGAACGGCGGGCCCATTCTCACTTACATCAAAGCGTTGGGCGGCGACCCGAAAAACAAGATTATTCTCGTAGGCTACCAAGCTAAAGGCACGCGCGGACGCGAACTCCTGGAGGGGGCGGACGAGCTTTCAATCGACAACGAGCGAGCACCCATCAACATGCAAATTGATGAGGCGCGGTTCAGCGGGCACTGCGACCACAAGGATTTAATGGAATTCATCAAGCAAGTAAAAGGACTAAAGAAAGTATTCATCGTTCACGGCGAAGAAGAAAAAGAAGAGGAATTCGCCCGTTCAATCGAGCAGTGGGCGCACAAGGCGAAGCGGAACGTTGACGTCGTCGTTCCGCGCCTAGGCGAAACCCACAAAATCTAGGGCCACCGCAGCGTTAGCTTCCAAACGCCTAGCTTGTGCGCGTTGCCGCGAAACGCTTTTAAGAGTTCGCGCCCTTGTTATTTCTCGGTAAGAGAAAAAAAGAAAAAAAGGAAAAACGAAACCGAAAAACGAAGCTAACGAACAAAAACCACGTTTAAAACCGCGACGGGGCTGCGCTACGTTCGACTCCTTACTACGCAAAAAAACCGCGGCGAACGCGCTGAAAACGCGGACCGCGTCGACTGCGCCGAGCGCGCCAAGCGCGCCGAACGCGCTCACTGCCGGTGCGGCAAGCCACGGCCTAAGCAATTACGACATCGTCAACCTACCCGCCGAAGAACTACTCAAAAAGTTGGGGTCAACGGAACGCGGCTTGAGCGAGCAGGAAGCGAAAAAACGCTTGGCGTCCAGCGGCTACAACGAGCTCGCGAAAAGAAGCAAGCGAAGCGCCGTCACGCAATTCCTATCCAAATTCCTTAATCCGCTCGTTCTCATGCTCCTCGTCATAGCCGCGTTCTCATTCTACTTCGGCCAGCAAGCAAGCGCCGAAATCGTTTCCGTTATGGCTGTTCTCAGCGTCGTAATGACTTTCGTTCAAGAATACCGCGCCAGCAAGGACGCCGAACGATTAAACGATTTAATCAAAGTCACGACGACGGTTTTACGCAACGGCAAACCCCGCGAAGTCAAAATCCGCGAAATCGTGCCTGGCGACATAATCGATTTGTACGCCGGCGACATGATTCCCGCAGACTTGCGCATAATCTCGTGCAAGGACTTGTTCGTAAACCAGGCATCGCTAACAGGCGAATCGTTTCCAGTAGAAAAATTCGCGGCGCCGATATATCCTAAGAGCATGTCGCCGACTGAATTCAACAACATGGCGTTCATGGGCTCGAGCGTAGTAAGCGGAACCGGCTACGGCCTAGTCGCGAAAACCGGCGTTGCAACGCAGTTCGGCGAAATATCGCGCAAGCTATCGAAAGCCCGAGTTGAAACCGCTTTCGATAAAGGCATCAACGCGTTCGTGTTCATGATGCTGCGAATAATAATTTTACTCGTTTTAGCGATATTCGCCATCATCGCCGTCCGAAGAGGCGACCTGAAAGAAGCGTTCCTGTTCTCGCTAGCAGTCGCTGTCGGACTCGCACCGGAAATGCTGCCGATGATAGTTACGATCACGCTTTCCAAAGGCGCAAGGCGAATGGCCGCAAAACAAGCGATCGTAAAACGCCTTAACTCGATTCAGAATTTCGGTGCGATGGACGTGCTGTGCACGGACAAGACTGGCACGCTCACGATGAACACGATCATACTCGAAAAGCACTTGAACGTGGCGGGAAAAGAAGACGAATCCGTGCTGAGGCAGGCGTACGTCAACAGCTATTACCAGACGGGGCTAAAGAATTTGCTCGACAAAGCGATTCTAGCGCACGAAAAAATGCTCGTGCGCCACTACAAGAAAATCGACGAAATCCCGTTCGACTTCTCCCGCAAAATAATGTCCGTAGTCATAGAAAACGAAGCGCGCTCAAGCAAACGCAAGGCTGCGCGACTCATAGCCAAAGGCGCGCCCGAAGAAATATTCCGGCGGTGCGCGTACTACGAACTCGACGGAAAAACGAGGAAGCTCGAAGGCCGCATGCTGAAAAAACTCGAGAAAGAATACCTCGAACTCAACCGGCAAGGATTCCGCGTTCTCGCAATCGCATACCGCGACATGGAACGCAAAGCATCGTATTCGAAAAACGACGAGGCGCACCTCGTTTTGAAAGGCTACCTCGCCTTCCTCGACCCGCCTAAAACCAGCGCGAAGCAGACGTTGCCCGCGCTCGAAAAACTCGGAATCGCACTCAAAATCCTTACTGGCGACAACGCGCTCGTAACGCTGAAAGTCTGCGACGAAGTAGGACTCAAAGTAAGCGGCGTAGTCACTGGCGGCTTCGTCGAAAACCTTTCCGACGAAGAATTGCGCAAGACGGTCGAGCACGCGAACATCTTCGTTCGCCTGTCGCCGTTCCAGAAAGAAAGAGTGATAAACGCCTTGCGCGCCAACGGCCACATCGTCGGCTATCTCGGCGACGGAATAAACGACGCGCTCGCGCTGAAAGCAGCAGACGTCGGCATCACCGTAGACAACGCAGTTGACGTCGCGCGCGAGTCGGCGGATATAATTCTCTTGAAGAAAAGCTTGACGGTCCTCGAGGACGGCGTGGTTGAAGGACGCAAGACGTTCGGCAACGTGACGAAGTATTTGCGCCTTGGTTCGAGCTCGAACTTCGGCAACATGATTAGCATGACTGGCGCCAGCATTTTCCTTCCGTTTCTTCCCATGTCGCCGGTTCAAATCATTACCAACAATTTTTTGTACGACGTCTCGCAAACCGCGATTCCTTCAGACGACGTGGACAAAGAGTACTTGCTCGCTCCGCGGCCTTGGAACGTGGAAGGAATCAAAAAATTCATGCTCTACATAGGTCCCGTAAGCTCGTTGTTCGATTTCGTTACGTTCGGCGCCTTGCTCTTCATCTTCCGCGCGCCCGAAGCGTTTTTCCAAACAGGCTGGTTCCTCGAGTCGTTATGCACTCAAACGCTCGTTATTCACGTTATCCGCACGTCGAAAATGCCTTTCCTAGAAAGCAAGCCCAGCAAATCGTTGCTAGCGATGTCGCTAGCAATAGTCTTATTCGGCTTGTCGCTTCCGTTCTCGCCGCTCGCCAAGCCGTTGGGCTTCGTGCAGCCGCCGCTTGAGTACTTCGCTTTCCTCGCCGCCATAGTGGGCGTCTATCTCGTTTGCGTGCAGCTAGTCAAAAAGTGGTTCACCAAGAAGTACGGCTACTACTAGCGACAAAAAACAATTGCGCAACGTGGCATAGTCAGAAAATTCTTCGAAATGCGCGCATTTAGACAAGCTGCTTATTTTTTTGCGTCGCGCAGTTTCTCCAGATCTTTTTTCCCTATTGTAAATGTCCAAATTAAATGCGCCGGCAACGCGCCCCAACCCGGAACGAAAGTCGGAACGTGCTTTGAAACAATTTCCTTCGGCGGAACATGTTGATTTTGCAGGCGGCCTACCTTTATGTCGTCTTGAAAAAACGCGTTTCTAGCGTGTTTGTTGAAGCGCTCCGCAAACGTTTTCACCGCCTCCAACAGTTCAATGCCTTTTGCATGGTCGCCATCGTTCTCAACAAAACCCTTAACGTCGACACTCAACTTCTCAACAAACGGTTCAAACAAAAAACGCGATTCGGGAGAGTCATCGTTTAAAACGTTTGTGAACAACAGTTTGTAAAACCGTTTTGACTGTAGGCGCCCAGCGCGTGTATATGCTCTTTGTTCTCTTCCGCGTCTCACGTTTGCCCTAACTTCGTAAATACGAGATCGCAACAGGCCCGGCTCTTGAATTTTCCACAAGTGTTTTTTCATTATTTCGTCGTAGACGCTAGCTTCATTTAGTCCCTTAAAATAATCGATTTTTTCTTGAATGTTCATTTTTTTGGCAATCAAACAAAACACCAGTATCTTATGAGGCTCTTACGGGGTTGGCGCGCCTAATTCGGCCGCGCTCTTCGCTTTTTGCGCTGTTGTTGCCGCCTCCGCCTTAACCGTAACCGCCTTCTTTTCTTCCTGCAGCTCGCGCCGCACGAGGTCGCGCAAGAAATCGCTTAAACCCATATAACCCCGCCTGTTCGCAAGCGCCTTCAGCACGTCCTTCGTTCCGTCAGGCACCTTGAAAATAACGACTTCAACCAATCAAACCAACTCCCAGCGGCGTCCCAGCGACGCAGTTGAATCAAAACACAAACCAGCGTAATACTTTGTTCATACCTAAAATGGTGTTGCGGTATTTTAGGCTTTCGGAATCAAAAACCTGCCTATAATAGCCAAAACAAAGCCAAAACCGAGTCCGAACGACGCTGCGCTAGGCTTAAAACAAGTCAAAGCAAGCGAAAATTAGCTCTGGTTTGGCTTAGTTTGAAAGAAAAATTAGAGTTGGGGGAGCGCCGAGAGGCGGTGCGCCTTTTTGCCGGCGTCTCCCAACTGTAAACGACCCTTTGGCTGCGGCGAAGCGGTTTCTTAGAATTCGTAACCCACCGCAAACCGCTTTGCCTCCAACCGGAATCAGTCGTTTAACGCAAAATTCATGAATCCCTCTTACGAATGCGAGTGCTGCGCCGCGAGAACGATGTCTTCGCGCGTGACGAACGAGCGTCCTGCGTGACGCGCGTAAACGCGCGCTCTACCGATTATGCTGTCGGCCTCGTCTTCGAGTATTTCGCCGAGCTTGCGGCTCGCTTTCTCGTCAACCCGGTCCGCCCCGGCAGTTCGAATGATTTTGTCTAAATCCCACACCGACAACGCTCTAGGTACCAACCGCACTCACTCCCGTCCGACTCTCGTTTTCCTTTTTCTTCTCTTTTCGTTTTCTCTGTTTTCAACCCTTTGGGCCGTCTAATGCTCGCTACGCTCGAGCGCGAATCACGGTTTTAAAGAAGCCGTGATTGATTTCCACCAAACCGCCGTGCTCGAGTATTGCGGCCAACCGCTCTATTTTGTGGTGCGGCAAGCCGAGTTGTTCAGATGCTTCGACCGTAGTCAAGCCGCCGTTCAACGAGCACAGTTTAAGCAGCTTGTCCGCGTGCGTCACGATTTCATCTGGCATTTCCATTTTTTCCCACCTTTTTTCGAAATGTTTTTTGTTTCGTTTTTTTCTTCTGTTTTTCTTCCATTTTTTTCCGTTTTCTTCAGTTTCAGCAACCCTTTGAGCCGTGTCAGCCGAGCGGGTCCACGCTGATTATTACGTCGTCTCCTCTTGCTTTGAGTTTGTACGATTTGTTGCTCGTGCCTAATTCAGCAAAAACGCGCCAAACCGGCGTTTGTCCAATTTCCATTACTAATACACCTCGAATTTCGTCAGTGAAGCGTGAATAAATTCTTGATTTTATCGTCAACTCGGTAAACGTTTTTCTTGCGCCCTCCAACTGGCTTGCCTTCGACTCCTATGAGCGGCCACGGAATGCCTGGTTTCCTGCGTTTTTCCGCGTCGTCGTCGCCGCGCAACTGGTAGAGCGAGTTGAACGCCGTATTCTCGGCTAGACCCGTAGCGCTCCGAATCTCGGAGAGCGTTAAGCCGTTCGGGTTGCGTATGAGCAGTTCCAGGATTTGTTTTTGGCTCGGCGAGAGCGACACCCACCATTCCGCGTTGCTCGTCGTCAACTGCGCGAGCGCCGCGCCTGCGAGCGCTGCGCTAGCTTTTTTGTCTCGCGCTTCGGCTTCCCGTCCCATCTCGAGAAACTCGCTTCCCTGCTCTCCCGCGACTTCTATTCCGCTGCGTTCCTTTTCTTTTCCGTTTTTCGCTTCCTTCCCGTTTTCACTTATTTTCCCTTTGAGCCGATTGTTCGCAATCGCGTCTTCAATTGCCGATTGAATCAGTAAATCGTTCGCGTATTCCGCGGCGCCCTTCCACTTGCTTTTGCCTAGCGCGAGCGCAGCGAGAAAACCGTTTAGTTCGTCGAAAACGTAGCGCGGCGACAACAGCACGCGCTCGTCCTTGAGTAATTCTTTTAGAAACGCTTCGGGGAAAGGCGCGGTGTTGCGTTCGCCTACTGCCGCGACCCTGTGCTCAATAATTTTGCGCATTTCCGCTGCAGTGAAACTGTTTCTTTGGAAAACGTTTCCTTCGCCAACTAGCTGCAGAAACGAGTCTGGAAAGCTTTCCTTTCCAAGCGCGCAAATCACGGCGCGCAAGTTCGGCACTTCGTCGAGCAAGTACTTGAATTCCATGTACATTTCCGGCGCTTTCGCGAGGTGCGCTTCGTCTAAAAACAGGATTGTTTTGCGGTCGCGACTCAGCTTTTTGAAATGGTCTGCGATTTCCGCGCGCGTGAAGCCGCGCTGTTTTTTCTTGCTTCCGCCGAGCGCGGATACGAGCGCGTCGATTATTCCTTCGCGGCGCCTGAGCCCAACTTCTTTTGCGAGGTCATCAAGGCTCGCTGGAGGTTCTTTAAACATTATTGTCGAGAATTCGCTTTCAGGCAGCGAGTATTTAACGAAATAAATCGCGCTAGTCTTGCCGACGCCTTTCGGGCCGACTAGCATGCAGGCTTTCGCGTCGAACGCGAGGCGCTCGACGATGGATGCGGCCTCGAAAGCGCAGTAATACTTCAAGAATTCGTCGCGATTCTCGGCGCGCAAGTCCTTTATAAACGGGTTTTCGCTCCAGCCTAACGTGGACAGGAGTTTCTGTTTGGCGTCAAAGACGCCGGTAGCTTCAGTCGCCATATTGCTTACCCGGGTTACGAAATCCTCGTAAGAGGCTTACAAGTGACGTAAGA
>CAITNU010000099.1 GCA_903893865.1 uncultured Microcaldota archaeon
AGCACGCGAATCATGGCTTTGGGAATGTCAGCCGTAATGGGCCAAAGCCTCTTCCCTTGCCCTGCAGCGAGAATCAAGTAATCGTTCACAAGCAACCGCCCTTTCCGCTTTTATTTTTTAATTTTTTATTTTTTGTTTTCTTTTTTTCGCCTTATTTTACCGTGACGCTTTTCGCGAGATTGCGCGGCTTGTCCGGATCGAGCCCGCGGGCGACTGAAGCGTAGTACGCGATGAGCTGCAGTGGAACGGTCTCAAGCAACGGATAAAACAGTTCATCGTCGATTTTGGCTCCCAAGCTCGGCAGGGAAACGAATTCGTCGTAGTCCGCGCTCGCCTCGTCGCTCACTCCTATGAGCTTCGCCCCCCGCGCTTTTGCTTCGCGGCCGTTGTTGAGTGTGTCCTCGTGCGTGTAATCGCGCGGGATAAGCAGAATAACCGGCACGCCTTGCGAAATCAAGGCGAGCGTGCCGTGCTTGAGCTCGCCCGCAGGCATGCCTTCAGCGTGAATGTAGGAAATTTCTTTCAGCTTTAGCGCACCTTCGAGAGCGACGGGGAAGTTTACTCCGCGGCCAATAAAATAAACGTTTTCGCGTTTTGACAGCTCGCTCCCGAGCTCGCGCGCTTTCGCGTCGTTTTCGCGAATGATTTTTTCTACGAGGTCCGCCGCCTCGCGCACTTTCTGCGTTCCTTCGGCCGGTCGGCCCGCCATGGCGAAAGCGATTAAGTAGAAAAGCGCGAGCTGGTTGCTGAACGACTTCGTCGCTGCGACAGCGATTTCGGGGCCGCAGTTGATGAACAGCGTCCGGTCGCTGAGGCGGGCGAGGCTGCTGTCTACTGCGTTGACTATGCTCAGCACGCGTGCGCCCCGCGCTTTCGCGTGCCTGACGACTTCGAGAACGTCCGCCGTTTCCCCGCTTTGCGAAACGCAGAGGAGTACGCACTTGTCGTCAAGCCAGTCGGCGAAATACGCTGCTTCGCTCGCGATTATTACTTCCATGCGTTTGCCGGTCAAGCGCGAAATCAAGTGCTGACCGATTACCGCCGCGTGGCGCGCGGTTCCGCACGCGACGCAGACTACGCGTTGCGCCCGCTTGAGTTCGGCGGCGAATTCCTTCAGCGCCTGTTCGTCTTGCCTTGCGGCGTCGCGCAGCGCGCGCGGCTGTTCCCGAATCTCTTTAATCATGAAGTGGTCGAAGCCATCGCGTCCCGCCTGCGTGGAATCCCATTTTACGAGCGAAACCTGCTTTTGAATCGCGCGTCCCTCGAAATCCTTGAACTCGGCGCGCCACCCGCCGTTGGTTCCATCGGTGCCCGTATCGCGCTTGGCAATCACGGCTTCGCCGTCGTTGAGGAAGACGGCGCGCTTCGTGTGTTTGAGAAAGGCAAGCACGTCACTGGCTATGAAAATTTCTTCCCTCTCCTCTCCCGCATCGCCGGCGTTTTTAGTTTTGTCTTTGCCCTTGTTTTTGCCGCCGCTTTCCTCGCTTTTGCCTGACGTCCTGCTTTCGCCGAGGCCGACGACGAGAGGACTTTCGTTCTTTATTCCGATGAGCGTGTTAGGTTCGCGGCTGCTCGCTATCGCGAGAGCGAAAGCGCCGCGAAGCCTGCGCGCGGCGGCAAGCGAGGCTTGCTCGAGGCTAGAACCTTTCGAGCGCAGAAACTCTTCGATCAAGTGAGGAACGACTTCAGTGTCCGTCTGCGACGAGAAGCGGTGGCCGCGCTTTTGCAGCTCGGCGCGCAATTCCGCGTAATTCTCGATTATTCCGTTGTGGACCACGAATATTTCTCCGTTGCAGCAAACGTGCGGGTGCGCGTTCTCGCTCGTAACGTTGCCGTGAGTCGCCCAA
>CAITNU010000100.1 GCA_903893865.1 uncultured Microcaldota archaeon
AAAATCGTTCAAAAGCGTGCCGTTGATCTACGAGCCCGCACAGCAAAACGACGCCGTTTTCAAGCGTCGCTACGCAGCTACTTATTTTGCCTTCTAGGGGATTTAAACCCTTTTTTGAAGGCGTTGGCGGCGCCAGGCTTTTTCAAGCCGGCGAAACGAAGACGACTGTATCTCCGCGGAGCAGAACCGTTCCGAGCTTGCGCTTGACTTCTCCCGCCTTGAGTTCTTCCCCGTTTTCAACCACGAGGTTCATGTGCACGTCGAAACTCGCGAGCGTGCCGCGCACTTCGACATCGCCTTTAAGGCGGACGAGAACGTTGTTGTTCAACGCGTTGTTCAACACGTCGAACGGTCTTTTTTCAGCCAAAAAAACACCTCCCAAAAAACAAACCAAAGGATTGGCTTGAACGCGATGCGCGTCCTCTCAAAAACGCGTTGAAACACCTGTTTTTAAGAAACTCTTATTCTTACATTTTAGCTTATTAACGAAGTTTGTTAAGCAACTTTAAACGCTTAGTTATTTCTTTAGAATCAAACTTGAGGTGCATCATATGACGGTTGTTACTACCTGCAACAATTTCTAAATCATATCGAACGTTAACAGGTATTCCGTGATCTCCGAGTGCTTCTTTCACAATGGCTGCGGCGTCAGATAGTTTCGACATTGTTCGCTCTAAATCATGCTCAGGCACTTTGACTCCAACAATAACTCCCTCGGTTTTACTGGCTCTCTTGGTTTTGCAAACTCCTTTTTTTAGAGTTCGCGCATATATTTCAGTGCCGTTCAATAACTCTTTAGTCTCGGGGTGCTGCAAAAGTATTCCATGAATTATCTTCAAACCGCTTCCATTAGGCGCCGCCATAAAATTACGTTTATCAAACCCATAGATTTCACGCATTTTCGTCACCTCAGATGCATGTGATGGACGGCTTCCCGTTTATTGTTTTCGGTTGCTTTTCATTTCCCGCCGAAGAGTTTCTTGAAGAACGCGCCGATGCGGCTGAAAAACGAATCGCCGCCACCGCTTGAAAAAGCGCCGGCTTTCGATTCAGGAATCTGATCGTGCGTCAACGCGCCCGCCAGAACGCGCAACCCCTTGCAAAAACCGCAACCGGGGTTACGAACTTCGACCGGAACTTGCATTGAAGCCGAACGACGCACTTCCACGTCCTCCGGAAGAATAGCGACTACAGGCAAACCAAGCACGTTCGTCAAATCCTGCGGCTTCATCTCAGTCTTGTCGCCAGTAGCGCGGTTTAGCGCTATGCCGATGACGTTCACGCCGTTCTTTTCAGCGAACTTGCGAATCTTAAGCGAATCTATCAACGCCGCCGGATCCGGCGTAGAAACTATGACGAGTTCTTGAGCGCTAGTAATCGCCGCGCGCGCTTCAGCGCTTAATCCCGGAGGCGAATCAACGAGGACGTACTCGTAAGACAATTCGAGTTTGCTCACAGCTTCGCGCAACCGAGTCAAATCCACGCTTTTCCCTTCCTCGTGAAGCGAAGACGGAATGTAGAACAATCCGTTGGGGCCGTCGTAAACCGCGTCAGTAACCGAATTCTCTCCCGCGAGAACGTTTTGAAGCGTAATCGGGTTGAGCTCTACGCCGAGCATAATCGATATCGCAGCCATGTCTAAATCGGCGTCAACTACTACGACGCGTTTTCCAAGCTTCGCTAGAAGAATTCCGAGATTCAGCGCTATGCTCGTCTTGCCCACGCCGCCTTTTCCCGAAGCGAAAACTATGCTCGGCACCAAAAAACACCTTTGTTACAGTCGTCCAGTTATACCGTCGTTTATCTCTGCGGGCTTTATCATTACATGCCTTTGAATCCTATTTTCTTCAAAATCGATTGCTTTTGAGTCGCCGC
>CAITNU010000101.1 GCA_903893865.1 uncultured Microcaldota archaeon
CGTGACGAGCAATCTCGTAGTCGGCGAATCGCACGAAAAAATTTACCAAATCGACTCGCACATCGCCGCTTCGTCGTCGGGACTCGTTGCTGACGCGCGCAAGCTCACGGACTTCGCTCGCCTCGAATCGCAAAAACACCGCCTCACGTACGACGAGGCGATCAGCGTCGAGTCGCTCGCGAAGGAAGTCGGCGACCACATCCAGGTTTTTACGCAGTACGCTGGCGTGCGTCCTTACGGAGTATCGCTTCTAATCGCGGGCGTCGACTCCGCTCCGCACTTGTTCGAGACGGATCCGAGCGGCGCGTTGTTCGAGTACAAGGCGAGCGCCATAGGTTCGGGAAAGAAGACGGTCGAAGAGTTTTTCGAGAAAGAGTACCGCGACGGATTGTCGCTGCAGGACGGCGTCAGGCTCGCTTTGCGCGCGCTAAAGAAAGGCGTGGAAGAAAAACTGTCGCCTACCATCGTCGACGTTACCGTGATTACTCTCGCGGACAAGAAAGTGCGCGTGCTCAGTTCGAGCGAAATAGCGAATTACTTGAACGAAGGCGGGGCGGGTGCAAGCGGGAGCGGTGGAGCGAATCCTTCCGAAAAATCCGAGAAGCCCGATAAGCAAGCTAAACCAGAAAAGAAAAAGTGAAAAAAGGGATTTTGAAAAAGTGATTTTTGTTTGAGCGGCAATGCTGCCGCGCTGGCGGCGGAGTACCACGCCCGCGGTTTCAACTGCGCTGAAAGCGTTTTCAAAGGCGTGTGCGAAGCGTGCGGCTTGAAAGCCGGCGCTTTGGATTCGAACGTCGCTACCGCGTTTGGTTCGGGCGGAGGCGGAAGCGGTTGCCAGTGCGGCGCGTTGGCTGGCGCTACGATGGCGCTGAGCTTGAAGTTCGGGCGCAGCGATTCGAGCGAGTCGAAAGAAAAGCTTTATGCGAAGGTTCGCGTTTTGCACGAGGAATTCAAGAAAGCTTGCAAGAGCAGTGTGGTGTGCTGCCGCGTGTTGCGAGGCAAGAAAGGCGAGAAGTGCGATTTGTACGTTGAAGCCGCGGCGCGAATAGCCGCCAAACTCATAGAAGACGGTTGAATTGGCTTTAACGATTTTTTGAGTTTTAGGTTTTGGAAAAAGGTTTGAAGGGTTGTTTGTTTTGTCGGGAATCGAGAACACGATTATAGCGCGCTTTGAAAAAGCCGGCGAGAAATTCGAAGTCCTCGTCGACCCAAAAACGGGTTACGAGTACAAGACGGGCGTGCGCAAGACGCTCGAAAACGTAGTCGTAGTCGACGAAGTCTTCAGCGACGCGAGGAAAGGCGAGCGCGCGAGCGCTGCCGCCGTGAAGAAGGCTTTCGGGACGAACGATTTCAACGAAGTCGCTAAAAAGATTTTCGCGGACGGCGAACTCCAGATTACGACGGACCAGCGCCGCAAGCTCGTCGAAGAAAAGAGGGCGCGCATAGTCGCGCTCATCGCTCGCACGGCAGTAGACCCGCGCACGCACGCTCCGCACCCGCCGCAGCGCATCGAAAAAGCGTTGGAGGAGGCGAGAGTGCATATCGACGCGTTCAAGAGCGCGGAAGAACAAGTGCCGAAAATCATGGATGAGATCCGCGAGATAATTCCGATTAGCGTGGAGAACGCGCGCATCGCCGTGAAGATGAGCGCCGAGCACGCCGCGCGGGCTTACGGTTTCCTGAAGGAGTACGGGATGCAGCGCGAGGAGTGGGGGAACGACGGCTCGCTCATGTGCGTTTGCGAATTCCCGGCGGGAATGCAGGGGGATTTTTCGGAAAAACTGAATAAACTAACGTCGGGGCAGGCGCAGACAAAACTCTTGCGTTGACAAAAAATAATTTGGATATCGCAGTAATTTAGGTGTTGTTGGTTTCGGAGGTTGTTGGAAAGTGAATTTCGATTTCGGAGGAAGCGCGGAAAGCGCGGGCGGCGCAAAGAGTGTTGAACGCGAGCGCGGCGAACGAGGCGAAGGCAGGGGCGGCGCGAGGCGCATAGTTCTGCCTGGCGAAAAGATTTTCGGCGAGCCGAAGCGCACGCAAGGCGCGCTCATCGAAGGCGGCACGACGATCGCTTCAGTCGTGGGCTTCGTGCAGGACGACAGGTTCGTTCCTTTGAAGGGACGCTATTTGCCGCGAGTCGGCGATTTCGTCATTGGAATCGTGAAAGACGAGCGGTTCAGCGGTTACTTGCTGGACTTGAATTCGCCTTACGAAGGCTCGTTGAGCAGCAAGGAACTGCGCGAGGAGTTCGAGCTCGGCGACGTTGTTTCGGCGGAAGTCGTTGAAGTAAACGCAGTGCACGGCGCGACGCTGGGAAGGCCGCGCAAGCTTTTTGAGGGCGAGATTCTCGAGATCACGTCCGTGAAAGTCCCGCGAGTCATCGGCCGCGCAGGCAGCATGCTTTCCATAATAAAGCAGTACACGCGCACGGACGTCTCGGTGGGAAAAAACGGGAGACTTTATTTGCGCGGCGGGAACACGACGCTCGCTACTCTTGCGATACTGAAAATCTGCAGGGAAGCGCACTTGAGCGGGCTCACTGACCGCGTTACCGCGTTTTTGCGCGATGAAGCGGAAAAGAACGGCGGTATTCCGGAAGCGCCGGCTGCTCCCGAATTCGCGAACGCTGGTGGCGGAAACGAAGGCGGAGGCGGCGGCGAAGGCGACTTTTCGAGGGAACGCGACCGCGGCGAACGCAACGAACGCAGGTTCGACAGAACGGACCGAACGTATTGACGATTTAAAAAAAGGTGAAAATGAAAAATGCAGACGAAAATCGATGAACGAACGAAAATCAAGAACGGAAAGCGCTGCGACGGACGCGCGATAACCGAGTTGCGGCCGCTCAGCATCAAGGCAGGCGTGCTCGAGAAAGCGGACGGAAGCGCGCTAGTCGAATGGGGGCGCAACAAAGTGCTTGCGGCTGTTTACGGACCGCACGAAGTGTTTCCAAAACACATGACGAACCCGTATCACGCGATAATCAACGCGCGCTACATCATGGCTCCTTTTTCGGGACAGGAGGAACACGGCAGGGCGGGGCCGAACCGCCGCTCGATCGAGATAAGCAAAATCGCGCGCCACGTTTTCGAGAACGTGATTCTCGTTGAACAATTTCCGAAGACTATGATCGACGTGCACATGGAAGTGCTTCAAAGCGACGGCGGAACGCGCATTGCGGGAATAAC
>CAITNU010000102.1 GCA_903893865.1 uncultured Microcaldota archaeon
AATCACTTGCATGAAAGCGCGAAAGCGCGATTAATCGTTTTTACTTTCACAGGTTCGCATAGTTTAGGTTCGCGGAGTTTACTTCGTTTTAGAACGAGAGGGAATTATTTGTAGCAAGTGGTTTAAAAACGTTTTCGAAAGCGCGGAGTGCATGGGTTTTTAATAATCGAGGCGTAATGAGGGAATGGAGAGGAAAGAAAAATAATCGAAATAATCTTTTAGTCGTTGATTCGCTGCAGGTGATTGAATTGAGGAAACCGCGTTCGCTGTTTTTGTTGCCGATTGCGATTTTTGCGATTGTTTGCTTCGCCTTGTTCGCATCGTTCGCTTCAGCCGCGCTGCCGCTCGAAAACTGCGCGGACGTTCTGCGCGTTTCGTTCAACCAGCAGAAGATAGTGCTTTCCGACAACTTTGACACCGGAAGCCCGTCTACCGTGACGATTTCGGGAAAACCGGGCCCGCACTTCTTGTTCCAGGAAGGCGTTAACGGCAGCAGCGCGTTCGACGTCGTCATCAGCGAGGAAATGCATTACTTGAATCCTGGCGACGTGTTGTTTCTCCCGTACGGCGAAAACAAGTGGTACTCGAAATACGTCAGCGGAATCTTGAATTACTCTTGCGCCGCGGAGGGCGGAGGCAAAACCGACGAGTTCACGCTCAGCGTTCAAAAAAATTGTTCGTTTCAACTAGTTGACGGAAGCGGCTTCGTTGCGGACTGCTTTATCGTGCGAACGAAGCGCGCCGACGCGTTCAGACTGCGCGACGATTATCTAACGAACGAATTCTACGTCGTGGCTCAACACTTCAAGTCCGGCAGCGCGCCTGAAGGCGGAAGCGTTTTCTTCAAGTCGCCGGAACAACCGGGAAAATTCGAGACATTCTACGTTTACGCGTCCGGAAAACAATACGCGGGAATTCCGTACGTCAGCTGCTGTACAACGCCCCTCGCAACGATTGCGCCCAGCGTAACTTCGCCATCAGCAGAACCTTCAGAAACCGCGCAGCCGTCGCCTTCAACCGCTCCGACCGAAGCGCCGACGTCGAGGCCCACGACGCGGCCGACGGCAACGCCCACGCCGACGCCTGAACTGAACGGCGGAAGCGCGCAGTCGAATGATGCCGGCACCGCGCTCGTCGCAATCGTTTTCTTTGCCGCTGTAGCGGTAGCAGTTTTCTTCTTGTTGAAAGGCAAACCCGCGGGCGTCGAAGTCGGCAAGGCAAGCAAAATCGACAAAACCGAAAAGCAGCACAAGATGCGTTGAAGCGACTGTGCCGACGCCGACGAATTTTCGCGCGAGCCTGCGAGGAATAATTTGCGGGTGCGGGCTGCGAGTGCGAGTCGCAAGTCAAGCGAGTTATTATTAAGCATTCTCGCGAAAAAAACTACGAAAAAAATTACGAATCGCGAAGATCGCTTAAGGTGAACGAATTGCGTTTTTACGTTACCACGCCGATTTACTACGTCAACGACGTGCCGAGCATCGGCCACGCTTACACGACGTTCGCGGCGGACGCGCTCGCGCGCTTCCACCGCTTGCGCGGAGACGACGTCTTTTTCCTCACGGGGTTGGACGAGAACTCGCAGAAGACGGTGCAAGCGGCGCGCTCGCGCGGCGCGCAAGGCCGTGACGCGATTCAAAAATACGCCGATGAAATGGCTGGAACGTGGAAGCAGGCGTGGCGCATTCTCGGCGTGACGAACGACGGATTCATTCGCACTACGGAGCAAAGGCACGCAGACGTCGTCAAGAGTTTTTACGGCCGCGTCAAAGCGAAAGGCGACGTTTACAAAGGCGTTTACGAAGGGCTTTACTGCGACGGCTGCGAAGCATTCGTGAACGAAAGCGATTTAATCGACGGAAAATGCCCGTTGCACAAAACCGAGCCGAAGCGCTTGCGCGAGGAAAACTATTTCTTCAAGCTCACGCGCTACGCCGACGCCGTGCTGCGGCACATCGAAGCGAATCCTGATTTCATAAAACCGGAAACGCGCCGCAACGAAGTCGCTGCTTTCATCAAAGCTGGACTAAAGGACGTGAGCGTTTCTCGCCCAAATCAAGGCTGGGGCATTCCGTTGCCGGACGACGACTCGCAGTGTTTCTGGGTTTGGTTCGACGCCTTGCTTAACTATATAAGCGGCGCGCCGGCCGATGCGTGGCCCGCGCAAGCGCAGTTGATGGCTAAAGACATCATCAAGTTTCACTGCGTGATTTGGCCCGCCATGCTGCTCAGCGCGGAATACGCTTTGCCTAAAACCATTGTCGCGCACGGTTTTCTAACCGTCAACGGACAAAAAATGAGCAAGTCGCTCGGCAACGCCATCGATCCAATCGCGTTGTCGCGAAAATACTCGGTTGACGCGCTGCGCTACTTCTTGTTCCGCGAAATCTCTTTCGGCGCGGACGGCGACTTCAACGAAAAAAGCCTCGTCGAGCGGCACGATGCGGAGCTCGCCAACGCTTTCGGGAATTTCGCCTACCGCTCGCTTTCGTTTATTAACGCAAAAACCGATTCGCTGGTTCCGGAAATCGCGGACGCTTCGTTGACGCCGGAAGACGAAGAGTTCAGAAAAAAAACGAGCGAAATCTGCGGAGTCGTAGGCAAAGAGTTCGAAGCGTGCGAACTGAAGGCGGCCGTCGACGCGTCGATGCGTTTCGCGGACGAGTGCAACCGTTTTTTCAACGCGCGCGAGCCTTGGGCTTTGTTCAAGGGCAGCGGCGCGCAGCCAGTCGAGGCGCGCAACGTTCTCGCGTTGAGTGCGAGCGCGGCTTATGCGCTCGCGTTGTGCTTGAGTCCGATAACGCCAACCGCTTCGCAGCGCGTTTTCGATTGCTTTGGCGCGAGCGGCGCGAAAGCGCCGCGTTGGGGCGACTTGACGCCCGCGGGAAGCGGCAGCCGCATCGCGAAGCCGGAAATCGTGGTGCCGAAGCTCGCGCTTGATGAGAAAAAGAAAAAGTAACGCTTTTTCAGCGTTGTTTCAGTTTTTTTTGTAGCCGAAGCGTTTCGCGTAATGCGGGTGGTCGAACCACTCGAGGATGACGGAAATTATTTCCACTTCAGTTCCGCGCAGAGTGTAAACGAGACGCCACCCGTCAGACAAATCGTATTTCCTCAAGTTGTCGATTCCGTATTTCTTGACGTAAACTTCCGGCCAAAGTTTTCTCGGAACCGCGATTCCAGCAAGAGGATTCTCCTTCAAAACGTTAAATGCGGTTTGCAGTCGTTCGGCAAGCCGCTTTTCCTCAAACTTTCCATCCTTCAAAGCTTCGAACGCATTGCGAACATTCTCGTCTGCGAAAGCAATGCGAAAAACGCGTTCTTTCTTGTTTGGCTTGCCGTTCTTTTTCACGACATCACCAAACCCGAATCCTTAATTTGCCTGACTCCGACCGGGCTCCAAATCCACGAAACGGTTTTGTCTGGCTCGACGATTATTTTTCCAGAGTATTCAAGGTAGTCGAGGACGAGCGAGTAGGTCTGCCACATTACCTTCTTCGGCAGCGACTTCCAAATCTGCGTAATCGTTTTTTCGCTGCGGTGCTTGTAAAGCTCGCGCTCGATCATCAGCACCGTGTCGAGTCGCGGGTAACGCAAAACGTCTTTCGGCTCGAAAACACTCGCTTTCATTTGAACCATCCCGTCAGTTAATCAACTGATTAATATATCGGTTGATATATAAATAGCTTTCGGGACGTGGCTGCCGGTGAACGAAAAACGGAAAAATAAAAGAAAAAAGGAATGCTTTTCTTGTTTTACCCGCGCACGAGCCCGCGCACTGCGTAATCGAGTCCGATGAGGATTATCAAACCCAGGAATATCGATATGAGCGCGCTCGTCACGCGGTGTTCGGGAAGCGAGTAAGCGAAAACGAGGTCGTAGAGTTCCCACAAGCCGCGCCAGTAAAGGATTATCGCAGCGCTGACTACGAGTCCGAAAAGCATTTGATTGTGGCGCCTGAGCTTGCGGAAGCCCGAAAACAATTTCAGCGACTGCACGCCTTCGACGAGTTCGCGCTCGCTCTTCGGCATGCGAAAACGCTTCGTTATGCGCGTTACTCCGAGCCCCACTTCAGTAGGCGCCTTGAAACCGGACTTCTTTTTCTTTTCTTCCGATTCAGCCAACGCAACCACCTTTAGACGCTACGTCGGCTATTAATAAAAACCGCGCGGATTTCCTCGCGCTGCAGCGCTTCGCCCGCGTAACGCACGGTCCACCGCTCGCTCTCGAAATCCCGCAATTCGAGTCCGCCGAACAACGCCTTGACTTCGCTTCGCCCGGCGAAGTAATGCGTGACGATGCCAGTGCGGCGCTTGAACGAATTGCGTTCGACTTCGACGCCTTTGCCGAAGCGGAAGTCGCCGCGGCCGAACTCCTTGAAAAACAGCGTTCCCCCAGTTTTCAAAACGCGCTGCGCTTCCCGCGCCGAGCGCTTTCGGTCGCTTTCGAGCATGTTGCCGAGAACGTGGAAGCACACGACCGCGTCGAAAAAATTGTTTTTGAAGCGCAGGGCGCGTGCGTCCATGACCTCGAATTTTACGCCTGCGTTTCGCAAGACGGGAGATGCTTTGCACAACGCTATTGCTTGCGGCGAGTAGTCGACGGCATAAACGTCGAGCGCGAGTTCCGCTTGCGCTAGCGCGGACAAGTTTTTGCCATTGCCGCACCCGATTTCGAGGACTCGCGCGCCGCGCTCAAGTCGTGGCGCGAAGTTCGTAGTCCCGCGCCACGCGATTCTGCGCCGCGCGTAAGCGCGCTCCCAAGCCGCGTTTTCTTTATTAGTAAGAGTCATGAAAAGATTTTTGCGACGGAAGGTTAAAACGCTGTCGCTCGCTGTTTGAAAAAAGAAGAAAAAGAAAAAAGGGGAAAGCGCGGTTTTTTCTTTTGGCAACCTGCATTTTCTTTTTTTGAAAAAAGAAAAGGCGGTTTACTCCAAAACGTGAATGTTTTTCTTCGCGCAGACGTCCTTGAGAATCTTCGGCCAAACGGTTACCGTGACTTCCCCGATGTGCGCCTTGCGCAGCAAAAGCATTTGCGTCCTGCCTTGCCCGATGCCGCTGCCCACGCTCAACGGAATCTCGTTATTCACAATCGCCTTGTGGTACGGCAGCTTCAAGTTGTCGAGCTGGTTAGTCATCTTCAACTGGAGTTTAAGCGTTTCCGGAGTCACGCGAATGCCGCCGCTCATGAGCTCGTGCCTGCGCTTCGTGATGTTGTTCCACACGAGAATATCCCCGTTCAACCCGTGCATTGGCTTGCCGCTTTCGGAAACCGTTTCCGTAATCCAGTCATCGTAATCAGCCGCTCGCATTTCGTGCGGGTAACCGTCTTTCAACGTCCAGCCGATTCCGATTATCGCGACAGCAGGATACTTCTGCAGAATCGCGGTTTCGCGTTGCTTGCGCGGCAAGTCCGGAAACATTTCGAGTATTTCCTCGGCGTGCAAAAACTTGATTTCCTCGGGCAGGTTCGGGTATTTTTTGTTCTTGAGTTGCGGAAACTCTTTCTGCGCGTGCTTCTCGGCGCCAGTAATGACTTTCCAAATCTTGCGCACAGTATCCTTCCAATAATCGAGCGTGCGGTCTTGCGGCGCAATCGTTTTCTCCCAATCCCACTGGTCTACGTAAGCGCTGTGGTCGTGGTCGAGGAAATAGTCTTTGCGCACCGCGCGCATGTCGGTGCATATTCCTTGCCCGACGGCGCAACCGTACTGCTTGAGCGCCCAACGCTTCCACTTCGTCGCCGCCTGCACGACTTGCCCTTCAATCGGATGCTTGTTGTAATCGTTGTTTATATGAAAAGAGACCGGCGTGCGCGAGCCGTCGCGGTCGAGCATGTCGTTGAAACCGCTTTCTTTCTCGACGATGAGCGGAACTTGGACCATCATGAGGTTGAGTTCCTTGCACAAATTCGTTTCGATGTACTGCTTAACGGAGTAAATCGCTTTCTGCGTTTCTCGCGCGTCGAGCAGCGGCGCGTAATCCGTCGGAAGAATTTTTTCGACGTCTTCGTAGTTTCCGATGCCAGGACCGGCTAGGTCCGCTTTCTTGTCTCCCACCATTCTCGTTTTCCACCTCTCTACCAAAAAAATTGTTTGAACTCAGCGTCAATAAAACCCGATTTCGGAAAAATTGCAAACCGCTTAGAAAACGTTTGGTATTCGAACGAAATCGGGAGGCGTTTTTACGCGAAACGTGTTTAAATTCCTTGCGGAAACGCAAAAAACTAACTCAGTTTGCTCGGCGGAATAAAGTCGCCTAACTCTGCGCGCGCTTCGAGCAAGCGCTGCTTTTGCGCGTTCAGGATTTCGAAGAGCTGCGAGGGAACTCCCGGCAAGGCGCCGTAGAATTTCTCGACTCGCTCGATTTTAGCGAGTTGTTGCGGCACGCGCACCGCGAACTGTTTCTCGTACTGCGCTTCGCCGTAACGCTTGCCGAGCTCACTCTCAAAAACGCGGCGCAAATCCTCGTATTTTGGAATCAGCCCCGTCGGCGTCGTCAACGCTTCTGCTTCGCTGTCGCAGCGAAGCTTCATCCACTTGAACCACGCTGCCGTAACTGCTTTGTTCGGAATGCGTTCTCCGTCGTTGATTTTGCTCGTGAGAAAAGAACCGTCCGCCGTATCGCGCAGGAAATAGTTGACGGAAAAAATTTTGGGCTGAAACCGGGGTTCGAGTTTGCCGCCGAACTCGAGATTCATCTTCACGTATTCGCCGATTGGCACGGAAAGAAAATCGATGTTCGACATTGGATTGATTTCCCGCACGCCTTCCTTTCCGAGCGTGGCGGCAGTCGACTCGCTTTCGAGGCTCGCGCCTTTCGTGACGACTCCGTGCTCCCAATCAAACGCTTCCTCGACGGGAACGTTCGTGTCCGAGTCGCGTCCCCCGTAAACGAAGGCGCCGACTTGCACGCCCGCCGGCTCGTCGATTGCTTCGTCGAGATTCGGCAACTCGTCAAGCGAGAAAGTGAAGCGCGCGTTCTTGTGCGAAGCCGGAATTTCTTTCCCCGTTTTTTCGTCTCGCTTGCCGAGAAACCATGCGCCGGAATGGTTTTCGCCTCGCGCGGGAATTTTTTCTTTTTCCTTTTCTTTTTCGTTTTCTTTTTCTTTTCCGAACTTGCCGGTCCAGTACGGCTCGCTTTCAGGCGTCACGAGGACGTTCGAGAAAATCACTTCTTTTCCCGTTGCGAGCGCGCGCCACTGCAGCGCGTCGTCGACCGCGTTTATTCCTTCGATTATGCCGAACACGCCGCGCTCGACGTTTACCGCCATGCATTTTCCGCCCACGGCGCGCAAGTAAGCGATGTCATCCCCGATAATCGTCTCGCCTTCAAGGAGCGCGGTACTCGTCTTTCCGCACATGGAAGGAAACGCGCCAGTAAAATACGTTTTATTCGTTTTCGCTTTCCGTTGCTTGCCGCCAGCGCCAACGTTTTTCGGCGCGTGAACCGCCATGACGAGCATGTGCTCGGTAAGCCAGCCTTCCGCTGCGGCGCGGCGAATAGCGAGGCGCATCGCTAGCTTCTTGAGTCCGATGCTGTTGCCGCCGTATTGCGTGTTCGCGCTGAACACGGTTTCGCCTTCCAGATCGATATAGACTCGTCGCTCGCCGATGTTTTTTGAGACGCGGCGTTCGTCGAGCTCGCCAGCCGAGTGAACGAACTTGAAGAAGCGCGCGCTAGGATTCCGCAGAAACTCTTCGTATCCTTGCCTGTAAAGCAAATTCTCGTTGTGCGCGACGTACGCTGAATCCGTGAGTTGCACGCAAGGAATCGAGAAAGCACTGCGCGTCGGTCCGAGGCAGTAAAAGCAGAGGAACGCTTCGCGTCCTCGCGCGATTCCAGCCATTATTTCGCGTATCTCGCGCAATCCTTCGTCGCGTTCTTTCGTCGCGATTGCCGCGCCGAGTTGCGTGCCGTGCGGCACGAGAATTCGCGTGTGCTCCTTGTCGCGTCCCTGATCGTAATAATTGTCGAAATGCGCCGTATGCCCGCGCATCGCGAGAGCGCGTTCTTCCGCGTTTTCGATTGCTTTCCTGCGCACGTAGGCAACGTCGTCAGGCGAGCCGTCGGAAACGAAAACGCTTGCAGGCTCGAGCAGCGCAGCGTATTCCGCGGCGAACTCGAATACCGCCTCGTTATTGATTTTTTCTAGTTTGCACAGCGACTCCGCGCCGAACAAGCTCTTGATTTTTTCCAGAGCGCTTGAATTGGGTGAAGGCATTCGTTTCACTTTTAGTAAAAAATCGATTGAAAACGAAGAAGGAAAGAGTTTGACGCGCTTCCGCGCTTTAATACTTTGCATTTCGCATTTCGCTCGTTTCGGTCGTTTCGCTTTTGCTTTGCAATTAGGCGTATCTCCGCTTTTTATAAAGTTCAACTGAATTGCTTTAAACGGTGGTGCTTCATGGCGGAAACGCAGTCTCGCTTGGCTAAAGCCTTCGGAACCAAACCCGCGCAAGACGCGCGGGATTCGAAGGATGCGAAGTCTATGCTCGCGCAACCTTTGCCGACAAAAAAATCGAGCGCGGTATCGCAGCCGCAATATGCGGCAAGCGCGGCGCCTAAAAGCGAGGCAAAAGAGATTACGATTCGCATGCCTTCCATAAGCATTCGCATAGACGACAACTTCAAAGCAAAGCTTCCGTTTTTGCTTTTAATGCTCCTGCTCTTCGCTTTCTCGCTCGTGTTGTTCGAGAAAAGCAATTTCCACACTATCGACATCGTCGACGTAGGCCGCTTGCAGTACAACCTTTCCAAGTTGTGGAGCATTTCATTCATACTCTTCATGCTTCTCTTTTCTTTCGCGCTCGCGCTCGCCATGTTTTACGGCTTCGGACAAAACTGGGGATTAACGCTCGTCGTGCCGCTTGCCACGCTCGTAATCGCGGGAATCGCGTCGCTCTTTTACTCTTCAGGATATCTTTTGGCGTTCATCGCGCTGGCGCTCACTCTCTCGTCGGCGGCGTTCCTTGCCAGCTTGCGCACTCAAGTGAAATTCTCGAGCATTTACAGTACCGCTGGCACGGCGGTGCTCGTCCTCGTCGTCCTCTCTTTTTTAGTGGCGTTCAACCAGATTGCGGCTAACAAGGACGCTTACATCGACACGTTCATTTCCAGCGGCGTGACCGCATCGATTTCGCAACTGCAAGTCCAAAGCGGCGGCCAGTCGGTTACGCTAGGAAGCCTCGTTACGCCGGCAATGATTCGCAGCGTGGTAACCAATGAAAGCGTGGCGAAATGGTTTAAAGACATTCCCGAATTCAAGAAGTTAAGCACGACAATGCAGGATGCTATCGTCGCGGCAGTATATGCAAAGGCGCAAAGCGATTTGCCGGCGCTGCTCGCAGACGTGCAGGTGGGTGAAACTCAGGCGCCCACGGTGCAGGCGAGCGGAATCAAGCAGGTTTTGGGGCAGACGCCCGCGTTCGTCGCGTTTTACAACAATTTTTCGATGCTCACCGCGATTTTCATTGCTTCGCTCGTTGCTTGCTTCGCTTTCTTCATCAAGGCGATTGCGAGCGTTTTGTGCTGGCTGCTCGCCAAACTGTAAAAACCAGAAAACAAAAGCAGAGCAACAGCCCGAAGATTAAAGCGGTTTACAGCGCGCTCGCGCTTTCTTCGGCTTGCTTCGCGAGCGCCTCCGCTTCGCGGCGCTTCTCCGCTTCCGCATCGATCAAGCGCAAAAAGATTTCGCCGAAGAACTCGTCTTGCCACGCGAGCATTTTTTGTTCTTGAACTAGGTGCAGGACGGGCAGCAAGTGCGCGACGACTGAATCGGCATAGCGTTCTGGAGAGCGGCCATTGAGTTCGCGGCGGCTCGCGTCGACGAGCGCGGAAAAAAGGAGCAGTCCTTCCGCGTCCTTGAGTTCTTGCGCGCGGTTGAGGACGTTCGTCATTCGCTCGCCCATGTTTTCAATCGGCGTTTCGAGTTCGAGGACCTGCGCGAGCCCGGGCGGAAGCGGGACGAAGCGCTTGCCTACGCGCATTACGTCTTCGACGGCGTTTAAGAGTTCTGCGAGCGTTACTCGGCGCGAACGCGGCCTGTCGGGACGGAGCACGAGAGTAGGAATTTCTTCTTCGATGAGTTGCGGAGCCGCGTCGCCACCTGCAGCGTCGTCCTCGTCTTCGAATAACAGCGTGTTCGCCTTGAGGCGCAGTAAAATCGAGCACGCGAGGATTACGTTCGCGGGAACGCGCAAGTCCATTGCTTGCAGGCTTCGAAGACGTCCGAGGTACGCATCCGCGACGGCGCAAACGTCTACGTCCCAAGGATCCATTTTCTCGCGCGCAACGAGGTCGACGAGAAATTCTCGCCAAGTGGGTTGCACGACGATAGAAAGCAAATCGATTTGTTGCTTCGGCTGCGGCAGCTGTGCTTGTTGAACTGGAGTTTCAGCATTTTCTTGCTTGGCTTTTTGTTCTGTCAACGCTTCCATAGCGCATTCTCCGTAAGCGTTTTTCGGTCGAAGTGGGTTTCGTTCGATTGATTCTCGTTTAGTCGTCAAGCGCCGCAACTATAAAAAACTTGGGTTTGCGAGGTTTAAACAAGCGGTTTTATATTTGCGTTCGGGCATTTTTTACTCGTGGCTGGAACGAGCGCTAAAACAACTTTTGCTTTGCATTCTCGTATTGTCTTGGTAGCCGTGGTTTTGCTTGCGCTAGCCGCTGGCTTTTCCGGTTTTGCGGGAGCCGCGAACTTGAGCACGGAACAACAACTCGACGTTCTCGCGGCTCGCATCAGCGCGAACGAGAACGCGGTTTTCAACGAGTCGAATGCGAGCGCAACTGGAATCGTTTTTGACAAGCAAGGCTTCGGTCCTTACCACACGATCTTTCACTACGTGGCGGTTTACGCTCCCCGCAACGAACCTTGGAACGAGATTTTTGAAATCAATACGGAACGCAACATAGGCGACATGCTTCAAAGCGCTTACTTCAACGGCTTTAACGTGCACTTTGTTTTGCCCGCCATCGCTTGCCAGGGATGCTATCAAAGCGGACCTGTGCCCGAAAAATTCAGCGCGCTTTTTTACTGTCCGAAAGCCAGCGGCAAAGAATACCCGAACTACCTCGTTTACTGGGAAGGCAACACGTTCACGCCGGATTACGAAGCGGTGCTCGATGCGCTCACGAAATCGTGTTTGGAAATGCAGGACGAAATCGCGCGCCTCGAAACGCAAGCACCGTCTCCTTCTCCGGCGCCTTCGCCGAGTCCTTCGCCGAAACCGAGTCCGTCACCTTCGCCGGCTCCAAAGCCGAGCGTTCAAGCTTCGCCGTCACCGAGCCCGAGCCCAGTTGAAGAAGCAAACGCGTCGAACGAGTCGAATGCGGGCGCTTCGAACGAGTCTTACGGCGTGATAACTGTTTTCGCGAAACCCGGCGAACCGGCTGCGGGAACGGGCCTCGTCGCCGCGGGCGCTGTGAGCGAAGATGAGCAGTGGATGACTTATTCCGCGCTCGCGCTCGCAATCGGCGTTCTAGCGATAATCTGGTTTTTCTCGCGCAAGAAATAGGTTTTTGAAAAGCGAGCGAGCCCGATGGGATTTGAACCCACGACCTCTTGGTTTCTTCCTTTCGTTTTTTCTTTCTAGTGCAGGTCTTTCTTTTTTCAAAAAGAAAGAAGTGCGTTAGAAGCCAAGCGCTCTATCCAGGCTAAGCTACGGGCCCTTTGAAATGTTTTACGCGCGCTTTTAATTAAAAGGCGTGAAAAAACAGAAAAAACGCGAAATCAGAATTTAGGTCTTCTGCTGAGCTTCGCGGGAACGCTCATTTTTTCGAACGGCTTGCCTTCGCACGCGTTGCGCACGAACTCCTCGATTTCCTGAACCGAAAGCAATTCCTGCTTGGGTTTGCCGCGCACGCGCACCGCGAGCTTGCCGCTAGCGATTTCTTTTTCCCCGACGACGCACGTCAGCGGCACCCACTCGCGCTCCGCGTCGCGCACTTTCTTCTGCATCGACTCGCTTCGGTCGTCGAAATCCGCGCGAATGTTTTGCTTTTGGAGCGCCGCGAGGATTTCCTCGCAAGCCGCATTCTGTTTTTCGCTTATGGGCACCAAGCGGACTTGCGTTGGGCTCAGCCACAACGGGAATTGCGGCACGCCGCCGCGGCTGGCGGCCGCGGCTTCGCGTTCGAGCAAGGCGAAAACGACTCGCTCGACTGCGCCGCTTATGCTCGTGTGCAGAATCGGCGGGCGCTTTTTGCTGCCGTCCTCGTCGACGAACGAGATTTCGTAGTTATCCGCGTTCTCGACGTCGATTTGCACTGTGCTGAGTCCCGCTGCTTTGTTCGCGGTATCCACGAAGTTGTGCTCGAATTTCGTGATGAAGTAAGCGTAACGCTCTTTGAAGAGTTCTACGAGAACGGGTTTGCCGATGCGGCGAGTCATCTTGACGTACCACTCTCTGTTTTCCTCGAAAAAGTCGGTTTGCGAGCGGAATACGGTTTCGAACGGAATTTCCATGAACTCCTGCCACTGCGTGCTCGCGTCGAACTGGTTCGCGAACTCCTCGCGCGCCTGCGCGAGATCGCGGCAAATCGTGTGCATATCCGGCATCGTGAACGCGCGGAGACGTTTCAGTCCGCAGAGTTCGCCGCTTTGCTCGCGGCGGAAAGAGTAGCGGGTGAGCTCGTACATTTTGAGCGGCAACTGCTTGTAGGAAATAGTCATGTCGCGATTGATCAAAAATTGGCCGAAGCACGCGGCGAAGCGCAGGAAGAATTCGCGGTCGTCGCTCTTGACGACGTACTGCCGAGCCGGAAAACGGTTCAAGTATTTTTTCAGCGCGGGATGGTCGAAAGCGTACATTATGGGCGTCTCTACTTCCATTGCGCCGTAATCCACGCAGAAATCGCTTATCGCTTTCTCGAGCAAGCGCTTTATGAGCCGTCCTTTCGGAAGCCACGTGAAATTGCCGGAGTCGCTCGCGCTCTCGTAGCGAACGAGTTCGTGCTCTTTCATGAGCTTGATGTGCGCGGGTTCGCAAACGTAAACGCGTTCTTTCTGCAGTTCGTAGCGAACGAATTTAGCGAAATCCCCGCCGTCCCCGCCCGCGCGCCCGAAATCGAACGAGTCCGCGGGAATGAGTTCGCCTTCAGGCGTAAGCACGAAGAATTTGCTTTTCACAGCCGCTTCCTTCTTGAGGGATTCGCTCTCAACCGCTTCGCAAGATTTTTCCTTTCCCTTAACCGCGTCCTCAACAACAATTTGTTTCGCGCCTAAGCGTTCCGCTTTGCCCTCGATTGTTTCGCTCGTCACCGTCTTCGAAAGTTCCGCGAGCGGGTGACCCTTGCACTTCAACTCGAATTCCTTGTAGTAGCCGAAGGGCGCGCGTTGCGCGCTGGGCGCGAAGCGCCGCACGATTTTCGTGAACTCGTCGAGCAACTCAACCGCCCGCGCCGGCGGCGCGAGGTTGCTACTGAGATGCGCGTACGGGTAAACGAGGAGCGTTGCCGCGTGCACGTCGCGAAAATCTTTTTCGACTAGGCGCGCCGCTTCCTCGAGCACTCGCTCGTCATCGCCAGCCTCGAACGAGGTGAAGAGCACGACTACGTCTTCGACTCGCACGCCTTTTTTTTCTTCGGGCGAGAGCTCGGCCGCAGTCTTAAGCGCCTTGCTTTTCGGCTTGAAAGCGATGTAATCGCAGTGCAATTGCAGCAAACGCATTTTTTCTCACTCGGTTCCCAAATGAATTGCCGGTTAAAAGGAACTGTTATTTAAGCCCGAAGTGGTTTAAAATCGTATTAGGTGGGATTGGTTATAGGTGGAATTGATTATGGCTTTGAATTCAATGAATCCAGTCAAAGACTTCACGGTTGATTCGCGCGAAAACGCGTCCGCACTCGTGCGCAAGCTCGCGTCGTGCGGCTTCCAGGCGAGCGAACTCGGAAGCGCCGTCAGCATTATGCGCGAAATGCGCGACGACGCTAAATGCACGCGCTTTTTCGCTTTCACCGCGAACCTCGTCGCAAGCGGCTTGCGCGGCGTGCTCGCGCAATTCATTCGCGAAGCTCGCGTCGACGCGGTGCTCACTACTGGCGGAGCAATCGACCACGATTTGATTAAAAGCCACGCGCCTTACTTGCAAGGCTCGTTTTTTCTTGATGACGTCGCGCTGCACAAAAAGAAGATTAATCGTTTAGGCAATATCCTCGTTCCGAACGATCGTTACGCGCTCCTCGAAAAAAAAGTGCAACCCGTGTTTCGCAAGCTTTACGAGAAGCGCAAAGTGTGGGCGACGAGCGATTTCGTGCGCGAACTCGCGAGCGAGTTGTGCTTGAACGATAAGAATTCTTTCCTGCGCGCGTGCCTCGAGCGGGGAACGCCCGTCTTCGTTCCTGGATTCGTTGATTCGGCTCTCGGACTGCAACTACACTTTTTCAAGCAGGACTACCCCGACTTCGTGCTCGACGAGACGGGCGACTTCAAGAAACTAGCAACCTTGGTGTTGAGTGCGAAGAAAACAGGCGCAGTTATTCTCGGCGGCGGCATTGCGAAACACCACACGATAGGCGCGAACATCCTGCGCGGCGGACTAGAGTACTCGGTTTATTTCACTACCGCTTCGCCGTTCGACGGCTCGCTCAGCGGCGCGCAAGTGCAGGAAGCGAAGTCTTGGGGCAAAATCAAGGAACGCGGCAAAGCCGTCACCGTCGTAGGCGACGCGACGATCTCGTTTCCGCTAGCGGTCGCTGCGCTGGTCGCATAACGTTGCTGCCCGGGAGGTTCTTTATAAACAACTTGCATTTCTTTATAAATTCGGGTGATTTTAACCCGTTTTCAGTAGTTTCATTCAGGGCAAGCTTTTTAAATAGGTTCGTGCAGTATCTAACCAGCGAAAAAACGGTGGGGCAAACTTAGTTTCGTTTGTTCGCTTTCTCAGACGCGTTTGTG